>CAYUIZ010000099.1:0-11240 GCA_964444885.1 uncultured Sphingobacteriaceae bacterium | reverse complement strand
GTAGGGAGTCCATCGCGTCCGCATCGGTGGTGTCCATGCAAACGGTATGGGTAATCTTCTCTTTCAGCAACTCGACGCGCGTCAGGCTGTTGTCTACGCCAATGACCTCGTGGCCCAGCTCCGTGAGGCGGATAGCGAGTGATTTCCCAAAATTGCCTAGGCCTAATACGATGTATTTCATAATTGACAAGTTTTAAAAGAGGACATTTTCCTGCGGATAGGTATAGCTTTTGTTTTTCGTGTTCTTCACGAGTGCCACCAGCAGGGTCAGCATACCGACACGGCCGACGAACATGCTCAACGCCAAAGCCAGCTTACCGCCGTTGCTAAGCAAGGGCGTTATGCCCAGGCTAAGCCCACTGGTGGTATAGGCCGAGAAACTTTCAAAGACGAGGGCTTCTGTAGCTTTGTCGCCATCCGTCACGGACAGCAGCAACGCCGTTGAGCCGATGGCTAGCAAGGAAAGCACGATGATTGCAAACGCCTTGTTGGTCGCTTCCGTGGCGATGCGCCGTTTGAATATTTCCAGATGTTCCTTCCCGCGGGCTAAGCTCAGGATGTTTAGGGCGGCCACGGCGAAGGTCGTGGTCTTGATGCCGCCGCCCGTTGATCCGGGTGATGAGCCAATCCACATCATCAGGACCAAGACTAACAAGGTGCTGACGGACAGCGAAGTGACGTCGACCGTGGCAAAGCCTGCCGAACGGGGGGTGTTGCCCATGAAGAATGCCGTTACCCACTTGCCAAACAGGCTTTCGTGGACCTGCAGGGTGTTGTCGTACTCCAGCACGAACGTGGCGACAGTGGCGCCGACCACCAGCAGCAGCGTAGACCACGCCACCAAGCGCGAGTTGAAGCTGATAACCCAAGCTTTGTGTTTAAACGGTTTGCCCCACACCAAGCGCCGGAAGAACTGGATGGCCCAGCGCTTCGCAAAGGTGTAGATGTTGAGGACTATGCCGAAACCCAGGCCGCCCAGCAAAAACAGCGTGCCTATGATGAGGTGAACCGGGTAGGCAAAGCGCAGGCCGTCATGCTGCATGCCTCCTGGAAGGGTCGTGAAACCCGCATTGCAAAAGGCCGAAACGGTATGGAAAATCGAGAAAAATAAGCGTTGCTCCCGGTTTTGGAACAAACTGCTGTCGACCGACACGTAGAGCATGACCGCGCCCACAGCCTCAAAGAGCAACGTGATGGCCACAATCGTCAATAGGGTCTGCACGACTGAGCCGACCTTGTTCTGCCCGAGGATCTCGCCATACATCAACTGGTTTTTGTACGAGAACCCGCCCGAGAAAAAATATCCGAAGAACCCCGTGAACGTCATGATGCCTAAGCCGCCAACCTGCATGAGCACGAGGATCACCGTTTGCCCAAAGCGGGTAAACTGGGTGGCGATGTCCACGACCGAGAGGCCCGTGATGCAAACGGCACTGGTGGACATAAACAACGCGTCGACAAAGCCCAGCGAACCCGTCACCATCGTTTTCGGCAACAGCAACAACAAGGTGCCGGCAAGGATGAGTACCAGAAAGCTAATGACGAAAAGTATCGTGGGGTTGAAGTACAGGGAGTCGAAAAAGAGGCTGCTTTTGGATAGTTCGGTGAGGAATACCACGAATATGCCCAGATAGATCCATTCGTTGTGTCGAAGGAAGTCAAGTTCGTCTACGCCAGGACCCAAGGTGCGCGCCGTGCCGATAACCAGAAAATACACCAACAAGACGAGTCCGCCGTAGAATGTGGGGCCCGTCCGCCCGCTGGCCCAAACCGACAGCAACGTACGGCAGGCACTTAATGCCATCATCGCATAAAATAAAACGATGACGAGTGTATCCAGTGTGCGGGCTGTGTCGGCGTTGGTGTTGTAGCCAATGTGGAACAAGACCAGCAACGTGCTGGCCAGGCTGGCATACAGCATCCAGCGGTCGATGTTTTTCTGCTGGTACTTAAAAATATAGCGAAGGGTACTCCACATCACCGCAAAATTAGTCTACGAAGGCCCAGGCTTGCTGTCCGTCGGTATGGTACCCGGGTGTTAGCGCTCGATCAGCTTGATTTCAAACAGCTTACTCCAGTTCTTTCCCGTCACGAACAGCCGGTCGCCCCCCCGGTCGTAGGCAATGCCGTTGAGTTCGTTATCATACGCCATCGCCTCCTTTTCGGGATAGATGCCAATCAGGTTTATCTCACCTTCGATCACGCCGGTATTGGGGTCGATGATGACAATGATATCCTCTTGGTACACATTGGCATAGACTTTTCCGTCGATATATTCGAGCTCATTGAGCTGGTCTACCGGACCGCGGTGGTTATAGACCTCCATATACCCTTCCTCGGCATAGGTGTCCGTGTTGAGGAAATACAAGCGGTTGGTGCCGTCTGATTTGATCAGGCGCGTACCGTCATAGCATATCCCCCAGCCTTCTTTGCTCTCGCCGTAGTTGAACTGGGCTATTCGCTGGAACGTATTTTTGTTATACACCAGCCCGATACCGTTGCGCCAGGTAAGCTGGATGAGGCGGTCGCCCACCACGGTAAGACCCTCGCCAAACTGGTCGGCGGCTAAGTCCACGCGTTGCAGGATTTCGCCCGTTTGGTAGTTGACGCGCCGCAAGGTCGACCGGCCAGTTTGTCCGGTGCTCTCGTAGAGGATGCCGTTTTCGTATTCCAAGCCTTGGGTGAAGCCTTGCGGGTCGTGCGGAAACACGTTGATTACCTCAAAGCCATAGCGCTTCGGCGGCTGGGGCAGCACGACAATATTGCTGTGCGCGGTCTGCTCCTCGCCCTGCTGATAAAGCCGGGCGCTGAGTGTACGGCTACCCAAGGCTACGCGATCCGTATCCAAGGTCACCGAGCCGCTGTCCGTTTTGCGGGCGATTACCTGGCCGTCCAAGCTATAGATAACGGAGTCAATGGCATCGGCATTGGGAAAAACAAGCCTCACCGGCACCGAATTGCCTTTGTTGACAATCGTACCGGGCTCCGGGGTGGCAAACTGGAACTTGCCGGCCTGCCGTGCCGTGTCGCATGCCGTGGCGACGGCTAGCAGGGCAAAAAAAGAAAAGGCGATCGCTCTCATGCTTACAAACATACAATTTTGATAAAACATACCGTATGAGATCGTGAAGGTTTAATATTTTCGCGCACAGCGCCGGGAAAGTGCAACCCAGCGGAGGCTGAACCGCACTCAGCGCCGTTATTCCGGCCAAAAGGCATCTTTGATTAAGCGGAACTGCGGTGGCGACTGCTCGAAGTGAAGCACGGAAACTACGTCAAAACGGATTTCGCCTTCGTACTGCGTCGATTCGATATAGCTTTCGGCTGCACGGCGCAATTTTTCCTGCTTGGCGGCAGAAACGGCTTCGTAGGGCATGCCAAACGCGGCCGACGAGCGCATCTTGACCTCGACAAAGACAAGCGTGCTTCCCTCGTAGGCGACGATGTCCACTTCCAGGTGCTTGTACCGCCAGTTTTGCGCGACAAGGCGGTAGCCGCGTGTGGCCAGAAACCGGGCTGCGGCAGTTTCGGCCTGTTTTCCCCGTTCGATATGGCTGTCCATTATTTCACGATGATATTGCCCAGCTTTTGGCCGATCAGCTTGGCCGCGTCCTTCAGTTGCTGGTATTTCGAGAGCAGGACCATCATGTTGCTCTCGTCCTTTTCGTCCTGCAGCTCCTCCCTTATTTTGATGAGCCCATTCTCCACAATCCGTTTTTTAAGGCGGTAAACCGCACTGTAGACAAGCTCTTCGAGGTGGTCTGCTTCGCTGGATACCAGTATTTTTCGCTTGTCGTCGTTCCAGTTGGGGCTGAGGCTGTATTTGGCCGATAGCAAGGAGGCGGCTAGGCCGGCAATCTCCCGATCGGCGTGGCTGGTAAAGAGCTTGGTATCCGGAATCTCGTTCTTGTCGATATGATCGCGGTAGACGGTGATGATTTTGGCACAGGCCTCGTCTCCGAAGGTCGCGTCGTGCAAGGAGTTGACCAGCAAGGGTGCGATGGGAATGTCGGAAGTGGTTTCCCACTTGGCGATCTCCCCACCGTATTGCAACAGGATGCGGATGATTTCCCGTTCCATCAGCACCGATGGCGACACTTGGTCGGTGGTGGGCTCGGTGCGGGCCGGGGCTTCGGACGGTACCGTGCCCGGAATGGGGAGCGGTTCGGCTCTACGGTCTTTTTGTTTTGCGTTCCCCAGCCGGATTTTGTTGAGCTCGGCAATAAGCGCGCGTTCGGGGATATCCAGCAGGACGCTGCATTCGCGGAGAAAAACCGACGCCTTGATTTGGTCTGGAATCAACGCGATGCTTTCCACCACGTCGCGGATCACCTCGGCCCGCTTGATGGGATCGTTGCCGGCATCGCGCAACAGCACATCGGTTTTGTAGAAGATGAAATCCTTGCGGTTTTCGTCCACGTATTTGATGAAGGCCGCCGAGCCGTGTTTTTGCACGTACGAGTCGGGGTCGTTGCCTTCGGGAAAGAGCAGCACCTTCACGTTGAGGCCCTCTTCCAGCAGCATGTCCGTGCCGCGCAGCGAGGCTTTGATGCCCGCGGCGTCCCCGTCGTAGAGGATGGTGACATGTTTGGTGTAGCGCGCGATCAGCCGGATCTGTCCTTGGGTGAGGGATGTGCCCGAGGAGGAGACCACGTTCTCGACACCGGCCTGATGCATGGAAATCACATCGGCATAGCCTTCCACAAGGTAGCAGTTGTCTGCTTCCAGAATGGGCTTTTTGGCGTAATATAGCCCGTAGAGGACGTTACTTTTGTGGTAGATGTCGCTTTCGGGCGAGTTGACGTACTTCGGCGTTTTCTTGTCGGATTTCAAGGTCCGTCCGCCGAAGCCCAGCACCTTGCCCGTGAGGTTGTGGATGGGGAACATTACCCGCCCGCGGAAGCGATCGTAGGCCTTGTCGTCGTCTTTCTTGACGATGAGGCCGGTCTCTTCCAAGTATTCTTCGCGATAACCCTCGGCCTTTGCCTGCTCGTAGAGCGCGGTCCAGCCTTCGGGCGAGTACCCGAGCTCAAATTTTCGGATGATATCATCGCGGTAGCCGCGTTCCTTGAAGTAGTTGAGCCCAATGGACTGGCCTTCCTCGCTGTCCCACATCACTTCGCGAAAAAACTTGGCCGCCCAGTTCGTAACGATAAGGAGGCTCTCCCGCCGGTCTTGCGCAAGCATCGACTCCGCAGAGCGCTCCGTTTCATCGATTTCGATGTGGTACTTGTCGGCCAGATAGCGCAAGGCTTCGGGATAACTGTACTTCTCGTGCTCCATGACGAAGTGCACGGCGTCGCCACCCACGCCGCAGCCAAAGCATTTGAAGATGCCCTTGCTGACGGAGACGTTGAAAGAAGGCGTTTTTTCGTTGTGGAATGGGCAAAGGCCAATCAGCGAGGTGCCCCGTTTTTTGAGGTCCACGAAATCGCCGACGACCTCTTCGATGCGGGCCGCGTCCAGTATTTTGTCTATGCTCTCCTGTTTAATCACTACTGCTGTACTAGGGCAAGGAAAATGGGGTATCTATTCGCTATTCGCAATGCGGTGCACGTCGCAACCCGCCGCTCGGGCAGTAAAATTAACGATAAATCCCGAAAACCATTATCTTTGTAAACTGTTTACTCGTTTACCATCGTACGCCATGTAATACCGATCGACAATCCCCGACAACATACGACACTTGCGACAAGTGCCACGGAACGTAACTGGATGACAACCGCTGGGTACGGCCGGCTTCACCGGAGTACAACAGCTCATATTTCGAATGAACAACATGGCAAAAGAGAAAATATACGACACGGCGATCAAACCCGAAACGGCCGTATTAGTGGGCATCGTCTTGCCCCACGAAGGACTGGAAAAAGAACAGGAATACCTCGACGAATTAGCCTTTTTGGTGGATACTGCGGGCGGTGTGGTCAAAGGCGTATTCTGGCAGAAAATGGCGCATCCCGAGCGGGCCACGTTTGTGGGTACCGGCAAGCTGGACGAGATCAAGTCGTTCGTGAAAGCGGAAGAAATCGACATGGTCATCTTTGACGATGAGCTGTCGCCGACGCAGCTGCGGAACGTGGAGCGCGAACTGGGCGTCAAAATCCTCGACCGGAGCAACCTGATTCTGGACATCTTTGCGGGTCGGGCGAAGTCCGCCCAGGCCAAAACCCAAGTCGAGCTGGCCCAATTGCAATACCTGCTGCCCCGCCTCACCCGGATGTGGACCCACTTGGAACGCCAGCGAGGCGGTATCGGGATGCGCGGACCCGGGGAAAGCCAGATCGAAAGTGACCGCCGGATGATCCTCAATAAGATTTCCTTGCTGAAAGAACGGCTCAAGCTGATCGACCGGCAGAGCGAAACCCAGCGCAAAAACCGGGGTCAAATGATCCGTGTGGCGCTGGTAGGCTACACCAACGTCGGCAAGTCGACGATCATGAACATGATCGCCAAATCGGATGTCTTTGCCGAAAATAAGCTGTTCGCAACGTTGGACACCACCGTCCGAAAGGTGGTCATCGGCAACTTGCCCTTCCTGCTGTCCGATACGGTGGGTTTCATTCGCAAGCTCCCGCACCACTTGGTGGAATGCTTTAAGTCAACGCTCGATGAGGTGCGCGAAGCCGACGTGCTGGTGCACGTGGTGGATATTTCCCACCCGAGTTTTGAAGACCATATCCGCGCGGTGAACGAAACGCTGAAGGATCTCGGCGCGCTGGACAAACCGACGATTACGGTGTTTAACAAGATCGATGCGTACCATGTGGAGGACGGACTGGAAACCGAAGACGGAAGACCGGAGACCGAAGGCTGGAGACTGGAGACGGAGGGTACTGCAACGGAGAAACCAGTAACGCTGGACGAATTCAAGCGAAGCTGGATGGCCCGCAACAATAGTCCGGCGGTCTTCATATCCGCTACGGACAAGGTCAACGTCGATGAATTTCGGCAACTGCTGTACGACAAGGTCGTCGGCATGCATACCGAACGGTATCCCTACGATAATTTGTTGTATTGAGTAGTGAGTATTGAGTATTGAGTAGTGAGTAGTGAGTAGTGAGTAGTGCGTATTGAGGCGCTTACCGCACCACGCTAAGCGATATATACAGGTTTCAATACTCCATACTCACTACTCAAATCTAAAACATGAACAAAAAAGTCAAATTTGAGGATTGGGGCCTGGTGGATTACCAGGAGGCGTGGGATAGGCAAGAGCAGCTGTTTGACCAGGTGGTGGCATCGAAGACCGCAAATCGCCTGAATGGCACCGCCTTGCCCACGGAAAACTACGTGGTGTTTACCGAGCATCCGCACGTGTACACCCTGGGCAAAAGTGGGAAGGCTGAAAACTTATTGCTGGATGAGCAAGGCTTGGTGGATAAGCAAGCGACGTACTACAAAATCAACCGCGGAGGCGATATTACGTACCATGGCCCGGGGCAGATTGTCGGCTACCCGATTCTGGATTTGGACAATTTCTTCACCGATATCCACTTGTACCTGCGCACGCTGGAGGAAGCGGTGATACGCACGCTGGCCGATTATGGCCTGGCGGGCGAACGCTACCCCGAATCGGGCTTTACGGGCGTGTGGCTCGATGCGGACAAGCCCACCGCGCGCAAAATCTGTGCGCTGGGCGTGCGGGCCAGCCGCTGGGTGACCATGCACGGCTTTGCGTTTAATGTCAATACCGACTTGGATTACTTCGGGCATATCGTACCTTGCGGCATAGACGATAAGGATGTCACCTCCATGGCCCGCGAACTCGGTGCTCCCCAAGACATCAACGCCGTGAAAGCCCGGCTCAAAGGGCATCTCACAGCGCTGTTTGGGTTTGAGCTGGATGGTTAATCTAGCGTAACTTCAACGGTTTTTTACCTGACCCAAGTGTATGGGTTACATCCAGCGGGCGAGGATCATCCAGGCTCCGGTTGTACTCTTCCAAGAGGCCTATCCCGTATTGGTTTTCACGCGCACGGCCTGCACTCATCTGCCGGCTGTAAATAGCCTGCAACGTGGGGTCGATGAGGCTAAGCGCTTTTGCAATAAGCGGATCGGTGCCGGCGCCCATGGGGGCAAAGGGCACGGTTTCGTTCACGGCATGCGTGGGTGTCAGCCCATCGACAAAATTACCTTCACCATTCCGGTTTTTGTATTTCAGGACAATGGGCTGTATACCCCAATCGTTCTCGCCAGAGAATCGCGATGAGGAATTGGAGATCGTGATGGATGCATCGTCCTTGCCCACAGTCGTATCACCGATGTGGATGACATTCGTATTGCCCATAATCGGGCGAAGGTTATTAATTAACAGTTCGCTGGCGGATGCGGAACTCCCCGTAGCCAGTATGTAGACGCGATTTAGCCCGAGATTGTGTTCAGTGACTAACGGCGCGTTGGCCGCGCCATACAGATCCCCGTACGTCAATGAAGCATTGCGAATGTTGTTGTTGAACTCGTATTGGATAAACGGGGTGTTAATGTTGAAGTCCTTGTGGATCAGGGAGGCAAGCAGACCTGCAATTCCGACGGATCCACCGCTGTTATAGCGTTCATCAACGATGAGTTCGGTCACTCCCGCACCTTTTAATGTGGCAAAAACGTCGATCAATTGCTGGGCTTGGTCCGACAGAAAGCGGTTGTAGAAAATATAACCTACTTTGGTGCCATTAGGCGTGACAATTACCGAGTCAAGGTGTATCGCGCTTTCTTGAAAGCCCTCTATCGGTGTCAGCGAGACCTCATCGCCTGCGGCAATGCCGGTTTCGGTCATTATCCCCGCTGTCAAGGTGAAAGGGTCGTTGCCAAACAAGGCGCTTGCGTTTTGCACGCTATTTCCGGCAAAGGTCAGCAATTGGCCGTTAACGCGGATGAAGATGTCGCCGCGTTTGATGCCCGCAAAGTCGGCGGGCGATCCCTTGTGCACGAAGCGGACTGTGATGCCCGCATTGTTGTTGCCAATTCGGAAAAACGAAACGCCGAGCCCGCTGGTGCGGATAATTCCCGACAAGCTGTTCCGAAGTTCCTCATTGTTTTGTATCCAAGAGAACCGGTCGGCAGGCCGTTTGAGCAAGGTTTCAAAAAACCTCTCGGGATGTAGCTCGAAGTCGAGGGTTCGGTTGCCCGGTATTGACGTATTCCAATAATAATAATACCGCATGCTGTCAACCACCCATTGATTGATTTCGACGGTCATCGAAACTGGAGATTTCTTACAGCTCGACACCACCAATAATGCCCCGATAACCAATGCAAATAAGTTAAAGGGTATTGACATAAAAACCTTCTTGCTCATCGGATTCATCTTTAGTTAGTACATCGCAAATTTAAGTTAAAATTACGAGTATGCTCGTCCACTTGGGATGATTTCGAAAATTGTGCCAAAACGTGCGCGATGCGAGGTGGGAAATTTCCGTCTCCGTCCTCTCGATGAGGCGGCGTAGCCTGTCCCGAACTCGATTCGGGGACGAAGAGAAATCCAAAGACCGTCGGGTTGGCTAGCACGGCTGTCGGCTTGTCGTTAGGCTTCTCACTCCGCTACGCTCCGTTCGAAGTGACGTTCGGGGGTCAATTTCCGTCCTCCGTCATCGATGAGGCGGCGTAGCCTGTCCCGAACTCGATTCGGGGACGAAGAGAAATCCAAAGACCATCGGGTTGGCTAGCACGGCTGTTAGGCTTCTCACTCCGCTACGCTTCGTTCGAAGTGACGTGCGGTGTGGGTGTTTTCCGTCTGCGTTATGTCGAGGCACGATAAATCGCGACGCTTTGCGGTTAGTGTCCTACGGCCGATGCAACACTATAGGCCGTGGCGGTGGCCATCGGTGAAGCGATTCGGTAGGTGGCCGTCTCGGCAAAGCGGCCCGCTACAATGATTTCGCTTTCTCCCCGATGCCGGTTAAATAGATTCTGTACCAGCGCGGGATCGTTGTTGTCCTTGGAGAGGTGAGCCAAAAACAGGTGCGACAAGCGGTCAGAGCGGTGTTGCAGGAATAATTCCAAAGCTTCGGTGTTGGAGATGTGCCCATAACCGCCGCGGATGCGGTTTTTCAGAAAGTGCGGATAGCGCCCGGCCATGAGCATGGCCTCGTCGTAGTTCGATTCCAAGAACACGGCGTCGCATTCACCAAAAAAATGGCTGACACGCTCACACACGCGGCCAATATCGGTGAATACGCCAACGGAAACCGCATCGTTGCGTACGACAAAGCTATGGGGTTCGGCCGCGTCGTGGTATTTATGGAATCCTGTGATGCCCAGCCCGCCGATGGATATGGAGGCTAAGTCCGCCAGGGGGTGCAGCAGGCGATCTGGGATGGCCAATCGACAGGCACCGCGCGTACCGGGGGTCATGAATACAGGCAGCTGGTATTTGTTAGCCACAACGGCTAAGCCGCGGATGTGGTCGGTATGCTCGTGCGAAATGAATATGGCTTTGACGCGCTCCATGGACAGCCCTTGGCGTGCCATCCGCCGTTCCACTTCCCGGCAGGAGATGCCGACGTCGACCAGTACGGCTTCACTGTCGTTGCCGATGTAATAGCAGTTGCCGTTGCTGCCCGAGGCGATGGAACAGATTTCTAAAGACATAAAGTCGCTTTTAGTAAGGGGCTAACATTCGGGGAGGCTGAGCGGGATATTGACCGCCAGGCCGCCGTCAGCCGTTTCTTTGTATTTGATGTTCATATCCAAGGCCGTGTCCCACATGGTTTTCACCACTGCATCCAAGCTTACTTTGGCCTTGTCGGGGTTGGACTGCAGCGCGAGCTGGGCCGCCGTGATGGCTTTGATTGCACCCATGGTATTGCGTTCGATACAGGGTATCTGCACGAGCCCGCCGATGGGGTCGCAGGTCAGCCCGAGGTGATGCTCCATCGCGATTTCGGCAGCCATCAGTACTTGTCCCTGTGAGCCGCCCAGGCATTCGGTCAGAGCGCCGGCCGCCATGGCCGACGATACACCGATTTCGGCTTGGCAACCGCCCATCGCCGCGGAGATGGTGGCACCTTTCTTAAAAATGCTTCCGATTTCGGATGCCGTGGCGATAAACTGGATAATCCGGTCTTCCTGATAACCACCGCGAAAGGCGATCAGGTACTGCAGTACGGCCGGGATGACGCCTGCCGCGCCGTTGGTGGGTGCGGTGACTACCCGTCCAAACGAAGCGTTCTCCTCGTTGACGGCCAAAGCGAAGCAGCTCACCCAATTCAGCGTATTGTCGAAATCATCGCCCCCGGCACGAA
>CAYUIZ010000098.1:0-11302 GCA_964444885.1 uncultured Sphingobacteriaceae bacterium | reverse complement strand
GTGACGCAGTAACCGGCCTCGTTCAACGAGAAATGCCCACGTGCAAAATTTGAAGCAACCGAGTTGTTGTTTGCAAATAATTTATAAATTGGCAACGGGATTACCCTAATTACGAGTTAATCATGGCCAACTATGCGACTAGAAGACGAGATCAAGGTGAAAAAATTTCACAACGAGCGGCACAAAGCGACGATCAATATCCTGTTTACGAGCAACTGGATTAACGATATACTGGAAAAGCGCGCTGGGCAGCAGCAAATTACGATTCAGCAATTCAACGTTTTACGTATCCTTCGTGGCCAATATCCCAATCCGGCGACCAACCGCATGGTAAAGGAACGCATGATTGACAAAATGCCCGACGTGTCGCGGATTATGGATCGGCTGGTGGCAAAAGGCCTCGTGTCGCGCTCGCAAAACCTGGACGACCGGCGCGCCGTAGACGTTATCATTACCGAAAAAGGCATGGAAGTACTCGGCGAACTGGATCAGTCCATGCTAATGATGGATATCCTCGACAAACACATCAGCGAAGCGGAATGCCAGTTGCTAAATAACCTGCTGGAGAAAATGCGCGGAAGCCATCGCGACTGAAACATCGGCAGTCCCCCTACAATATCCTGTATACACACGTACACACTGCCTGCTAATGCATCGTCATGATGTAGTGGGTGTTGGCTTGGTGCAAAGAATGAGTACACGACAGTCCCCAGAGAGGCGGAAGTGAATGACAAAGACAAGGTACTGCACGTGCCCGCGGGTCAGGCTGGCGAATCATGGGTGCAATGCATTCATCAATGAAATGATAATAAGGCATGTGTACACAGTAGCGACCAGCGTTGACTTCCTTCAAACACCCTCCAATGCGAATCCGATGAACCCGATCAATGCTGGTGGCCGTGGTGGTCGTGGTCGTGGTGATGATGATGGTGGTGATCGTGCGAGTGGAAGGCGAAGTTCAGCAGTGAAATTGCAATCCCCAAGATTACCGCAATCATTTTCTTCCGGTTAAACTTATGGTGATCAGCCGAACCGGATTCAAATAGAATCGTGGTTGAGATATGGAGGAAAATGCCGACCACAATGGCCATAATGCGGTCGGAGTATTGGTCGATGTCCCCCATGGCGCCCGCAGTGATTCCCTTGCTTAGCAAGAATCCGAGTGGGGTCATGGCCGCGAAAATCGCGATCAGCACCACGATCTTTGTTTTGGAAAGGTGGGCGTGCAGCAGCAGGGTAGCCAGCGCAAACGCGGCGGGCACGTGGTGAAGTGCAATGCCGAAGACCAATTCGTTCTGGTGATGGGATGCTAGGGGCATCCCTTCGAGGAATGCGTGCAAACACAGACTAATCATGATGCCGAGCGGAAACAGTCCGCGCGTCGACTCCGAATGGTGGATGTGGCCGTGCTCGATGCCATGCGAAAACTGCTCCATGACCAATTGGAACATAAAGCCTCCCAGCACAAACAAACCCAGGGTCTCTGGCGAAGTGCCCGACGAATGGTAGACGTGCGGCAACAGGTGCAGGATCGTGATCGAAAACAAATAGGCGCCACTAAACGACAAAACCAGCTTCAGCATACTGGCATTGTCGCGCTTGACGACAAACACCGCCACGCCAGCTAAAAAAGCGGAAATAAACAGAATGGCAATAATCAACGTAGCACTCATGCGGCGGGTGTTGCTGGTGGTTCGGGTCTTAGGTTAGGCTGTATTAATCGGAATACGTAGCCCGTCAGGACACCGATGATGGTGCCCAGTATTGCGCCGCCGAGGATGTCCAACGGATAGTGCACGCCCACATACACCTGTGCGATGCTGATGATGGCGGCCCAAGCCAGACTGAGCCAAAGGATATGCTTCCATCGCCGGTAAAAGACCATGACCAGGAAGAGTGAAATAGCGAAATGGTTGGTCGCGTGTGAGGATGTAAACGCGTATCCGCCACCGCACCGCACCCGCAGGATGACTTCCTCTTTCAGCTCCACGTCGTTGCAGGGGCGTACCCGCTGCACGGACTTTTTGATGACCGATGACGACACCGAATCCGCAATCCCAAACGTGATCAGCAAAAACACGACAACCAGTACGCCACGCATCTTGTAATTCTTGATGCAGAAAACGATGATGAACAAATAAAGTGGCGCCCAAGTGTAGGGGTTGCGCATGATGGGCAGAAGCCAATCAAAAAACGCATTGCTCATGCCGTTGTTAATGGCGATGAAGAGGTCTTGGTCGAAAGCGATGAGCTGGTCCATGGCAGCACGTATTACATGATCGATTCCGTCCGGTGGCTGCCTGTGCACTCGCCCCGATGCCCGTGAGCAGCGGCCTTGGCCCGCAGCGGGTTTTGCCCGTCGGAATGTAAATTAAACAAAGTTGCAACAAAAGTAAGCAAATTATTGGGGTTTGTCATTCGGTTGCGTCCTATTTTGTGGCGCAATATTACTAATTTTACCCGCATACAAATATTGTACGTTAATATAAAACTATGACACTTATTAAATCGATCTCCGGCATCCGCGGTACTATTGGTGGGCGGCCCGGCGACGCGCTGACACCCATTGACATTGTTAAATTCACCGCGGCCTACGGTACTTTGATCACGGCAAATGCAACAAACAAGCGGATTGTGGTGGGCCGGGACGCCCGTATTTCGGGCGACATGGTCAGGAATTTGGTGGTCGGCACGTTGCAGTCCTTGGGGATTGACGTCATAGACTTGGGTTTGTCCACAACGCCGACGGTCGAAATAGCCGTGCCAGCGGAAGCGGCGGCAGGAGGAATTATCCTTACCGCCAGCCACAATCCCGCACAATGGAATGCGCTCAAGCTGCTTAACGCGAAAGGCGAATTTATAAACGACGCGGAGGGGCAGGAAGTATTGGCGCTGGCCGAAGCGTTGGACATCGATTTCGCCGACGTTCACCGCCTGGGGACGGTAACCCAAAACGACGATTACCTGCGTATCCATATTGAACACGTGCTGGCACTGGATTTGGTCGATGCTGAAGCGGTGCGCAAGGCGAATTTCAGCGTAGCGGTTGATGCGGTTAACTCTACGGGCGGTGTTTTTGTGCCAGCTCTGCTGGAAGCGCTGGGCGTTCAGACCATCCACAAAATCCATTGCGAGCCCACAGGGCATTTCGCACACAATCCGGAGCCCTTGGCCGAAAACCTGACGGATCTGTCAGCCCTTGTCGTCGAGAAAGGCGCTGATTTCGGTATCGCCGTAGACCCCGACGTGGACCGCTTGTGCTTCGTGATGGAAAACGGCGAAATGTTTGGCGAGGAATATACGCTGGTGGCGGTGAGTGATTATATCTTGCAACATACGCCGGGCAATACGGTGTCTAACCTGTCCTCGACGCGGGCACTACGCGACGTGACAATCAAACACGGCGGCACCTATTTCGCGGCGGCGGTCGGCGAGGTCAATGTGGTGACGAAAATGAAGGAAGTGGGCGCGGTTATCGGGGGTGAGGGCAACGGAGGCGTCATTTATCCGGCAACGCACTACGGACGCGATGCCTTGGCCGGGATAGCCATCTTCCTCACGCACTTGGCCCAATCGGGCAGATCCATTTCGGCGCTACGCGCGGGATATCCCCAGTATTTCATGTCGAAAAATAAGATTACACTCACGCCGGGCTTGGATATCGACGGCTTGCTGGCTACGATGCAGCAACGCTATCAGCACGAAGACCACAGCACCATCGACGGGTTGAAGATCGATTTTGAGGAGGAGTGGGTGCACCTGCGCAAATCCAACACCGAGCCGATCATCCGCATCTACACCGAGGCACCTACGCAGCAACGGGCGGACGCCATTGCGCAACGCATGATGGATGAGGTGCAGGCCATAGTTGCGGGGTAGGGACGATACCGTTAGTAGTCTTTGACAATCGATTCCAGCACGGCGAGTCCTTGGTCTAGTTCCTGTGCTTGAATGATCAGTGCGGGACGGAAGCGGATGGACTGCGTGCCACAGCCCAGGAAAAGTACGCCCTTCGCCAAACCTTGCTTGAGAAAGTCGTCGCGTAGCTGGCCATTGGGGAAATCAAAGGCCGCGAATAGTCCGCGATTCCGGATATTACGCATTGCGCCGTACTTTTCAGCCAGTTCCTGCAGTCGCTTGGCTAGGTAGTCGCCTGTGGTCGCCGCATGCGCCACCAGGTTGTCTTCTTCAATAATCTGCAGGAACTTCGTTGCCCGGACCATATCAGCCAAGTTGCCTCCCCAGGTGGAATTGATACGCGAGGGAACACGAAACACATTGGTTTCGATCTCATCGATGCGCCGTCCGGCGAGGATGCCGCATACCTGCATTTTTTTGCCAAAAGCGATGATATCCGGGCGTGCGCGTTCGCCGAAGTGTTCGTGCGCCCAGAATTTACCCGTTAGCCCTACGCCGGTCTGCACCTCGTCATAGATCAGCAGGGCCTCGTGCTCATCCGCCAGCCGGCGCAGTGCTTCCATAAACTCGACGCGAAAATGGTTTTCGCCTCCTTCGGCCTGGATGGGCTCGAGTATAATGGCGCAGATCTCGTCCCGGTAGTCGGCAAAGATTTGTGTGATTTCCGAAATCGTGCGTTCCTCGCGGCGCTTGACATCTGCCAAATTTTCGTCGTTTAGCGGGAAAACAATCTTCGGGCTGCTGACGCGGGGCCACCCGAATTGGGCGAACCACTTGGTCTTTTCCGGTTGCGTATTCGTTAGGCTTAGCGTATATCCCGAACGGCCGTGAAATGCGTGTTCGAAATGGATGACTTTCGTTCCCTTGGCGGTCGTATGGCCTTTCTCGAAATTTTTCTGAACTTTCCAGTCCATCGCCACTTTCAATGCGTTCTCCACGGCCAGCGCCCCGCCCGACACGAAAAAGGCGTGCGGCAGGTAATCGGGGATGCCGATGCGGCTAAAGGTCTCCAGAAAATAGGCGTATTCGGCCGTGTAGATATCCGAGTTCGACGGGTTATTCAGCGCCGCATTAAGCAGACTTTTCTTAAACGACTTATCGTTGACTGCTTTGGGGTGGTTGTAGCCGATGGGTACCGAAGCGAAGCAGGTAAACAAGTCCAATAACGCCCGCTGGTGTTTCGAGTCGTATAGCATTACGCCTTGGCTGCGTTCCATGTCGAATGTCAGATCATAGCCGTCAGCTAACACGTGTCGTTCCAATGTGGACTGCACCTGCCCGGGCGAGATGGTATTGTTATACATAGTTCATAATTGGATTGGTGTCCCCTCAAATCTACGGAAAAATAGGGGGTAGGGCAAATTTTCGCGGTGCGAAATCCGCCGTTTTAGACGATAATTGGCTTTAAACGGTTTAACCCCATTTTTTTAAGGGTGAAGCTTTTCGGTTGCCACGGATCATCGGATGGCTGCCACCAATTCCTCGTGCATACCCAGTATACCCGTAAGGCCGCCGGTGTGCAGCAGCAGGATGCGGTCCCCTTTTTTGAAGAATCGCCGCTCGGCTAAATCGACCAGTGCGTAGCATAATTTGCCCGTGTAGACGGGTTCGATGAGAATGCCCGTCGCGCTGGAAAACCGCGCAACGAACCGGAGCAACGCTTCGGTATGTTTGGCATAGCCGCCAAAATGATAGTCGGTATGCAGCTGGATGGCGTCTGCCGGCAGGCCGGGAACGAGCCGAGCGATATCATCTTGCAGAAAACCACCGTTTTTGAGGACCGGCACACCGTGCAATTGGGTGCTTAGCTGGCGGTCGGCGATGCCTCGCGCTAAGCCTGCCGCGGTGGCTCCGGTGCCGCACGCGCAAAAGATGTGGTCGTAAGGCGTGTCTAGTTCGCCAATGATTGCGGCACATCCGCGGACGGCGAACCGGGAGTAGCCGCCCTCATCGATGAAATAGGGAGCGTCAAGCGATGTGGAGATTTGCGCGTACAGCGCCTGCTTGTCGCGGTATTCGGCGCGGCTGGTAAAACGCAGCTCCATGCCGAACACGCGGCACAAGGAGAGGACGGGATTGGATACGGGTTCGCCACGCACGAACGCCGTCGTCCGGAAGCCAAACTTGGCGCCTGCGCAGGCCGTGGCCAGCAAGTGGTTGGACCACGCCCCACCGAAGGTGACTAAGTGGTTTTTGCCAGCTTGGCGGGCGTCAAGGAGGGCGAATTGTAGTTTCCGCCACTTGTTGCCCGAGATGAAGGGGTGGATTAAATCGTCGCGCTTGATGTCTACCCGTACGCCTGCCGCTGCAAATTCGGGCAGATGGACAGGCTCAACAGGACTATGGAATGCAAACGAGAGGGTGTTCATCCCCGCAAAGATATTCCTTTGTGCGGATATTGACCGCTTTCGTATCTAGCGCATTTTCTCTAAGTTTGCCCCATGGTTGACGAGGGAGAGTTCCAAGAGAGCGCCGATCAGGACTTGTATGAGCATTTGCGCATTGTCGTGGACAAGGGGCAGGCGTTGTTGCGCATCGATAAGTTTCTGATGAACAGGGTGGAAAACGCGTCGCGCAATCGTATACAGAACGCGATTACAGCGGGGTCAGTGCTCGTCAACGACAGTACGGTGAAGGCAAGCTACAAAGTAAAACCGGCTGATGTCATTTCGGTCGTATTGCCCCACCCGCCGCGCGATACGGAGGTCTACCCCGAGGATATTCCGATTACGATCGCCTATGAGGATGACGACTTGCTGGTGGTCAACAAGGAAGCCGGCATGGTGGTGCATCCGGGTTATAATAATTACACGGGTACGCTGGTCAACGCCTTGGCCCACCATTTCACCCAATTGCCGCAGTTGCCGGGCAATGACGGCAGGCCAGGCTTGGTGCACCGGATTGATAAAGATACGAGCGGTCTGCTCGTCGTCGCGAAGAACGACTGGGCGATCACTTTCTTAGCTAAGCAGTTTTTCGATCACACGATTTCGCGTAAGTATATCGCGCTTGCGTGGGGCGATATCGAAAGTGATGGCACGGTGACCGGGTATATCGGCCGCAGTGTCAAAGACCGCAAAGTGATGGCGGTATACGACGACGAGTCGAAGGGCAAATGGTCCGTCACGCATTATCGGGTGCTGGAGCGCCTGGGCTATGTCACCTTGTTGGAATGCCAGCTGGAAACAGGGCGCACCCACCAGATTCGGGCACACATGCAATCCATCGGCCATCCGTTGTTCAACGATGCAGTTTATGGCGGCGATCGGATCTTGCGCGGCACGGTGTTTTCGAAGTACAAGCAATTTGTCGACAACTGCTTCGCGTTGCTGCCTCGGCAGGCCCTGCACGCGATTAGCCTTGGTTTCGTACATCCCACTACACGCAAATTTATGGAGTTTGACACACCATTGCCAGCGGATTTCCGTTTATGTTTGGACAAATGGCGCGGCTACAGCGGCGTGGCAGCCTCCAACTGATCGCGGGTCTCGCGAGTTGTTCGCGGTGCCCCCAATATCGAATTTTATAGCATATATGTCTGTTTCATTTATCGATTACAACGGGAGCCTTATTCCCGAAAAAGAAGCCATATTAACCTCTGAAAACAGGTCTTTCCGTTATGGCGACGGTTTGTTTGAAACCATGCGCTGGATGGATGGCGATATTCGTTTTTTGGAGTATCACGTGCAACGCCTGCACCAGGGCATGGGGATGCTTCACCTGGATCATCCCCAGCGCTTCGATGCATCGTTTGTACGGACGCAAGCCGAGCGGCTCATTCAGAAAAACAACCTCGAAGGTGAACACGTGCGCCTGCGCCTGCACGTTTTTCGGGATGGGGGAGGGCTGTACAGTCCGGCCCAGAATACGGCATCGTATGTGCTAAGCTGCACAAAACTGCATAAGGACGACCTAGCGCACCGCAAGCTGGGTTTGATTATCGATATCTACCCCGAATACCGCAAGGCAGCCAGCGAGCTATCGGGTATCAAATCGGCGAATGCACTGGTGTACGTAATGGCGGGTCTGTATCGCAAGAGCCAAGATTTGGACGATGTGATTATTCTCAATCAGGACGGCTACGTATGCGAATCCCTGAGCTCCAACGTGTTTTTCTGGTACGAAAAGAAGCTGTACACACCCGCAGTGAGCGAGGGGTGTATCGCTGGGGTGATGCGGCGTGTGGTTATCGAAATGGCGCTGGACAGTGGCCTGGAAGTCGTCGAAGCCCAGATTCATCCGGATATTCTGCGGGAGGCCGACGAAATTTTCCATACCAACGCCGTCCATGGCGTACAATGGGTGATGGGCTATAAGCAAAAACGCTACTTCAACCGCATATCGCGGATGTTGCAGGAGAAGCTGGCAACCTGGTCGCAGGAAGAAAAGCATTCTTAAGTATTGCGCTTGCCCGCGTTCCACCGGGTATGGCCAATCCGAACCTCCGTTATTTTCTGTAAGTTTGTGTCATGCAAAACCATGAGGCCTACATGCGGCGATGTATGGAGCTGGCGCGCCTGGGTGCGGGTCAGGTCAGTCCTAATCCCATGGTGGGTGCCGTGCTCGTGCACCGAGGCGAGGTCGTCGCCGAAAATTACCATAGACGGTATGGGCAGGGCCATGCCGAAGCCCTGCTCGTCGCAGACGTGTGTGCCCGTTTTGGAGACCAAGCCCCCGCTATTTTCAAGGAAAGTACCTTATACGTCAATTTAGAACCCTGTGCACACCACGGCAAGACACCTCCCTGTGCCTCCTTAATCGCAGAAAAGGCCATCAAACAAGTCGTCGTGGGTTGCGGTGATCCGTTTGGACGCGTCAATGGACAGGGGATCGCCTTATTGCGCCAAGCTGGGGTGGAGGTTGTGGAAAATGTCTGCGTGGATGAAGCGACCTGGCTCAACCGTCGTTTCTTTACCCGCGTGAGCAAAAGCAGACCATACATTATCTTAAAATGGGCGGAGACCGCGAACGGATTTTTTGCTCCTGTCGACGGCCGCCAACGCTGGATATCAGGCGCGGTGGCCAAACAACTGGTACATCGCTGGCGTGCCGAAGAGGATGCGGTGCTGGTGGGCACGAATACCGCTTTGGCCGATAATCCGCAACTGACGGTACGGGAGTGGACTGGGCGCGACCCGGTGCGGATACTCGTGGACCGGAACCTGCGGGTGCCCGAAGATGCGGCCATTTACGGGCCGAGTGCATCCGTGATTGTTTTCAACGAAAGTAAAGCGGATTGGGAAGACAACCGAAAATACATCGCCTTGGAGCATTTCGGATTGTATCTGCCCGAGAAGATCGCTTACCAATTGTACTTGATGGACGTCCAGTCCCTCATCGTGGAAGGCGGCGCTAAACTTCTGGCTTCGTTCATGGCCTCGGGTTTGTGGGACGAAGCACGGGTTTTCCGGTCCCCTCAGCGATGGCCGGACGGCATGCCCGCGCCACGCCTCGACCAAGCACCCATCTCGACGCAGGCCGTCGGTGCCGATGCGTTGTCCATTTATAGAAACGCCTGACGGCATAGCGAGTTTGCGATGGATTTTTACATGACCGCAATCATTCAGGCACTGTGTTTTGGACCGTTGGTATTCGGCTTGTTTCTAACGCTCAAGATTTTTAACATCCCGGACATCACGGCCGACGGTAGCTATACGCTCGGCGCCGTTGTTACCGCACTTTGCTTGACGAACGACTACCCCGTTAGCTGGGCATTCCTGCTTTCGGCGGCCAGTGGCGCGTTGGCGGGCAGCTTTACCGGATTGATCCATACCCGACTGCGTATACATGCCCTGCTGTCCGGCATTTTGGTCATGACCGCTCTTTATTCGATCAACTTGACGTTGATGGGGCGCTCGAACATTCCCTTGCTGTCCCAGAACTCCATTTTCGAGCGATTTACGGCCTTCGCTAACGGCGACTGGAACGCCCTGCTGCTCGTGGGCGCGATTGTACTGGTGTTCTTGGTTGTGCTCGCCTATCTTTTGCGCACCGATTTCGGAATCGCGATGCGGGCGACGGGCGATACGGAGTCTATGGTGCGCGCTCAAGGCGTCAATACCAACGCGATGAAGGTGTGGGGTTTGGCCATTGCCAATGCGTTGATCGCCGTCAGCGGGTGCCTTATTGCCCAATACCAGGGGTTCACGGATATCAACATGGGTATTGGGATCGTGATTAGTGGGCTGGGCGCGGTCATGATCGGAGAAACGCTGATTAATTCCCTCAACGCGTCGTCTATTTGGGTGATGCTGGGTTGCGTATTGGGCGGCGTCATCGTTTTCCAGTTGATGCTGGCGTTAGCCCTGGATTTGGGCGTCAATCCCAACTTGCTGAAGCTGGCAACTGCCTTGCTCGTTTTATTAATCGTCGCCTTGCCACGTGCCGGGTCATTGGTTTCGCTCAAACGCTGATTGTCCATGCTCGTTCTTGACCAACTTCAGCTGACCTTCAATGCGGGCAAACCCAATGCCCAGATGGCCATCGATATCGACCGTCTGAGGATACCGACGGGTGAGTTTTTGGTCGTGCTGGGGGCGAATGGCTCAGGTAAGAGTACCCTGCTCAATGTGGTGGCGGGGAGCCTGTTCCCCGACCGCGGCACCGTCATGCTGGACGGGGAAGACCTCACCCGGCGTCCGGATTACCAGCGTAGTCACCACATTGCGCGCGTCTTTCAAAATCCGCTGGCGGGTACCGCGGGCACGCTGACCTTGCTCGATAACTTCAGAATGGCGGCCATGCGCGGATCGCGTAAGGGCCTGCGCATCGGAACGGGTACGGATTTTCGCCAGAAAGTACGGGACGAGGTGGCAACGTTGGGCATGGGCTTGGAAGACAAGCTGCAGCAAACCATGGGTACGCTGAGCGGCGGGCAACGGCAGGCGCTCACGCTATTGATGTCCGTTATGGCCGATGTCGACGTGCTGTTGCTCGATGAGCCCACCGCGGCGCTGGATCCCCGGACGGCGCGTCAAGTCATGGAAATTGCCAATCGGCTGATCCGCGAACACAACCTTATCGCCCTGCTAGTCACCCACCATATCCACGAAGCGCTGCGCTATGGCGATCGTCTCGTGCAGATGGGGAACGGTCAAGTCATCCGCGACTTGGACGCTGCCGCGAAGCAAGGGGTATCCCATGCAGACGTTGTCGCATGGTTTGATTATTATTAGCGTATTCCAGCATAGCGCGAGGCACGTTGCACGAAAGTGCTGAAATTCAGCCATCCCTATTGCGGGGTGCACGACAGATTTCCCTTTTGTCATGCTGAATGAAATGAAGCATCTCACATTTTGGGTATTTTACGCCTTTAGATCCTTCCTGTCGTCAGGATGACAAAATGATTTTTGTAATGAAGGGGAAATTTGTCGTGCACCCCTAT
>CAYUIZ010000097.1:0-11354 GCA_964444885.1 uncultured Sphingobacteriaceae bacterium | reverse complement strand
GATGGCCGGGAGCTGTGGGAGCGGGAACGCTTTGACGAATTGAATTCATATACGTTCTTCAATGACCATGAAATGGAAACGTTGGCCGACTTGGCCGATCTGATCCTGCCCGGAGACGAACAGTCGCCAAGTGCTACGGAAGTTGAGGTTCCGGCATTCATCGAGTTTATTGTCAAGGATTTGCCTCAGTTTCAGGCGCCCATGCGAAACGGCTTGCAGTGGCTGGACACGCATGCTGAAACCTTGTTTCAGGCCACTTTTATCAAACTATCCGCCGCGCAGAAGACCAGCATTTTGGACAGCATTGCGTACCCCGAACAAGCTGATGCCGCCTTAGCACCAGGCGTTGATTTCTTCGGGGTGATGCGGGAGCTGACGGCGTCCGGATACTTTACCACCGAAGCGGGCATGAAGTATTTAGGCTATGAAGGCAATAAGCCCAACGTTTGGGAAGGCGTGCCTGCTGACGTGCTTAGGCAATACGGGTTAACGCATTTGATCACCTAAATCTTATGAAATGAAAAAGGACAGCAACAAACAGTCCCGAAGGGATTTTATCAGCAAGACCAGCTTGGCGATTGCCGGCGTCACCATTGTGCCTCGCCACGTGCTGGGCGGCAAGGGATTCATCGCGCCGAGCGACAAGCTGGTGGTAGCTGGCGTGGGTGTCGGCGGCAAAGGCCGGGGCGATATCAATAACTTCTACAACAGCGGTAAAGCGGAAATCGGTTACCTCTGCGATGTCGATGACAGCATGGCGCGGGAATCGTGCGAGAAATATCCCAAGGCAAAATACTACAACGACTGGCGGGAACTGTTTGACAAGGAGTCCGCGCACTTTGATGCAGTGTCGGTATCCACACCCGATCACAACCACGCCATCATCGCGATGGGCGCCATGCAGCTGGGCAAGCACGTGTACGTGCAGAAGCCGATGACACACGATATCTACGAGGCCCGCAAACTCACCGAAGCGGCGGAGCGCTATAAAGTCGTCACCCAAATGGGCAACCAAGGTGCGTCAGGCGACGGCGTCAGGCAGTTGCGGGAATGGTTTGACGCGGGCGCAATTGGCGATGTGCATACGGTCTATACGTGGACGAACCGGCCGGTGTGGCCACAGGGCATTCCTTGGCCGAGCCAGTCCGCGCCCATTCCGAAGGGGCTCAACTGGGACCTTTGGCTCGGCACGGCGCCCTACAAGGAATATGTGGACGGGTTGGTGCCCCGTAGCTGGCGCGGATGGTGGGATTATGGCACGGGCGCATTGGGCGACTTGGGCTGTCACCTGCTGGAGGCGCCGTTTGCCGTGCTCGGCTTGAAATATCCCATCGATGTACAAGCTACCGTAGGCAGTGTCTACACCGATTTCGGCACCCGGGGATATTTTGCAGATAGCTGCCCGCCCTCAAGCTATGCCACGCTGACCTTCCCTAAAACCAGTGTGACCCAAGGCGATGTCAAGCTGCACTGGATGGATGGCGGCATAAAGCCGGCTAGGCCAGACGAGTTGGAAGCAGACGAAATCATGGGCGATGGCAACAGCGGAATCCTCTTTGTGGGAACGAAAGGAAAGATGATGGCCAGTGAGTACGCCGCCAATCCACGCCTTATTCCGGTATCGCGAACGGCCGAGGTGCAAGCGCCCCAGCGCTACGACCGCGTGAAGGACGGCGCCGCAGGGCACTATGCGCAATGGGTAGAAGGCGCCATTGCCGGCTATGGCAAGACGAAGTTGAGTGCGCCATTTGAGTTGTCCGGCCCACTAACCGAAACGGTGCTTATGGCCAATCTGGCAATCCGCGTGGCGGATATTCCACACGCGAGGACCAACCGTCCGGGCTTTGATTATCCCGGAAGCAACAAGTTGCTTCGGTGGGACGCCCAAAATATGCAAATCACGAACCACGACGAAGCCAACCAATACGTCAAGCGCGAATACCGGCAGGGCTGGGGGCAGTTATAAAGCAGTAGTTATGAATACAACAAGCTATTTGTGGGGCGCATTGACCGCCTTGGTACTTTCCGTTCAAAGCGCTTCGGCGCAATCCGGTGACTGGGTGGCCCTGTTTGACGGCAAAACACTCAACGGGTGGAAAGCGAGCGAAAACGAAGCTTCCTTCCGGGTAGAAGATGGTTGTATCGTGCACGATGGGCCACGTTCGCACCTCTACTATGTGGGCGACGTGGCCGGCCATCAGTTCAAGGATTTCGAGTTCAAGGCGATGGTGTACACCTTCGAGAACGCTAATTCGGGGGTGTATTTCCATACCCGTTTCCAAGAAAAAGGATTTCCCAACTACGGTTATGAAGTGCAAGTCAACAATTCGCACCGCGATATTATCCGCACGGGCAGCTTGTATAATATCATCGATGTGGCGGATAGATACGCGATTGACGGTGAGTGGTTTGAGCTGTACATCCGCGTTGAAGGTCATCGGGTGATTATCAAAGTGGATGGCATCACGCTGGTGGACTACACCCAAATGGAAGATAAATCCCGCCTAGTGCGCCGCGATGACCACTTCGGACGTTACATAGACCGAGGGACGTTTGCTATTCAAGCCCACGATCCCGGATCAAAAGTGATGTACAAGGATATTCAAGTTAGAATTTTAGATTAAACGACAGAATCCCGATGAGACCAATCGTTCAAATTTCATTGGACCTGACTGATATTGAGGAAGCCGTAGGCACCGCGCACATTGCCTTGCAGGCGGGCGTGGATTGGCTGGAGGTGGGCACGCCGTTGGTCCTGGCCGAGGGCTTGCACGGCGTCCGCCGCTTGCGGAGCGAATTTCCGGGCACGCCCTTGGTTGTCGACCTGAAAACCATGGACGGTGGCTACCTCGAGGCGGAAATGATGGCGAAAGCCGGGGCTACGCACGTGGTCGTGATGGCCCGTGCTCATCCCGAAACCATAAAATGCGTGGTGCAAGCCGGCCGTGATTTTGGTGTCAAAGTGATGGGCGACAACCTGGCCTGCGAAAGTATGGTAGACGGAGCGAAACTGCTCGAAGACCTGGGTTGCGACTACGTGATCCACCACATCGGCTACGATGAGCGGCGGGGACTGGCCGCTCAGGGCCAGCCTTACCCCAGTCCGTTAGACCAATTGGCTACGGTGGTCGAAGCCGTGAGCGTGCCCGTGCAGGCCGTAGGCGGCTTGTCCATCGAGCAGGCCATTCAATGTCCCGCTTACGGAGCGCCATTGGTGGTGCTAGGCGCCCCGCTGACGATCGACGCCGATGCGTTCAAAACCTCAAGCGGCGATCTCGCTTCCCTGCTGCAGACGATATGCGGCAACATTCATTCGCAACGCGTAACCCAAACCTTTAAGCAGCCATGGAGTTTCTATCAGTCGTAAATTTTGAGGGGCGGGCAGGGGCTGTCGAACTTCGCAAGCTTCCCAAGCCCGTGGCGGGCCCGTCAGACGTGATCCTCGAGGTGAAAAACGTAGGGGTGTGCGGGAGCGACCTGCACCAATGGACTGCCAGCCACAGTTGGCCGGTCAATTACCCCGTTGTATTGGGGCATGAATTTGCAGGCCTGGTGCACGAAGTGGGCGCCGATGTGCAGCACTGGAAGGTAGGCGACCGTGTCGTCAGCGAAACTGCGGCCGTCATCGATCCGGAAAACCCGTTGTCGAAAGTTGGGCTTTATAATTTGGATCCGGGACGGAAAGGGTTCGGATACGGTGTCAACGGCGCCATGTCAGCCTACGTCACCGTCCCAGCGCGTTGCCTGCACCGAATTCCCGACGAACTTAGCTTTGAAAAAGCCTGCCTCACGGAGCCCTGTAGCGTGGCGTACAATGCCGTGGTCAATAATGCGGTGGTCAGGCCGGGCGACCGGGTGGTGGTGATCGGGCCGGGCACCATTGGCATGCTCTGCGCTTTGGTTGCCCAGCTGATGGGCGCTGAGGTAGCCGTAGTGGGCTTGCCGGCCGATGGGCCGCGTCTTAAGGTGGCTGCGGCGTATGGGCTGCAAGCCATTAGCGGCGATGCCGCGGCATGGGCGAGGGAAGTGGATGGGATGGGAGCGGATTGCGTGATCGATTCGGCGGGCGTCAGCGCCACCCTTCGCCAAGCGATCGAATGGGTACGGCCCAATGGCCAAATTGTCAAAGTAGGGTGGGGCCCTCAGCCGATTGGCTTCTCGCTGGATCCAATCGTGCAAAAGAATGTCCGGATCCAAGGAAGCTTTAGCCATAATTGGCCGGTATGGGAGAAAGTCATCCGTCTGTTGGCCACGGGCAAGCTCGACGTGAGCAACATCATTGGCGGGGTTTGGCCGTTGACGGAATGGGAGGAAGCATTTCGCCAGATGAAAAACGGAAACGTTATCAAGAGCGTGCTGAGACCGGTTTAACACCAAATAGGAGATATCATGCAACAAGGAATATTAGACGATAAAACCGTTATCGTGACGGGCGCTTTTGGCGGAATCGGCCTCGCGATAGCGAAAGCTTGCCTGCACGCCGGTGCCAAGGTGCTCCTGCACGGGCGAAACGAAGCAGATTTGCCCCACGCGCTCTCTTTTTTATCCGGAGGCGATCGTGTCGAGCCCTTCGTGCGCGATATTCGCGATGAAGGCTTCGCCCACGCACTCGTGGAGGCGGCCGTCAGCCGATTTGGCCGCCTGGACGGCATTGCAAACAATGCGGCGTGGGTCGTGTCTTCCCGAGCCGAAGACACCACCTTGCCACTCCTACGCGAGGTGCTTGAAGTCAATGCGCTAGCGCCATTTGCAATCATCCAGGCGGCGCTTCCGCACTTGGCCGAGACCAAAGGGGCGGTGGTTAATATCGGTTCGGTCAATGCCTATGCCGGCGAACCGACCTTGCTCGCGTATAGCGTGTCTAAGGGGGCATTAATGACGCTGACCCGAAACCTGGGCGATAGCCTCCATCGCGACTACGGGATCCGTGTCAATCAGTTGAACGCGGGGTGGGTGCTGACGGATAAAGAACAAGACCGCAAAGTTTCACATGGCTTGCCGGCCGATTGGTATACCCACATTTCGCCCATGTACGCGCCGGCCAGGCGCCTACTGGCGCCCGAGGAGATCGCCAACTCCGTGGTATTCTGGCTGTCTGACCTGCTGGGTCCGGTAAGTGGGCAGGCCATCGAGTTGGAACAGCATCCGATTATCGGGAGAAATCCTGAAAAAAACCTGGAGGCACTCAATCGGGGTTAGTATGCCGAAATTAGCTGTATTTCCGAAAGCGTTTATGCACGAGCTGTGCGTGAGCGGCAAAATGACGCTCAGCGAGTGGATTAGCCTCGCTGCAAAGCTGGATATCGACGGACTGGAATGGTACGCGGGATTCCTCGAAATGAAGGACGAACGCAATTGGCCAGTCTTTCGCCGGCAGGTGGAGGATTACGGCTTGCGAGTACCCATGATGTGCTGTTCGCCAGACTTTACCCACCCCGATCCAGCCTTCCGGCAGGCACAGGTCAGCCTGCAAAAACATTGGATCGATATGACCTATGCCTTGGGCGGACACTATTGCCGGGTCCTGTCGGGCCAACGACGTCCCGGGCTTGGGGTGGATGAGGGGGTCCGGTTGGCGGCAGACTCCATCACAGCCTGTTTGGACTATGCCCGGGAGCGCGGCATCACGCTGGTCCTGGAAAACCACTACAAAGACGATTTTTGGAAATTTCCGGAGTTTGCCCAGAAGGCAGCGGTCTTCTGCCAGCTGGTGGATGCCATTGACAGCCCTTATTTTGGGGTCAACTACGATCCAAGCAACGCGTTCCTGGCGGGCGAAGACCCCATCGACTTGTTGCAACGCGTCAAACACCGGGTGAAAACCATGCACGCGAGCGATCGCTACCTGGTGGGGGGCACATTGGCCGATCTGCGGGCGATGGAAGACAACAGCGCGGGGTATGCATCCGTATTGCGGCATGGCGAGATCGGGAAAGGGCTGAACGATTATGACCGAATTTTTTCGATATTGCGGGCTGTTAATTTTGATAGCTGGATAAGCATTGAGGACGGCGTGGATGGGATGGCACAGCTGGAGCGAAGCGTAGATTTCGTAAACCGCAAGATTAAAGCGTATTGGTGACCCAGCAAGCAACAACTATGGATGGACATACGAAGGTTTTCTGTTTTGGGGAGGTGCTGTGGGATGTCGTTGGCGACGAGGAGTTGGCCGGCGGTGCTCCGCTCAACGTTGCCTACCACTTAGCCAAGGATCCGCGTCACGAGGTGTACATCATCAGCAGTGTCGGTTTGGATGAGCCTGGCGAACGTATGCGGGCGCTGATTGGCAGTTGGGGGATCGATACGCGTTTTGTGCAGCTTAATAAGGAATATGGTACGGGCCGGGTAGTGGCCAACATCACGGACAAGGAAAATGTTACTTATGAAATCTTGTCGCCGGTAGCTTGGGATGACATCCGTGCGGACAGCGCGTTGCACACGGATGTTGTGCAAGGCGCTTGCTTGGTATACGGCAGTTTAGCCTGCCGGAGCGCGGTGAGCAAAGCGACGCTCTTCAACCTGTTGCCCCACGGGTCGTTCAACGTATTTGACGTCAACTTTCGGGCTGGATTTTATGATGCGCCAACGCTAGCCAAGCTATTGGACTTTACGGATTTGATTAAGCTGAGCGAGGACGAACTCGTCACGTTGACCGGTATTTTCCACCCAAGTTTGACGGACGCGCCCGAAGACGAGCAGTTGCATAAGCTGATGACCCGATTCTGGATCAACGAGGCGATTGTGACGCGTGGTGCCGCGGGCGCGACGCATGTTTCAGCCACGGGAGTTGTGGCGGTGCCCGGCGTGCCGGTTGCAGTGGCTGATACCATCGGTTGCGGCGACGCTTTCCTGGCAGGCTACCTGCGCGATCGGCTGGCCGGCCTGCCCGTACTGCCTTCCCTGCAGAATGCAGCCGCTTTGGGAGCCTTCAATGCTCGGATGCGGGGCGGATGCCCGCCCTATTCCCTGGCCGACTTTGAGCAGTTCAAGGCAGCTAACCTACGTTGAGATGCAATTGTTTCACCGCATATACCAAGTTAGTGGCGATTTGACGGGGCTGACAACAGACGTGCCTGGCGCCATCTGGAATGACTGCAATAGCTACGTGCTCTGCTTAGACGGCGGCCTTGTGCTGTTTGATGCCGGCTGTGGCGACACCATGGATCAGTTGCTGGATAACGTGCGGTATTGGGGCATGGACCCCAAGGACATCGTCTATTGTTTTCTGACGCATGCCCACTACGACCACGCGGGCGGCGGCCACATCCTGCAGGAACGTGGCGTACGGATGATTGCCGGGCCGGAAACCGCGGACGCGGTCCGTACTGGCGACCATCGGTGTTGCGGATACCTCTACCACAAAATTTTCAAACCCTTTGAAGTGGATAAGGTGGTGGATGACGGCGAGACCGTGTCGGTGCTCGGATTGCAGATTCAGGCGCGTGCGATGCCGGGCCACAGCCAAGGATGTACGGTCTATTCTTTTGTAATGGATGGTAAGCAGGTGTTGGTTAGCGGGGATGTCATCGGAACGAAGCTCGTGGGTGACTTTGGTTGGTCCGGATCAATCGATTTTTGCAGGAAAACCTATTTGGAATCCCTATTGCGCATGGCTGAGCTGGACGTGGACTACATGCTGCCTGGCCACGGCATGGTGTATCGCTCGGGCGCCAAGCGCCGGATCGAGGAGGTGCTTAACACCGCATTGATGGAATGGAGGCAATAGTACAGAGCGGACGGGGGACAGCCCATAACCAAAACATGAAAATGAGTAAAGCAAAGATACTATACCAAGGAAAAAATGAGTTGGGCGAGGGGCCGTTATGGCTGGCCGCCCAGCAGCAGTTATGGTGGGTAGATATCGGCAAGCGGCTGGTGTATTGTTATGATTTCAAAACGGAGCAAGTACAGCAGTTTGCCTACGAACGACCGGTGACGTTGCTGGTGGAAACCCAACAGCCGGACACGCTCCTCGTGGCCATGCAAGGAGGCATCGCGTACCTGGATACGCGCACTGGGGCAGTACAACCTTGGCTGACGCTGGAAACCGACAAGCCCAATAACCGGACGAACGACGGAGGGTGTGACCCGCTGGGACGGCTTTGGGTAGGCACGATGGACATGCAGTTCGAAACGGGAGCCGGAAATTTGTATTTGCTGGACAACGGGCGCTTTGTGCCCCAAGTGGCTCGCACCACGATTGCCAACGGTCTCGTCTGGGCCCCGGACGGCAGGACGATGTATTTCATCGACTCGCCGTTGAAAACGGTTAAATCCTATGCGTTTGACCCTGCCGACGGTCGCATCACCTTGCAAGGTGATGTGGTGCGCATCCCCGACGAGCTGGGTACACCCGATGGTATGGCGATCGACGAGGCGGGCATGCTATGGGTCGCACACTATGGTGGTTATTCGGTGGGCCGCTGGAATCCCTTCAACGGCGAACTGCTCGAAAAAATCGACGTGCCCGCGCCAAACGTGACGGCGTGCGCCTTTGGCGGGGCCGACATGCAAACACTTTTCATCACAACCGCCCGCCAGGAAATGTCGCCGGAGGCTTTGGCCGAATACCCGCTGAGCGGCGGTGTTTTCCAAGTAAATACAACCGTCCCCGGGTGGCGTAAGCATGTCTATCCGTGAAGATTGCCTACGCCCTGCAAGGTGGCTGATTTGTGCCTGTTTCATGGCGTTGCCGGGGCCGGTTAGCGTGGGTTAGCGTTCATTGTTAGGATTTTCCCGAAAATAACTCGCGGGCACTTCGTACATTTACCGATCATCAAACGACATAGAATATGATCGAACATAAATTGGCCGTGCTCATCGATGCGGATAACGTACCGTATGCTTACGTGAAGGAAATGCTGGAAGAGATTTCCCGAAGCGGTACGCCGACCGTGAAGCGGATTTACGGCGATTGGACGAAATCCCACCTTTCGGGCTGGAAAAACGTGCTTCTGGAGAATGCGATCACGCCCATCCAGCAGTATAGTTATACGACCGGCAAAAATTCCTCGGATAATGCGCTGATCATCGACGCAATGGATATTTTATATTCAGAAAAAGTCAACGGTTTCTGCATTGTGTCCAGCGACAGCGATTTTACGCGGCTGGCGATGCGCCTGCGCGAAGCGGGCATGACGGTGATCGGTATCGGCGAAAAGAAGACGCCACAACCTTTTATTGCCGCATGCAATAAGTTTATCTTTATCGAGATATTGAAAGCAACCGAAGAGGAGAAGATCAGTAAGCAGGCCGTAAAGACCAAGCCGAGGGCAGGAACCAAGGCTGTGGACAAAATTGACCCCAAAACAGTGAAGCTCATTGTGGACAGTGTGGACGATCTGGGCGATGACAGCGGCTGGACATTCCTGGGACACCTCGGCAGCTTCGTCTCAAAAAAGAGGCCCGAGTTTGATCCGCGAAATTACGGATTCTCCAAGCTCTATGACATGATCAAGTATATCGACAAGTTTGAGATCGATGAGCGTGAATCGGGCGTCAACAGCAAACACAAGCACATTTATTTGCGGCTGAAATGAGTCGTCCGGGATGGCGCGTAGCGCGATCCTAGCAGACAATATCGCAGGCAGTATCCGGAGATCTTATCCGGTGCGTCCTTGCAATTACCAGCAGGGATAACTAGTTTTGTGAACTTTTTTACCGGCCGGAAAATAATTTTCGGACCGGCCATAGACGGACAGTTATGTTATCAAAACTAAAGGCAATCAAAGACCGCTGGGAGGAAGTGGAACGTGAATTAGGCAATCCCGAAACCCTCAGCGACATGAAGCGCTTTGCCAAACTCAACAAGGAGTATAAAGACCTGGGCAAGATCGTTGACCAATACCACATCTACCAAAACATCGTCAGCAACATCGAGACTAATAAAGACATCCTCGCCAACGAGAAAGATCAGGAGTTGCGCGAGATGGCCAAAGAAGAGCTCGATATTCTCTTGGAACAGAAAGAAGCCAAGGAGGAGGAGGTACGCCTCATGCTCATTCCGAAGGATCCCGAAGACGCGAAAAATGCGATTATCGAGATTCGTGGTGGCGCCGGCGGCGACGAAGCGGCGCTATTTGCCGGAGACTTGTACCGCATGTACACGCGGTTCTTCGAGGAAAAGAACTGGCGCGTAGAAGTCATGAACGTGACCGAGGGAACTGCCGGGGGGTATAAAGAGGTTATCCTCAAGGTGACGGGCGAGGACGTGTACGGACAGCTCAAATACGAGTCGGGCGTGCACCGCGTACAACGCGTTCCCGACACCGAGACACAGGGCAGGGTGCATACCTCTGCCGCATCCGTAGCCGTATTGCCCGAAGCCGAAGAAATCGACGTGGAGCTCAATCCCGGCGATATCGATATGCAGACGTCCCGCTCAGGCGGTGCCGGCGGACAGAACGTGAACAAAGTGGAGACGAAGGTACAGCTGACGCACAAGCCTACGGGTATTGTGGTCGTCTGCCAGGTGGAACGCTCGCAACTGGCGAACCGGGAGCTGGCCATGGAGATGCTCCGCTCGAAATTATACGAACTCGAACTGCAGAAAAAACAAGGCGATGTCGCCGCACGGCGCAAGACGATGGTGTCAACAGGCGACCGTTCGGCCAAAGTCCGGACATATAATTATCCGCAAGGCCGCGTGACCGAACATCGCATCGGAATGACGCTTTATAACCTCTCAGCGGTGATGGATGGTGATATTCAGGAGATTATAGACGCCTTGCAATTTGCTGAAAACGCAGAGAAAATGAAAGAAGGCGCAGGGGCATAAAAAAGTTTCATTTTATTTTTGAAGATCAATAAATCGGGCTATATTTGCACACCGAAAGGGAACAGGTCCGGTAGTTCAGTTGGTTAGAATACATGCCTGTCACGCATGGGGTCGCGGGTTCGAGTCCCGTCCGGACCGCCAACTAAGAGAGATAAAGGGTGCCACATTGGCATCCTTTTTCATTTAAACCTATTGAACAAAAAATAGCCCGGGCTCAGCCGGGCCTGTGTAAAAAATCAAATGCGTTGTTTACAGGAGATGTAACGATTTAAGTTCGTCGGCCAGTTCATGAAGAGTGTTTTTGATTTTTCTCAATTGAGTATCTCTAGGCTTCTTCAATCTTGATGCGTAGTCAGCTAGCCTATACTTTATTCGTTGATGGTATAGGGAGTCAATACGCTGGTTAGTAGTACGTTAAACTGATTCAGCATGACCGTTCATGCGGTGTTAAAGCAAGCAACGTCATTTATCCGTAACAAACCAGTCCTCGTGTCGTCTGAATACGCAAGGCCAGCATCCGAGGCGGGCTCTTAACACAAAATAACAAGATTTAACATTTTTTAACTAAATTATTAGT
>CAYUIZ010000096.1:0-11375 GCA_964444885.1 uncultured Sphingobacteriaceae bacterium | reverse complement strand
TTAGCACGAGTTGCAAACTCGCGCGATTCGTGGCCCGCATGTTTTTTATATCCAATCGGTTCTATCACTGCCCCCTGGTCTTCGTTTTGATTTTGAAGACACTGTTCGAAGCGGTGATGAATAGGAAGTCCCTTTCGGGGCCGCCAAAGCATACGTTGGCCGTCCAGCCTACGGGCACATCAATCTGCTCGATTTTATGGCCATTCCGGTCATACACCGTGACGCCCTTTCCCGTCAGGTAGAGGTTGCCTTCCGCATCCAGTGTCATGCCATCGGAGCCTTGTTCGACGAAGAGCTGCTTATCCGTTAGCGACCCATCGGCCAAAATCCGGTAGCGGTAGGTCTTGTTGGCGCCGATATCAGCCACGTAGAGGAGTTTTCCGTCGGCAGAGCCGATAATCCCATTGGGCTTCCCAAAATCCGTATCCAGTCGGTCGAGCTCACCGTTTTGGTAGCGATAAAGTCCCTCGGCTGCCATGTCGGGGCTCGTCCGTGTCCAATAGTTGCGCTGGTAGTAAGGATCCGTGAAGTACATGGCACCCGATGGGGATACCCACACATCGTTTGGCCCGTTGAAGAGCGAGTCGCGGTAGTGTGTCACCAGCGTGTCCACCGTGCCATCCGGGTGGATGGCCCAGAGTTGGTTTTGTTCGTCGGCGCAGGCGATTAGCCGGCCTTCGCTATCCACGTAGAGCCCGTTGGATCGCCCCGAATTCTCCATGAAGAGCGACAATGTGCCTTGCACGTCATATTTCCAGATGGTATTGTTGGGCTGGTCCGTAAAATAGACATTGCCTTGCTGGTCGGTCGCTGGCCCTTCGGTGAAGCTAAACTGATCGCTAATCAGTTCGAGCGCGCCGGCCGATACGCCCTGCGCCTGGGCCTTGAGTCCTAGGCAGCTTGCCAAAGCCAATACTATCGCGGTGCTCATTCGTGTTTTCATCTCATTAGCGTTAAGGATACCCAGCGAATATAGTGTATGTTTTTCACGAATCAAACCGTTGCTGCTGTCAAATTTGGGGCGCTTATCGTCAGGTTTTCAGGCTGCTGACGTCCATCCCGTAACATTGCTGTTGAATAGCTGTAGCGGTGTAATAATGAGGTTACCGACGGCCCCAAAACTAAATAAAAGCACAATCTTTGCGGCACTTTATCAATAAAGCAAGAACATTATTATGATTCATACGAATACACGTTTTCTTTTTATAGCCTTGTTGGGATGGCTCGTTCCGTTTGTGGCACTGGCGCAAAGTGGTCAGATAAGCGGTACGATTGTCGACGCGGCCTCCAACGAGCCGGTCGGTTATGCCAGTGCCGCGCTGCTGAAGCACGAATCGCTCAGCTACATCAATGGCATGCAGACCAAGGAGGATGGCAAACTCTTGTTTGCTGATGTGGAGCCCGGCCGGTATTCCATCCGGGTCACCTACGTTGGCTACGAAACTTATTTACGCACGGATATCGTGGTGGCCGCAGGGCAACAGGTCGATCTGGGCAATATTCCGCTGGAGGCTTCCGGCGAGTTGCTGGAAGAGGTGGTGGTCGTAGGTACGACGCCGGCGATGGAGCTGGGGATAGACCGGAGGGTATTCAACGTGGCGCAAAGCACGATCAGTGTGGGCGGCAACGCAACCGACTTGCTCGCCAACGTTCCTTCTTTGCAGGTGGACATGGATGGTTCGGTGAGCCTGCGCGGATCGAGTAGCGTGCGCATTCTCATTGACGGGCGCGAGTCGGCGATGGCTGGCAGCGATGTGACGCAGTTATTGCAAGCATTGCCTGCCAATTCGATCGAGAAAATTGAAGTCATTACCAATCCTTCTTCGAAGTATGATGCGGAAGGGCAATCCGGCATTATTAATATTGTCTTGAAGAAGGACATCCGCCAAGGCCTCAACGGAAACTTGTCCGCCTCGGCAGGCTCGTATAACAACTACCAGGCGGGAGCCACTTTGAACTACCGCGATTATAAATTCAACTGGTTCGGCGGTTACTCGTTCAACCGGAGAAACATGGTGGGAAGTGGTATCAACAATTCGCAATTCGCTAACGGGAGCGTGGTGGATAACCAAAGTGAGAATATAAACCTGGGACGCAATCACAACATTCGCGGCGGCGTGGATTATTTTCTCGGCGACCGCACCACCATCGGGGTGTCTGGTGTGCTGAGTATCCGGGGCAACAACCGTGATCAGGATATCTACTACCAGTATTTCAACAATCCATCCTTGAGTGGTACGAGCGAACGCTTATCGCGGCAGTCGGAAGATGACCTGGGGTACGATTTGGCCATGGACGTTAAGCACCAGTTTTCGCGCGAGGGCGAAGAACTTGTGGCCAATGTGGCCTACGGTTATGATACCGAGGACGGTGTCAATACCTTTGACCAAACCTTTACCGATCCCCTGGCTGCGCTGGATAGCCGGATCAACCGTACGGACGAGTTGGGGCGCAATATGAATTTCCAGCTGGATTATGTGCGTCCGTTTAACGAAGAGAGCAAGTTGGAAGCCGGATACAGGACGATGATCCGCCGCTCGGAAGACGGGCAATATTCGGAACGCTTTCTGAACGACGACGCCGCCTATGTTCCGGATTATTCGATTAGCAACGAATTCAATATGGAGAGCATCGTGCATGCACTTTATACCAATTACCAAAATAAGTTTACGGATAATTTTGGTGTGCAGCTGGGCTTGCGGGCCGAGCAGGCTTACCTCAATACCGAATACTTCTCGGTAGACCCAAGCGTGCCCGTCGGCGACCGGATGACACCCGGGCGTCTGGACTATTTCAGGCTGTATCCCAGCTTGTTCCTTACGCAGGAATTCGGCGATCGCAACCAATTGCAGTTGAGTTATACGCGTCGGGTAAGCCGTCCGCGCGGCTGGCAGGTCAATCCGTTTATCAACGTCTCCGATCCGCTGAACATCCGTCAAGGAAACCCGAACATGATGCCTGAGGATATCCACTCGATGGAATTGAGCTATGGCAAACTGTGGGATGGCGTGACCCTGACTTCGTCGGCGTACTACCGCCTGATGAACGATGTCATCCAGCCGATCATTATCCATGTTGATGACGAGTCCAGTGCCACCACCATGCAATGGAACAACATCAGCCGCAACGAGACGGCTGGATTTGAGCTGATTTCGCAAATCAACATCAGCAAGGATGTCGACGTGATGGCCAACGCGAATTTCTCCCACACGCGTTTCCACGGCAGCCCCGAGTTTGACATCGAGCCAAACGAGGGCTTTAACTGGAACGCTAATGCGACGGCGAATTATCGTATTATTCCTAACCTTTCTGCCCAAGTGCGTGCAGAATACCGCGCGCCACGCGTGATGGCTCAAGGCAAGGGAATCGCTACTACGGTAATTGATGCCGGCTTGCGTCTGGACGTTCTGAACCGGCGAGGAAGCATTATGTTCAACGCACGTGACTTGTTGGACCAGCGCCGTTTCGGTGGGTTTACGGATACGGGACAGGTGTACCGGTATTTTGAGAGCCGTTGGATGCGACGCACGTTTACGCTGTCGTTCAGCTACCGATTTGGCGGGCAGAACATGCAGCAACGCGATGAGCGCCCTCGCTCCAACGAGATGGACGATTTTGGCGGTGGCGAAGGGTTTTAGGAATCCCTAGCTACCCCGCAATCCTGCCGGATTGCGTTAACGGGTTTTTGTCCGTGCTTGGCACCGACAGAAACCCGTTTCTTTTTTGGTCCACGCGTATTAGGGTCGCAATTGCCCCAAATATAGCCAGGTGTCATACGAAAGGCTCACCAAGCCTTCTTCTTGGTTCGCGTCAAACAGCGTTCGCAGGGCCGCTTCGACCTCCGAAAAAGCAGGGGAGTGCGGTTCGGGCATAAACGAATAGGATGCCATACGGCCCCGCGCGGTTTCAAATGTGATTCGGTCCGTATGCGGGAACACCAGGTATTCGGGTACGACCGGCGAAAAAAAGGCATCGATTTCGGCCTTGCCGATAATGGAGTGGCTTACTTGGAGGTAATCGCTGCCGAACGTCCGCAGAATCTCCTCATATCCCAAGCCAAAAGGGGAATCCGTCCTGCGCTTGTTCCAGACAATGCCGGTGTACGCGTCGTTGCGGCCGATGCGAAGGAACTCCGCTTTGGTGTTTTCGGGGTCAAACCAGTGGAACGATTGCGCAGCCAAAATAAGACGAACAGACTGCGGAGGCAAGGTCGTAGCTTCGGCCATGCCCATGCTGAATACGCAATTCGGGTAGTCTGCCAGGCGGTTTTTGGCCATGGCTATCATATGTTCATTGGGTTCTACCACATGCATGCACAGGCCCCATCGCGCCAGTTTCTCGGTGAAGATACCTGTGCCGGCAGCCACATCCGCTACCTCGTCAGCCGCGTTCAAGGGCACATGCTTCCACAAATAATCAAATAGCGCGTCTGGATACGGCGGGCGGTACCTGTCGTAGTCCTCGGCCCGGCCAAGAAACCGTGAAATATTATTGATAGGCATAGGCTAATTACATTATCTCGTTGATCCATGCAGCGACGCTACAGTGGGGACACTACCGCCCGCTGAAAAACCATAACAAAGGAACGCCGGGTGCGGTTCACATCGGATGAAAATAGGCTTTAGCCGTGCTACGGCATAGCCCTATTCAGGAGGTACCCGATGGACGCTGTCGAGGTTGCTTACGCTAATATCGGGAATCTAGCCGGCTTTTCGTTGCTTCTTCTGAAATACGATGGGCCGCCGGTATTCTTTTTTTGAGTGCTGACGGGCGTGCTGCTCAGATTTGGTCGTCTAAAACGAAATCCATTTGTAAAATATCTGTTTGTTTGTCAGTAATTTATAAAGCCTTACTTAAAAATATTTACAAAGAGCAAAGGTGTTTGGAATATTTTTCGCTAAGTTTGTGATGTTGATGGAGAGATTCTGTCGCCTAACCTAACCAATTTAAACGAAAGTGAAACTTATCCGGCGCGGGCAGTTAAAAAAGGGTATCGTGAAACAGCTGTACTACAAGGGTGGGCTGTCGCTGGCTGAACTAAGTCAGTTGACGGGCAAGAGCCTGCCTTTGGTGTCCAGTGCGTTAGGGTCGCTGATGACGGCGGGTTATGTCGTTGAACACGGCCTGGCGCCGTCAACCGGTGGACGCCGGGCCGTCAAATACCAGCTTAATCGGAAGAAGAGAAAATATATTGTCTCCGTTGCCATGGATCAACTGTACATGCGCATCGCCGTTTACGACTTGCTCAATAGTCCGGTCATCCCGGAGACATGCCATGCGTTTCCGCTGGCTGCGGCGGGGAGTTCGGTGGATGAGCTGGTGAGGTTGGTGGGTGATGCGATCCGGGAAGCGAACGCGAAGCCGGAGCAAGTGCTGGGGGTGGGGATTGGCATGCCGGGTTTCATTAACATTGACCGCGGGATAAATGATTCCTTTCTGCCCGTCGGAAAAAATGAAGACAGCCTGCGCAATGTCCTTTCACAACGCTTGGGGCTGCCGACATTTATCGACAACGACTCGGGCACGATCGCGATGGCCGAACTGCACTATGGCGCGGCCCGTGGCCGGCACGATGTGATGGTGGTAAACGTGGGATGGGGAATCGGCTTGGGCATGATTGTGAATGGCGAGCTGTTTCGCGGGCACCAGGGCTACGCGGGTGAATTTAGCCACATTCCGCTTTCCAATAGTGCTAAGCTATGCGCCTGCGGCAAGCGGGGCTGCATGGAGGTAGAGGCGTCATTGTTGGTGGTGCTGGAGAACGCCAAGGAGGCGATGCGGGCCGGAACGACTTCCATGCTGGAACGCTTGCTCAAGGAAAACGGCCGTCCGGAAGGGGATATCCTGCTGGAAGCCGCCGTGAAGGGTGATCCGCTGGCCGTGACTACACTTTCGGACTCCGCATTTATCATCGGCAAGGGATTGGCCACGCTGATTCACATCATGAACCCCGAGCGGATCGTGCTCAGTGGCCGAGGTGCCGTGGCAGGCAAGATTTTGCTGGCGCCGATCCATCGGGCGATAAATGAGTTCTGTATCCCCAAACTGGCTGAGCAGACGGAGATCGTGTCGTCAGCGCTGGGGCGCGACGCCGAACTTCTCGGCGCAGCTATCTTGGTGATGGAAAATTGCCAACTGGATTAAGCAAACCAATTAGTCAATTATAACAAGAGTATGTAAAAAGAAAACACCGAAACTGCTAAAACAACCAATTATTAATCTAAAGAAAAAGTCGTATGAAAATCAACACACTACGCTCCACATGTAGCCTTATGGTACTGCTGATAGCCTTTTCGGCTATGGCGGCCTATGCGCAACAGACCGTCACGGGTACCGTGCGGGACGAGCAAGGAACAGTATCGGGGGTCAGCGTTTCCGTAGTGGGCACCACCCGAGGTACACAAACTGACGATGATGGGCGTTTCAGTATCCAGGCCTCGCCCGGCGAGGTCCTCCGCTTTTCGATCATCGGATATGAAGCCCAGGAAGTCACGGTAGGCACGTCCACCACAATCAATGTCAGCCTGGTAGCAGATGCCAGCCAGCTGGAAGAAGTGGTGGTCACGGCGTTGGGCATACAGCGCGAACGTCGGTCGCTCGGTTATTCCGTGCAGCAGGTGACTGGTGCGGCGTTGGCCGATTCTCGCGAGAGCAACATCACCAATGCCCTGACGGGTAAAGTGGCGGGTTTGCAAATTGCGAAGTCAAGTACCGGGGCGGGCAGTTCCGGCAAGATCCTCCTGCGGGGCTTCAACTCGCTGACGGGCGATAACCAGCCATTGATCGTGGTGGATGGTACACCGATCAACAACTTCACGGGAGCGACCAATGCTGCGGATTTCTGGAACCCAAGCTATGACATGGGAAATGGATTAGGGGACATCAACCCTGACGATATCGAAAGCATTACCGTGCTGAAAGGCCCCTCGGCAGCAGCGCTATACGGTGTGCGGGCCGGCAACGGTGTCATCCAGATCGTGACCAAATCCGGCCGCGAACGAGCCGGATTAGGGCTGACACTCTCATCCACAGTCGGGTTCGAGTCGAATTTCATGATTCCAGAGATGCAAAACGTTTTCGGACAGGGTTGGGAAGGGGTCTTCAACCCCGATGACAGGTACAGCTGGGGTCCACGGGCCGAGGGCCAGAGCGTGATCAAGTGGGACGGCACCTCCGAACCGCTGACCATCCACGACAACGTGTCGAACTTCCTTCGAACCGGCATCAACCAAAACCACAGTGCGAGCTTCCAGCAGCAGTATGGCAATATCGGTATTTATACCTCGGCCAACCGGCTGGATCACAGCAGTACGCTGCCGGGCAACAAGGTGGCACGGACCAACCTGACGGCACGGGCCACGACGGAATTTGGGCGCGACAACCGCTGGAGCACGGATACCAAGATTCAGTTTAACAACACCAAGGGCTTTAACCGGCCGATCAACTCCCGCGACTGGAGCAGCATGTACTCGTTGTATATGTTGCCACGCTCGTTGAACATCCTGGATTTTGACAATGAAAACATGCTGGACGCCCAAGGCAATATGCAATGGTATGGGTCTGGTCTGCGGGCACCGGTGAACCCTTACTGGCGTGCCGAATACGACCGCTACGAGGATTCGCGCGACCGGATCATGATGACCGGAACTCTGCGCTATGAATTCAACGACTGGCTCAACGCCGAGGTCAGGGGCGGTGGCGATATCTTCACCACCAGCGTAGAACGCCGGGTAAACGTAGGAGCGCCCAGCCCGCAAGGGGGACACTACAGCCAGTCGAAGGAGACGTTCCAGGAAACCAACTACAGCGCGATGCTGACGGCCCAGCAAGACAACTTGTTCGGTAAGGTGGGCGGCTCGGTTATGCTGGGTGGCAACCTGATGCAACAGCGGAGCTCGTCATTGTCCGGCTCGGTGAGTGACTTTGAAGTGCCAAACCTGTTCGCGTTACACAACGGAAAGGGAAACCCTTCCATTTCGGAATCGGTGAGCCAGCGCAAAATTAATTCCGTATTCGGTACCCTCGGGTTGAACTACGACAACTACCTCTACCTGGATGCCACCTTCCGGAACGACTGGACGTCCACCCTGCACCCGGACAACCGCTCGTTTTTCTACCCATCGGTCACCTTGTCCTATATCCTGACGGACATGATCACGGCCACGGGCGGCAATGTAGTTTCATGGTTAGACTATGTCAAGCTCCGGGCGTCCTTAGCGGAAGTAGGCAACGACATGGGGCCCTACCAACTATACAACGTCTATGGCATTGGCAGCGACCCGCTGGGCAACACAACCGCCAATACGGGCAGTGTCTTTTTTGACCATACGGTCGTCAATGAGTTGATCCGAAACATTGAGGTGGGTACGGAAATCCGTTTGTTCCAAAATCGGCTTAACCTAGACGTGAGCTTCTACAAGTCGAATGCCATCAACCAGTTGATCAACCTGCCCCTCGACCCCTCTAGCGGGTATGCTTTCCGCAAGATCAATGCGGGGAATATCGAAAATAAAGGGCTGGAAGTAATGGCCGGCTTCCGTGTCATGGACAACGAAAGCTCCTTTACTTGGGACGTCAACGCCAACTTTAGCCGGAATATCAACACCGTGCTGGAGATTTCGGATGCGTTGGGCGTAGATCACTACAACATAGGCGGATTTGACCACCTCTCGGTGCGCGGATCGAAAGACCAACTCTACGGTGCGATGTATGGGTACAAATTCCTGCGTGTCGAAGATGCGAATAGCCCACACCACGGGGCACTGATTCTGGACGCCGTCGGCCTGCCAAACGGCAAGGGCAGTGTCGAATTGCTGGGCGACCAACAAGCGCGTGCCCTTGTGGGACTGACCAACAGCTTTGGGTATAAGAACTTCAATTTATCGTTTCAGATCGACGGGCGCTTCGGCGGCAAAATGTTCTCCGCCACGCATGCCGCCATGCAGTCTGGTGGCATCTCTTTGGTGACGGCACCCAACGGCGCGCGGGAAGACTTTATCGTGGAAGGGGTTGTGAGCGACGGCTCCGGCGGCTACGTGCCGAATACGACAACGGTGAGCGTACAGGACTATTGGCTCGCAGTGTCGACCCGGACCAACAACCTCGGTATACACGAGGCCAACCTGTACGATGCGACCAATGTCCGGCTTCGCAATGTCCAGTTGAGCTACCAATTCCCGAGGCAACTGCTGGGAGCCACGGCACTGCAAAATGCACGCGTTTTCGTCAGTTGCAACAACGTATGGATGATACACAGCGATATGCGGGGCATAGACCCGGAGTCTACGTTTGCGACCGGCTCCAACGCTTTAGGATTTGAAAGCGGCGCACCGGCCACCATGCGTTCGTTCTTTGTTGGCCTTAGTCTTGGTTTCTAATATTTTTAAAAGAATAGCGATGAAAAATTTAATTAAAACTGCATGGGCGGTTTCCTTGGGAACCCTGCTGCTTTTCCCGTCCTGCAGCGATTTCGAAGAGATCAATATCGACCCCTTCGGGGCCAATGCACAGCAGGTTCAGGTTCAGTATTTTATTAACAACGCCATTGTCGGAGCCCAACAGGATCCGCACATTGCCGAGCGTATTTTTGTTCTTTACTGGATTACCGCCGGGCATTTTGCCCATGGCGGGGGTATCTCCACCGGTACGCATAACGACGGCTGGACTGTCGACTACTACAGTCGGGGTTACCTCTCCGGATGGCTCGCCGCCATTAACGGTGCGATTACGGTCGGCGAAGAGCAAATCGCGGCGGGTACCGGTGCGGATTACACGCCCAATCTGGTGCAGGTCTCCCGTATATGGCGGGCCTACTTGATGAGCGAGGCGGCGGACATGTTTGGCCCGATCCCTTTGGACGGTTACAGTGGGGAGAGGCCAACCTATTCGACGGTGGAGCAAGTGTATTCCTTTCTGCTCACCGAGCTCGCGGACGCGTCAGCGAAGCTCGATTTATCCATCGATGCCAGCGCCGTTAACGATTTCGACAAAGCCTATGGGTTTGATTTCGCCAAATGGCAGAAGTATGCCAACTCCCTGCGTATGCGCCTAGCCATGCGCCTTTCGGAGGTCGATCCAGCCAAAGCCCAGGCCGAGTTCCAAGCGGCCGCCTCCGGCCCCTACATTTCGGCAGCAGACGACATTTTTAGCGTGGAGGAGCGTCCAGGCTGGGATGCACTGACGGGCGTGTTCACCCGGGCCTGGAACCACTTTACCCTGTCGGCTACACTCAACAACCTGTATTCGGGCTTGGGCGGGGTGTCGACGACCGACCAGTTGGGCGCTTCTTACGCCGCCCATGTCAAACCCGCGGATTACATCGGTATACGTTACCAAAACCACTTTACCACGATGACCAACGACCCGTATGCCGGGCATTGGTTTGACGGCTTGCCCCATTCCATCGATCCCAGGGCTTATAAGATTTACAACATACCGGGCGATGTCACGGCCGCGAACTACCCCACCTATTCCACGCTGCCCACCACGCGCAACCTGATGGATCCGAACGATAGCGACGAGGTGTTCAAGGCGATCAATGCATCGTTCACCTGGAATGCGCCCGTCAACGGCGCCTGGGGGGCAAAGGGGGCGCTCAACCAAGTGTATTCCTATCCGGGTACGCTGCCCCGTTTGAACCAGACGTTCCGCACGAGCGACAACGACCGTGTCTTTTTCGGCCCTTGGGAGTCCTACTTCCTGATCGCTGAGGCCGCCGTCAGGGGTTGGACCGTGCCGATGGCCGGCAAAGCCGCTTACGAGGCGGGCATAGACCGGAGTCTGGCGTATTGGGGTGCGGATGCGCACGCATCGGCGTATAAATCGTCAACGGCATACAACCGCGTGGGCACGTCGGTAAGCTGGGACCATACCACCGAGCCCCCGGCTAGCCGCCCGATGAACTACATCGATGGGTACACCGATGCGGCCGGCACCGCGTCCGTGCCCTATCCCGTCAATAACTTGTACCAAAACGGGACGGTGAAAAACGATCTGTTGACCAAGATCATTACGCAAAAGTTTATTGCGCAGGTGCCGTGGTTGCCCTTGGAGACTTGGAACGACCACCGGCGGCTGGGTTTGCCGTTCTTCTCCAACCCGGCTGTGGAAGGCCCGATCGTCAACTTGCCGGACTTAAACTCAGGAAGCTACATGAACAGCAGTATCAAGTTCTTCCCGCAGCGGGTCAATTATCCGTCGAGCCTCCGCAACGCCAATCCCGAAGGGTATGACCAGGCGGTATCCGCTTTGGGCGGGCCTGACGCCGTGCTGACCCCGCTGTGGTGGGCGAAGCATTAGGGAAGCCACAGGCTGGACGGGAACTCCAGCCCACACGCATACAAGTTGCCTCGCTTCGGCGGGGCAACTTTTTTTAG
>CAYUIZ010000095.1:0-11759 GCA_964444885.1 uncultured Sphingobacteriaceae bacterium | reverse complement strand
GCGGTTGGTCATAAGACACAACCGCAGGTGAGAAGGGAAATATGTCGTGCACCCATACCGATCTTATCGGCTAGCCGTTTCGAGCAGTTCGAGATCTGCGCTGTCCAGATTGAGGGACGTGGCAGACAGGAGTTGCTGCAGCTGTTCTTTCGATGTGGCACTGGCAATCGGCGCGCCGACGTGCGGCTGTGCAGACAGCCAAGCCAAGGCGATCGTGGCGGGCACGGCGCCGTGCTTTTCAGCAATTTGATCCAGCGCTTTCAGTACCGCAAAGCCTTGCTCGTTCAGATAGGCACCAGCGCCTTGTCCGCGCGGGCTCTTGCTGAAGTCAGCTTCCGAACGGTACTTGCCGGTCAAAAAGCCGGACGCCAATGCCGAGTAGGGGAATACCGTCAGCCCGTATTGGTCGACCACGGGCGCGTAGTCCGTTTCATAGCCTTTGCGTTCCACCAAATTGTATAGCGGCTGGAAGGCTTCGTACCTGGGAAGGCCGCTTTGCTTCGCTATTTCCAGCGACTCGCGCAGGCGGTCTGGCGATAGGTTAGACGCGGCAATATGCCTCACTTTACCTGCCTTGATCAGCTCATCATACGCTGTCAGCGTTTCTTCAATAGGTGTTTTTTCGTCGTCGTAGTGTGTATAATACAGATCGATGTAGTCCGTTTGTAAGCGTTGCAGTGATTTTTCGACGCTTTCCAAGATGTGCTTGCGGCTGACATCGATCTCGTTGACGCCCGTCGGGCCGCCTACTTTCGTAGCGATCACGACTTGACCGCGGTTGCCGCGTGCTTTCATCCATTTGCCGATGATGGTTTCGGATTGGCCGCCTGGCCCACCGTCTACCCAGTACGAGTACATGTCTGCCGTGTCAATGAAATCAAAACCGGCCTCCACAAAGGCATCCAAGATCTCGAATGAGCTTTTTTCATCCAGTGTCCATCCAAATGCGTTGCCGCCCAAGTTAAAGGGGGCGACTTGCAAATCCGTTTCTCCTATTTTTATTTTTTTCATGTTCTGTATGTTTATTGATTTCTGTATGTAGTGATATTCGTTCATTAGTCCCATTTGTGGCTGGTAGACACGGCATATTTGCCGCCGCCTGTAAACACCAAGCCCAAAGCGCCCATAATGAACAGTGCGATCGTCTCATGCGCCCAAGCGCCGGAGTTGCCGAAAGCAAAGAACGTTTGGACATGTGCCAATGCAAAGGCTACGAGCATTACAATGGTAAACACCAACGCAGCCAGTTTCGTTCTGAACCCGATGATAAGCAATATCGGGGCAATGGTTTCGCCCAAGTGCACGCCGTAGGCCAGAAAGGTCGGTAAGCCTATTTCGGCCAGCATCCCTTCGATGTGGCCTACGCCGTTGAAAATTTTGTAAATCCCGTGGAAGACCATCCAGACCCCCATATTCAAACGGAAAATCAGTAAGCCAATACTTAAATTACGTTGTTCCATTTTTTGCTTCATGTGTAATTTTTATGAAAATAGAGGTGAATTAAAAGCTTGTGTCGACCACGCCGCCGTCTACCCGCAACGCGGCGCCAGTCGTGGCTGCCGATAAAGGGCTGGCGACGTAAACGACCATATTGGCCACCTCCTCCGTCGTCGCGAAGCGCTGGATGATGGACGAAGGTCTTTTTTCGCGGATGAACACCGCCGGGGCTTCCTCCACGGGCACGCCGTGCTCCTTGGCAATCTGTTCAAACATGCCCTGTGTGGCGGATGCGACGGTAGGGCCGGGCAGCACCGCGTTGACAGTCACGTTGGTTCCTTTGAGGTGCTTGGCCAAACCGCGGCTTAACGCCAGGTAGGCGGTTTTGGTGACGCCGTAGAGGATCATGTCGTCGGGGATATTGATGGCCGATTCGCTGGAGATAAAGATGATCCGCCCCCAGTTTTTGGTTTTCATCCGCGGCGCGTAATGCCTGGACAACCGCACGCCGCTCATCACGTTGATTTCGTAATCCCGAAACCAGTGCGCATCGTCCGTGGTCTCAAAAGGCTGGTCGCCATACACGCCCACATTATTGACGAGAATGTCGACCTCGGGCAAGGCGGCGATGAGGCTGTTGACCTCTTCCACTTTCGAGAAATCGGCCACGATGCCCCTGACTGTTGCGCCAGGTACTTCGTTGACGATGGCTTGGACAGCCTCGTCCAGCTTCACTTGTGAACGGCCGTTGATATAAACCTGCACGCCTTCCTTAGCCAGTCCCCGTGCGATGGCATAGCCAATCCCCGAGGCAGAGCCAGTGACGAGTGCGGTTTTCCCTTTTAATTTCAAATCCATTTTTTCTTTTTTATGTGTGTGTTTGCCTGGAAGCCTGCGTTGCCCTTCATCCGAACTTCACTGAAGTCATGGTCAGCGAGCCTCCCACCGGGTGGTCGTTGAAAAAATGGATGTCGTCTTTGGGCGTGCTCAGGCCGAGTGTGTAAACCAAAGGCAAATAATGCTCGGGTGTGGGAATGGCCAATCGGGCTTCAGCACCCAGTTTTTCGTATTGTACCAGTCGCTGGTGCGACCCCTCGGCAATGAGTTGCTTGAAGGTGTCGTTCATCTGCAAGGCCCAGTCGAAGCCGTAGTTGTCGTCGAGCTTGTCCCAAGCCACCATGCGGAGGTTGTGCACCATATTGCCACTGCCGATCACCAACACGCCTTTGTGGCGCAGGGCTTGGAGCTCGGCGGCCAGTTCGTAATGGTACTGTCCGTTTTTGGTGTAGTCGATGCTCAATTGCAAGACCGGGATGCTGGCATCCGGATACATGTGTCTGACGACCGTCCACGCGCCGTGGTCCAACCCCCAGTCGTGATCGAGGTCGATGTCGGCCGCTTGGGCCATCTGGGCGGCTTCGCGCGCCAGCGCTGGGTTGCCCGGGGCGGGGTATTGCACGTCGTAGAGCGCTTGGGGAAATCCGCCAAAGTCGTGTATGGTCTGCGGTCTGTCCATCGCAGTGATCCGGGTGCCTTTGGTTTCCCAATGCGCCGAAACGACCAACACGGCTTTCGGCACGGGAATTTGACGGGCCATGTCGGCCCAGCCTTGGCTGAAGCTGTTGTCCAGTATGCCATTCATGGGCGATCCGTGTCCGATAAACAGCACGGGCATTTTTTCTGTTGCCGGCAGGCTGTCTTTGAGGCTCCGAAGGCTTCCTAAGCCCATCGTAGCCGCTGCACTAATGGGTATTGCCATTGCTTTGATAAACTCCTTTCTTCTCATTTTCGAGGGGTGAAAAACGGCCTTTGCCAGTCAGGAAGCAGGCAAAGGCCTATTCTGGGTCATGTTATTTCCGGGTAAACTCGCCGTCGGCTTTGATCCACACATCATCGCTGATGAAGGGAGCGGGGAAGTCGTTTCCGACGCCGAAGTCCGAACGCTTGATTTCGCCAGTCAGCTGGAAACCAACGGTCTCTTCGTTAGACATGGGGTTGATCGTGCTACCGACATAGCGCAGGTCCATCTCCACGGTACGCGTCACGCCGCGGATCGTCAGGTCGCCCGTCAGTTTGTAGTCGTTTTCGCGCACCTTAGCGATGCCCGTGCTCTTGTAAGTGATGAGGGGATGGTTTTCGGCGTCGAAGAAGTCCGCGCTGCGGAGGTGGTTGTCGCGGGCTTCCACGCGGGTGTCAATGGAAGCCACTTGGGCCGTCAATTCGAATACGGCGTCGCTAAAGTCCGCTTCCGACGCGCTTACCGTCACGTCAAAATCGTTAAACATGCCGGATACGTCCGAAACACCCATGTGCGCCACCGTAAATTGCAGTTGCGAGTGTGCTTTGTCGTTTTGCCATAATGCTACTGAAGCGAATACGCTTGTGGCTACCAGTAATGCGATTGCTATTAGTCCTTTTTTCATGATGTTGTCCTTTTTTTAGTTGTTTTCGTGTATGATTTAATTTTCTCTATTGATTTACTTGTTCATCGTGGAGGATTTTCCAGCCTGCGTGCCAGTTGTATCCGTTTTCGATGTTGAGGCGGATGAGCAGCAACTGCATGTGTTCCAGCGTGCGGCTCACGGCCAGTTTGCCGGCGATCACCGGGCGAAAGCCAGCGGAAGCGACGAGTTCGGAAACGGTTTTCACAGCCTGCTCGTTGTCGCCGGCTACGAATGCGTCTACTTGCTGGCCCGCGATGACGGGCTCGGCAAAGTCTGCCGCAAACGTGGTGTTGAATGCCTTGACCACGTGCGCGTCGGGCAGCAGGCGCTGCAGCTCCTCGGCAGCGCTGGTATCCGGCGGGATGGCCATGCCGTCCATCGTTTCGTTCATCGGGTTAGCGATGCTGATGACGATTTTTTTGGTGACATAGGGCTTGATCCGTTCGGCTACGGCAGCTTCTGCTGCGTGCGGCACGGTCAGGATAACGATGTCGGCTTCCCAGCATGCGTCTACTTGGCAGTCGATGCCTTCAGTCTCGGATTGGGGATAGGCGGTCGCTATATCCGCGCCCAGCCGGGCGGCTTCTTCGGCTGATCGGCCGAACAGCAACAGCCGGTGGTTGCCTTTCGCCAGTGATTTGGCGATAGCCGTACCCATGCGGCCGGTGCTTCCGATGATTGCTATGGTTGGTTTTGTTGCCATTTCTTTTTTCCTTTTTGTAACTAGTACAAAGGTACCCTGCATCGGTGCCCCGCACCAATGATATAAGATAAGAAAGGGCATTGACAAATGTCAATGGGCGAAGAAAACTCAGGAAACTATCTGCCGGCGGATACGGCTGAGGGTCTCGGGCGTGACGCCCAGAAAGGATGCGATCAGGTGCTGGGGAACCCGCAGCATCAGTTGCCCGTCTTCTTCCAGAAAGCGCTTGTAGCGGTCTTCTGCCGAAAGCCCAATGGTGGCTTCGATGCGGCGTTGCAAGGCGACGTAGGCATTTTGGTACAGGATGCGGAAGTAGGACTCCATCGCAGGCACGTCGTGCAGCAGGGACTGGAAGTTTTCCGCCCGGAGAATAAGTAGCTCGCTATCTTCCATTGCTTCGATCGTCAGCTGCGAAGCTTCTTGGGTGAAAAAGCTGTACAGGTCCGCCATCCACCATCCTTCAAAGGCAAACTGGACAACGTTGGTCGCACCCTTTTCCGTAGTTGAATACGAAAAGAGCGCCCCTTTCTCGATAAAGGCAAGCTGATTGCAGTGTTCTCCGTGGTGGAGCAGGTACTGCTTCTTCCGGATTTTTTTGGGGACGAAATGCCGTTTTACGTGATCAAAGTCCTGCGGACTAATCGTAACTTGCTTTTTTAATTGCTTTTCCAGTTCCTTGAACATCCTGCCTGTCTGTTAATGTCGGTGATAATACAAACATAGCAAAACTGCAGGCATATCTGCGAATGGAGGAGGGATGGGACAGGGCAGCCGCTGTTAAAACGTCTCTAAGCCCCGAAGGGCGGTCCTCGCTATAGCACTGGGCCAACGGCCGGCGCGAAAGGTGACAGCCCACGAAAAATTGGCGTGTGTGTTTGTTGCGTAGCTAATAAAAAAGCGTCAAAATCCAATTATATCGTTAAAAGCGATTTTCCTAAGGGGTGGGCGCGCAACCGCCGGGAAGGATGCCCCGCAAAATTCCTGCAGGGGCGCCGTATGTGGGTCAGGCCAGTGTGGTGTCAAACGTGTTTTTCGTGCGTTAGGCAAGCGCGCGCCAGAGGTCGCCGGCCGGGGTTGGCCGCTTGCTGATTTTTCCGGCTTTGGCCAGCGACTCCAGTGTCGCATTCGCGTCCGCAATCGAACGGTTGCCCAGCACGGAAAACTCTTTGGTTGTCAAGGTGTTTAGCTGGCTGAAAATGGGTTTCCAATCGGTGGGGTGATCTTGTTTGCGGGCGTCAGGGCAAACGCGGGTTATCGCTTGCTCGAAAACTTCGTAGGGTTTTGCACCCTGCAGGGTTTCCTGCTTGCCCATACGGTTGCTGAACAGGAGCGTCGGGAATCCATTCACGCCTAATTCGCGGGCCAGTTCCATGTCTTGTTCAAAAAGCTCCCCGGCTTTGCCTTCGTAGTCTCGTTGCAATTGTGCAGTGTCGAGTCCCGTTTCTGTAGCCGCCGCCACGATGTGTTCCCATTTGGCAATATTAATGGCTTCGACGAAGAACATTTCGCGTAGGCGCCTCAGGAAGACGGTTGCCTTCGTTTCATCCTGCATCTGGGCAGCCTTGAACGCGATAGACGGCGGGAACGACGAGTGCGGTGTGTCCTGCGTCCATACTTCTCCGGTCATGGGCATTTGGAAATGACGCTGCATCTCATCCACGTGGGAAGCAACACGCGCTGGCGTGATGTTGCCCATGGCTTTCCAGTTAGGCAACAGGCCGCCCATGCGGTACTCGATATGGACGGTGTCCCCATATTCCAGCTTCAGCTTGTTCAGCATCGGCTCGGCTCCCCAGCATGCCGAACACAGCGGATCTGAAAAGTAAACTACGTTAACCGGCTTGGCGGTTGCTTCGGCGACGGCATGCAGGGTTTGCGTGTCATTAGGCAAACCACAAATACCCGTGTCGAAATCGCAAAATAAAGAGTTGTCTGATGCCGTTTCGTCTATCATGTTCTGTTGTTCGTTGTTTTTATATTTCAGAATTTCATCGGTTCCGTTTTGTCGGAACAGTCTGTTTTTTAATACGATATATGGTTTTCGTAGCGGCTCAGAATTCGGGCGCAAAGGTCGGTACTTAATCGTTCCTTTGCAAGTTTTATGGTGAAATTATTTTCACGGTGTTAAAAAATCGGTTCCAAGCTGATTTTTTAACGGTATATTAAAATTGTATCCAAAAAGCAGGCCAATTTTAATAATGTCGAAAAATTTCAAGGAAAAAAGGCGTGTGTTGGTAAAGTCCGCTGCCACGCCGTCTTATTCGGCCAAAACTGACAGGTATTTATCGATGTAGTGCTGTTTTTCGCGTGACTTGTATTGCTGAATGTAGCGTGGGTGTTCGAGTACGACAAGCTTGCCGAATAGATTTTCTTCGACGTTCAGTTGCTGTATAAAGGACGCATTTTTCTTGCCGAGGATGTAAACTTCATGTGTATCCAGTCCTAGGCTGATGTGCGTTTTCAAGGACGCCACCATAAAGGGCTTGACCATGGCGAAGAGCTGCTTGTCGTCATAATAGTTCGCGTTCAGCCAGTTTCCTGCTTGGGTTTGGCGAATGATAGCCAGCGGAAAGGGGGAATTAATATAGAAGCGGCTGTAGAACTGGGCGGCACCACCGTAGGCGGCGATCATGTCGTAGAGGAAAACCGAAGAAACTTCGTGTGTTCGGGCAGATTTCATCGGAATGCCGCAGACCTCTGCCAGGCGTTTGGTATCCGTGAAGGGAACGCCGGTTACACCAGCGCCGTGACGGCTGGGGTTGATGCCGATAAGAAAGCGCCGCCGGTTCCTGTCGTTGTAGTACTGCTTGTAGAACGCTTCCATGACCGCCATGGTTTCGGGGTTGTCCATGTACGGATTCAGTACTTGGAATCCGGCCGGAAGCTCGTCCGGATAGTATAAAGATCGGTTAAATGCGATCACTTTGTCTGCAAAGTTATCTTCCATGAATGTCTGTTTTTCGCGTTGCCCTGTGCGTAGATGATGGCCGTCAAGGTAGGGAAAAATCTTCAAAAACGCAGCCCCATATGGCAAGTGTGCGACGAGCCTTCTTCACTATACTATTGTGCAGGACAGTAGGCTCGATCGGTCGGCAGTTCGTCGTACTTATAATGTAACATATTGTTTTACATTATAAAAATCATTACCTTTGCAGGGATGAACAACACGAAGTTTGCAACGGCTATCCATATCCTGACGATTCTGGCCAAGAACCCAGACGAATGGGTGAGCTCGGACTGGATTGCCGGGAGCATCAATGTCAATCCCGTGGTGGTTCGCCGGGAACTGGGCCTGTTGCAGGCGCAGGGCTGGGTGGTCAGCCGCAAAGGGAAGGAAGGCGGTTCGATGTTGCAGGTACCGGCGCAGGCTATCTGCCTGGGCGATGTCTACCACGCCGTGAAGAACTCCGATGTATTGGGAAAAAAGAACGCCAACCCCAATCCGCAATGCCCGGTGGGGAAAGACATCAATACCAAGCTGGATGCGCTATTCGCCGAAACGGACGCTTTGGTGGCCGATTCGCTCGCCGGCAAGACGTTGGCAGACTTCGAAAAGCAGTTCGCGTAGGGAAGGAGCAAAAAAATTTGCCCTAAAATGTAACAAATAATATTACAATATAAAAAATATGAAAACAGGAATCACAGGAGCTACCGGGCAACTAGGTCGTCTGGTAGTGGAAAAATTAAAACAACGCGTAGCGTCGGACACCTTGGTGGCGCTGGTCCGTTCGCCCGAAAAAGCGACGGATCTCGGCGTGGAAGCCAGGGCTTTCGATTATACCCAGCCCGAGGGACTGGCAGGCGCGCTGGCGGGCATTGGCACCTTGTTGCTGATCTCCGGGAGTGAAGTTGGCCAGCGCAAAGCCCAGCACGAGAACGTGATCAAGGCCGCCCAGGAAGCCGGCGTCAAGCGGATCGTTTACACGAGCTTGTTGCATGCGGATTCGAGTTCGCTGAGCCTGGCACCTGAACACGTGGAAACGGAACAGCTGCTGCAGTCGTCGGGGATACCGCACACCATCTTGCGCAATGGATGGTACACGGAGAACTATGCCGGATCAATACAGGGATCCCTGGCGGCGGGTGCCATTGTGGGCAGCGCGGGCGAGGGTAAGATTTCCTCGGCCACGCGCGCGGACTATGCCGAGGCAGCGGCCGTGGTGCTGACCAGTGAGGGGCATGACGGCAAGGTGTACGAATTGGCGGGCGACGAAGCCTACACCCTGGCTGGCTTGGCCGCGGAAGTTTCCAAGCAGACCGGCAAAGACATCCCGTACCGCAACCTGAGTGAAGCGGAATACGTCGAGGTGTTGCAATCGCTGGACGTGCCAGTGGGCTTCGCCCAAGTGATTGCCGGTTGGGATATCGGCGTGTCGCAGGGCGACCTGTTTGACGATGCCAAGGTCTTGTCGGAGCTGATCGGGCGCCCCACCACGCCATTGGCCGATGCGGTCAAGCATGCGTTGGCGGAATAATAGCCTGTTTTTTTGAAAGCGAAAGCCGCCCGGTGAATCCCCGGGGCGGCTTTTTTGCTTGGTGGCTAGACTTGCTGGACCCGCTCAACGGTGTCGGCCTTGCTCAAGGAAAGACGAACAATGCTGGGTGCGCGGGCGACCAGGTTATGCGGTACGTCGGCCTCCAAGGCGATCAGCATGCCTTTGTCTAACCGGTGTACCGTGCCCCCTACGCCGAAATCGATACTCCCGTCCACGATTTCGACTACGATGGGGTGGCGGGTTTTATGCTCGCGCATTTCCTGTCCCTCCTTAAATACGATTCGGATTTCTTTGACCGACGCGTTATTAAACAGTACTTTGATGGCGGGTTTGGTGTCTCCGTATTCAATATCGGATAAAATAGAAACTATTTCCATGATGCAAACGATTGGTACAATGCTACCAAAGCTAAGAAAAATATCTTGCAGACCGCGACAGTGCCCGGGCTGTTCAGGAATCGCTAGGAGGTAGTCAACCCCGAAGAGGCTGTCCGATATCTGTCGCTGGGCATCGCCCGGCGCGAACCCCAGCGGACACACGTATATTAAATGCGATTTCCCTGCCGGGCGCTTATGCCAATATCGTACAACAACAGGACAAATTGCGGCAAAATTCCAATTATTAATATATGCAATTTCGAATCTTGATAAGAATCACCTAACTTAACAAGCCAATAACGAACCAATTAGAAAACCAAAAAATGGCGTTTTACACAAACGGTAAAAAAAACAAGTATGACGCAATCGTCGTCGGGTCTGGTGCCGGTGGCGGCATGGCGGGCTATGTGCTGGCCAATGCCGGATTGCGCGTGCTCATGCTCGAGTCGGGCCCTTTCTTTGACCCGGCCAAGGATTCTTTGCAAATGCGATGGAGTTGGGAATCGCCCCGGAGAGGCGCTTCCACCAACCGGCCTTTTGGCGACTTTGACGCCGCTTACGGAGGTTGGGAAATCGATGGAGAGCCCTATACGAATGGGGAAGAAAGCGACTTTCGCTGGTTTCGCTCACGGATGCTGGGCGGACGGACCAACCACTGGGGCCGGATTTCCTTACGTTTTGGCCCCAAGGACTTTAAAGGTGGCAGTTTTGACGGCGCTACCGACGACTGGCCGATTACCTATGACGAGGTCAAGCCTTTTTATGACCGGATCGATGTCATGCTGGGCATCTACGGCACCAATGAGGGGCTAGAGGACGACCCCGACGGCATTTTTCTGCCGCCGCCCAAGCCGCGCCTTCATGAGCTTCTCATTACGGAGGAGGCTAAAAAGAAAGGTATTCCCGTTATTCCGGGCCGCGGATCGGTCCTGACGCAGCCTTTGGCGAACAACCCTGACCGGGGTATGTGCTTTAATTGCGGACAATGTGGCCGGGCGTGCAAGGTGTACGGTGATTTTTCATCGTCTTCCTGCCTCGTTATTCCGGCGATTAGGACGGGCAACTTGGAAGTACTGCCCAATTCCTTAGTCCGCGAAGTGCTGGTCGACGACGAAGGGTTGGCCATCGGCGTTTCCTATATTAATAAGGAGGATATGCAGGAGTATCAGGTCTACGGCGAACAGGTAATCTTGGCGGCTAGTGCGTGCGAGTCGGCCCGTATTCTCCTCAATTCCAAATCCCACCACCACCCCCAAGGACTCGGCAACAGCAGCGGGGTCGTGGGTAAATACCTGCACGACTCAACGGGAGTGAGCGTGGGCGCTTATCTTCCGGAGCTGAAGGACCGCAAGCGCTATAACGAGGATGGGGTGGGCAGTCTGCACATTTATTCGCCTTGGTGGCTCGATAACAGCAAACTCGACTTTCCGCGCGGCTATCACATCGAATACGGCGGGGGGATGAATATGCCTTCGTTTGGATATATGGGCGATCTGCCGCGATTTAACGGGAAGCTAGCCCAACAGCACGGCACGGCCAAGCCGGCCGGTGGCTATGGGCAATCGCTCAAAGAGGAGTATCGGAGCTATTTCGGCTCCCGGGTGGTGCTGGCGGGCCGTGGTCTCGCGATCGCGCGAAAGGAAAATTACTGCGAGATTGACCCCAATACGGTCGATAAGTACGGGATTCCGGTGCTGAAGTTCCATTACAAATGGCAAGACGACGAAATCAAGCAGGGCAAGCACATGCAGGACACCTTCCATGATCTCTTTACCAGCATGGGCGCAGTCATTACGTCGCCCTACGTGGGAGCCGAGCACGACTACGGGCTCAAGAAGCCGGGGGAGATTATCCATGAGGTGGGTACGGTCCGGATGGGCGACGACCCGAAGACGTCTGCACTGAATAAATGGTGCCAAGCGCACGACTGCAAGAACCTGTTTGTGGTAGACGGCGGGCCATTTGTGCAGCAGGGCGATAAAAACCCTACGTGGACAATTTTGGCCTTGTCGATGCGTACGGCAGAGTACATCCTGGACCAGCGCGAAAAACTGAATTTATAAAACCAAGGAGAGCCGGGCGCGTGCGTTTCTCTCCGTGATAGACCTTTACAGAATGGATAAAATGAAAAGAAGGGACGCTATCAAAGCAATTGGCGTTTCGGTCTTGGCCGGCGGATTGCTGTTCCATCGATGCAGCAACGAGAAAGCAAACCGTGTGGTGTCTCAGGCCAACCTCGATTTGGTGGATGGCCGGGAGCTGTGGGAGCGGGAACGCTTTGACGAATTGAATTCATATACGT
>CAYUIZ010000094.1:0-11910 GCA_964444885.1 uncultured Sphingobacteriaceae bacterium | reverse complement strand
AGCCAGCCATGACGCTCCAGTTGTACATGGTGTGCTGGTTTTGGCTGTTGATCCAGTCATCAAAGCCCGACGAGCCGCCTTCGTTGTACAGCAAGCTGCCGGGATTCATGTTGTACACGATTCCCCGGCCTTCGATATTGAAGGTCGTGCGGGCACCCATGTTGAACTTGAAGCCCAATCCACCGCTGCCGTACAGGTTTTCCGATTTGTACTCGGCGCCTGATTCAAGATGCCGCTCGAACGTTTGCATGCCCGTACCCAAGATGATGTAGGGTGCGAAGCGGCGCGCCGGAATATTCGTTTTGAACTCACCTCCCACGCGTTTTACGTCGATGGTTTGGTCAGCAAAATTAAAGTCGGGAAAATGGTTCTGGATGTCGCCTTCGTACTGGCCGAAATGTTGCTTGAGGTTGAGCGATCGCTCATAAATGCCACGCAGTTCGATGACCCGGCCGAAGCCGAAGCCCGCTTGGATGCCCCACATCGAGCCGTTCTCGACGGTCGATTTGGAATCAAACCAGTTGTAGCCGATGGTAGGCGCAATGGTTACGCTCACATCGTCCACTTGGGCGTGTGCACTCAGTACGAAAAGGGATAAAACGGTAGCTAGTAGATTTCTATTCTTCATTCGAGTTAAGTTTTTATATGCTCTATGGCGCATTGCGCGAGCATTCATAATTTACCGAAAACAGTGCCGTATATCAAAGGAACGTTGTGTTTTTCTCGTCATGTAGCCGAAAAACTACACGGCAACGGCATTGCTGTCGTTGTGGCAAAATTTAGGTGTCGATCAGTCAGTTATGGCATCGACCGCTTTTACTTGCGGTTCGTGCGAGTGGCTGCCAAACAATACAGCAATAAACCGAAAGTGGACAGGCCCAGTACGGGCAACACCCAAGCCATCAGCGGGCTTTCGCCCTGATGGGCCGTTTCGACGGTCGAGTAGGTAATGGCAAAAAACACGACGGCAACGGCTAGCTTGAGATAACGTATCATGCGCGTGGCAGCGCGGTATTGCCGTTCGGCATTGTCGGGGGTGATTTCTTCCAAGTAATTGAAAGCCTGTGGAAACCGGTTCAGTAGTGTCATGCCCGCAAAAAGCACGGTGTTGATTATCGGAAGGCCGACCAAGCTGCCTTTTGCCCCAAACCCGTCGGCCTCGCCACGCGCGTTGAAATGCTGGGGAATGATCTCGGGAAGGTCGGCATAGTGCCAAGCCACGAACGCCCAATGGGCGATGACAACCGCCCAGCCTACGGCCTCGGCCACCACATCCATGCGCGAGAGGCGCAAATTGACGATAGGGCGCTTCACCGCGCCAGCACTTGGTTCAGCCACTTAGATAGCGCTTGCAATACCTCCGGCGCGATGGTTTGCTCGATGCTGGCATATTCGCTCACTGCGCCCGTTTCGCTCGGCTGCAACAGGTGGTTGAGGCCTGGGAAAGACTGGACAGTGGCGTGGACGTTGCCGGCTTTTTCCAAGATTGCCGCAATGGCCACCAAGTTTTCTTTGGCGGTTACTTGCTGGTCATGGCTGCCGTTGATGGCAAACACCGGAACTTTCACGGCCGACAGGGCTGGCTGGGGATCGTAGTTAATAAAGAAACGGAACCACGGCGAGGCCAATTGCTGGACTTGGCTGGCAACCAAAGGGTCGATTTGTGCGGCGGGCATGCCGCTGCTAAGCGCGTGCGCGCGGAGCAGCCGGTCTAGGCGGGCGTGCAGGGAGTCGACATCGGCTGTTTCCCGCAATAGCCTGTACGCTTGTTGGTTGACGGTGGCAGCTTGGGCCAGTTGCGTTTCGTCCATGCCCATTGATTTGCCCAGCAAGTAGTTTTGCAGGGTCATCAGGCTGTCGATCGGGATGCCGGGCGCAGCCAGCAACACAAGGAAAGCTACGTCAGGTTGCTCGGCAGATACCATCGGGGCAAGCATGCCTCCTTCGCTATGCCCGATCAGCCCAACCCGGGCAGGGTTGATTTCGGCACGTTGGCGCAGATAATCCCACGCGGCTCGGGCATCGTCGGCAAAATCGCGGGAGGTTGCTGTTGCGTAGTCGCCTTCGGAAGCCGCTACGCCGCGCTTGTCATAGCGGAGCGTGGCCACGCCGTGCCGTGCGAGGTGGTCGGCGATCACCAGCAACGTCTTATGCCCAAAAAGGTGCTGGTCGCGGTCATTGGGACCGCTTCCTGCGAGCACCACGGCCGCCGGCCACGGCCCTTCCCCATCGGGCAACGTCAGCGTGCCGGCCAATCGGACGCCATCGTGCCCACCGGCAAACGTCACTTCCTCAGTTTGGTAGGGAAACGGAGGCTGGGGCTCCTGCGGACGCCGTACGGCTGGCGTCGCTGCAGCCTCTTTGTTCCGCTGCAATGCCAACGGCAATTGCAAGCCGCCTTGGTGAAACGTGCCCGCAACCGAATCGGCCGCGACGATCCGCCCTTCATACCGGATGCCAGCCGCCGCAATGCCCACAACCAATTGCGAATCGGCGAGGGCAACGTCTGTGAGCGGAATGCCTAGGGCGCCCTGTGCAGGGCTATCCATGGTTCCCTGCCAATGGCCGTCCAAGTTTTCGAAATGAAAAACCAAGGGGACTTTTTGTCCCTGCACGTCGAGTATGCCGTGCCAGGTGCCCGAAATGTCCTGTGCCTGTACGCTTGCCAAGCTTACGAGCGAAGCGAGCAGCCATCCAAATAGTGCGGTGATTGGTGTTGTCAGTCGTTGCATGTCAATCCTAATTAATGGGAAAAGCATCACGGAGGCAAACCATGCCAGAGCGCCCTGAATTCACTGATCTTGGAATACAAGGGCACCAGATGCCCGGTAATACCCGTGTTCGTCACGGGTACGTTGTCTCGATAAACATAAATAAAATTTACTAGAACCTAAGAATTTGACGTTAAACTTTGCTTTTCTAAGCTCCCAGCCCATCCGTCGATCCGCCGGGCGGTAGCTTCATTTCTAAACTTATTCACCCCGCCAACTCGCATCTTTCGGCAAGGTTGCCTATTTTTGCCAGCATGGACACGTTTGACGGGGCAGTAATCCAGTACTTGGAGCAGACTTGCGATGTGGAGGGTGCCCTCCTGCATCGTATCAATCGCGAAACCCACCTGCGCGAACCCGCGGCACACATGTTGTCGGGTCATTACCAAGGGCGGGTATTGGCGATGCTGAGCAAATTGGTGGCACCGCGATGCATCTTGGAAGTCGGGACATTCACCGGCTACGCCACGCTATGCTTGGCCGAAGGACTGCAGGCCGATGGCGTCATTCACACCATCGATAACAATGAAGAGCTGGAAGACCGTGTCCGTGGATATTTCAAGGAGTCGGGCTACGCCAGCCAAATCACCTACCATATTGGCACTGCGGAGAACGTCATCCCGACGATTGATGACGTATTTGACCTGGTATTTATTGACGCGGACAAGAAAAATAACGAGCTATATTATGAGATGGCGCTGGCTCAATCGCGACCCGGCGGGCTCATTTTAATTGACAACGTATTGTGGAAAGGCAAGGTTATTGCAGGGGCGACGGATAAGCAGACCCAGGATATTGCACAGCTTAACGCTAAGTTAGCTGCCGATAGCCGGGTCGACAAACTGGTTTTTCCCATACGCGACGGGCTTTTCGTCCTTCGCAAAAGATAATGAATGGACTAACGCAGCAACCTGATGAAAATATCGTTAATGCGCACTGTAGCATGTGTCTTGCTTGTAGGCACCCTCACGTTAAGCTGGAAAGTTGCCCTCGCACAACCTCCGGAATATACTGCGGAAACCTATATCGAGGCCTTTAAGGACGCAGCTATCGCCTACATGGAAGAGCATGGCTGTCCCGCTAGCGTCATCCTGGCGGTGGCCATGCACGAAAGCGCCAATGGCAATAGCCGGGTAGCCCGGCATCTCAATAATCATTTCGGCATTAAAGGCCCCAATAACAGCACGGCTATCCGCTCGGCGTATAAAGGCTATGATTCGGTAGCGGATTCCTATGCCGATTTTATCGCATTTCTCAAGCGCAGGGCGTCGACGGAGAAACTGTTTGATGCCTATGCCCCGCACGAGTACGAACACTGGATACGCGGTATTGCGCGTTCAGGCTATGCGGCCAGCTCGAGCTGGTCGTCGAAAGTGCTCGCCACCATTCGGCGGTACGAACTGCATCGGTTCGACAACGCGCCGGTGCATGTAGACAGACTTATTGCCGAGGCAGGCACTGGCGACGATTCTGACGTGGTTTATGTAGTAAAAAAAGGAGATACACTCAGCGCCATTGCCAGAAGGTACCGAACGACGGTCAAAAATGTTCAGCAAAAGAATAATATGCACTCAACCCGGTTGCAGATCGGGCAAGAACTCATCCTGTAATGAAGAAAGGTTACCTGATATACGTACTTGCCTTACTCACACTGTCGTCGTGCTTATCGCGAAAGGATTCGCACCCCCGCCCCACACGCACGACCTACGACAAGCGGCCACCGGCCCGAACGCCGTCGGCAAGCCCGGCGCGCACCAGCCTGTCAGGCTGGGAATATATAGACAAGTACAAGCGTATTGCCGTTGCCGAGATGGAGCGCTACGGTATACCTGCCAGCATCAAGCTTGCCCAGGCAATCCTGGAGTCGGGGAGCGGGAACAGCGAGCTGGCACGCGTGTCCAACAACCACTTCGGGATCAAATGCGCATCCGGATGGCAGGGGCAGCGCACCTATCACCGGGATGACAATCCGAACGACTGTTTCCGCGTGTACGACGACCCCACCCAGTCATTCCGCGATCATTCCGAGTTCCTGCTCCGGCCCCGTTATGCCAAGCTTTTCGAACTAGACAAAAACGATTACCGCGGCTGGGCCCGCGGACTGAAAGACGCTGGCTACGCCACTAATCCGCGTTATGCCGAATTACTCATCGACCTGATCGAGCGTTATAGCCTCGACCAGTATGACCGGCCCGAAACGCAAGGTGAAAAGGACCAGCGCGAGGTGATCGTCAAAACCGAAATCAAGCAGGCGCCGCAAGAACGGGAAGTGGCCGCGGCCAAACCTGCCGTGGCGATGGTTATCCATGAAGTGGCATCGGGCGAGACGCTCCTCTCTATTGGAAAAAAATACGGTATATCTGATGAAGAATTGCGTGCGATGAACGGCTTGAAAGGCGAGTCGTTGGCCGTAGGCCAATTATTGATGGTAAGCCGGTAACGCATGGATATCCTGATCATTGCGGCTACCCCAGGCGAAATCGCCCCTGCGCTTGCCCAGCCTTATCGCGGGGCACACCGTGTCGAATTTTTGGTGACAGGCGTGGGGATGGCTGCCACGGCGTACCACCTCGGGCGGGCGCTGGCCCTGCAGCAGCCGGATCTGTTGTTGAACGTAGGGGTTTGCGGCAGTTTTGACCGCAATCGCACCTTGGGCGACGTGGTTCGTGTTTCCCGGGATAGCTTTGCCGAGCTGGGTGCCGAGGACGGCGAGGCGTTTATTGAGGGGGAGGTTTTGGGTTTTGGACCCAGCGTCTTTACCGAGCGCATAGAGGGGCATTTTCCGGCGCTGGAAAGGCTTCCGTCCGTCGTGGGGATTACGGTAAACACCGTACATGGCCATCCGCCCAGCATTGAGCGCGTAGCGGCCCGCCGCTCGCCGGAGGTCGAAAGCATGGAGGGCGCTGCCGTGTTCTACGCGGGCAGTCAAGCGAACGTTCAATGCGTACAAGTGCGGGCGCTGTCCAACTACGTGGAACGCCGGCAACGGGACAACTGGCAACTGGAAAAAGCCATCGCGAACCTGAATCATTGGCTTATCGAATTCTTGACTGTCCTGCCTGTCTGAGTTTTGTAATTTCCGCATATTCTGCCGCAATATTACGGGGCTACAGCTTCAAAATGTCAAAAAAATATGGTAGGTTTGCGATTAATTTTAATGTATTCAGTACACCCGTAATGAGAGAAATACAATTCAGAGAAGCGCTTCGCGAGGCTATGAGCGAAGAGATGCGTAAAGACGAGAAGATTTTCCTAATGGGCGAGGAAGTTGCCGAGTATAACGGCGCTTACAAAGTGAGCCAAGGGATGCTTGACGAATTTGGCCCCAAACGGGTGATTGATACGCCCATCTCAGAGCTTGGGTTTGCTGGTATCGGTATCGGTGCGGCGATGAACGGCCTGAGGCCCATTATTGAGTTCATGACGTTCAACTTCTCGCTGGTAGCCATCGATCAAATCATCAACTCGGCGGCGAAGATGTATTCCATGAGCGGCGGGCAGTTCCCCATCCCGATGGTATTCCGCGGGCCCACGGGCAATGCCGGTCAGCTGGCCGCACAGCACTCCCAAAACTTTGAAAATTGGTTTGCGAATACGCCAGGCCTCAAAGTTGTCGTACCGGCTAACCCATACGATGCCAAAGGTTTGCTGAAGCAGGCGATCGTGGATCCGGATCCGGTTATTTTCATGGAATCCGAAGTCATGTACGGCGATAAAGGAAACGTGCCCGAAGAAGAATATTACCTGCCATTGGGCAAGGCTGAAATCATGCGCGAAGGAACCGACGTGACGATCGTTTCCTTTGGCAAGATGCTGCCCCGGGTGGTGCAGCCGGCCGTAGAGGAGCTAACGAAGGAAGGCATCGAGGTTGACTTAATCAACCTGCGTTCCGTTCGGCCTATTGACTACGAAGCGATTATTACTTCGGTGAAGAAAACAAACCGCCTCGTGGTGGTGGAAGAAGCATGGCCGTTAGCGTCAATCTCTTCCGAACTTGCCTACAACGTGCAACGAAACGCATTTGACTACTTAGACGCGCCTGTTGTGCGCATCACCTCGGCTGACGTGCCGTTGCCTTATGGACCTACCCTGATCCAGGCAGCGCTTCCCAACGTGGAGCGCGTGGTCAAAGCCGTCAAGGAGGTCATGTACATCAAAAAATAGACCCTACACGTTTGTAGGTTAAAATCCGTATCGAGCATGGCTTGATACGGATTTTTTTTGTTTGCCCGGTTGCCTTTCCATCCAAGGGAGAACGCCGCCAGGTAGGTGCACGGTCAATCGTGTGCGCTGCGTCCGGGGAAAGCCCGCCGTGTGGCAAAATTTCCGTAGTTTTGGGCTAGCACAAAAACAGGAAATTATGTACGAGACCCTTCATCCCCAACTGCAGAAAGAACTGGAAGCCATCAAGGAGGCTGGATTATACAAAGCAGAACGTGTCATCACCACGCCGCAGGGCGCGCAAATCAGCGTGCAGGGCGGTGCGGAGGTCATCAACTTCTGTGCAAACAACTATCTGGGGCTTTCTGCGCACCCCAAAGTCATCGAGGCCGCGAAGAGCACGATCGACAGCCATGGTTATGGCATGTCGTCGGTGCGTTTTATCTGCGGTACGCAGGATATCCACAAGACACTCGAAGCCAAGATCTCCCAGTTTTTGGGAACGGAGGACACCATTCTTTATGCCGCGGCATTTGATGCAAACGGAGGCGTGTTTGAGCCGCTGTTCGGACCCGAGGATGCGATTATCTCCGACGAGCTGAACCACGCGTCGATCATCGACGGTGTTCGGCTGTGCAAAGCCCAGCGATTCCGCTATAAGAACTGCAACATGGAGGATCTAGAGGCCCAGCTGAAAGCCGCGCAGAGTGCACGGCATCGGATTATCGTCACCGATGGCGCATTCTCCATGGACGGCAGCGTAGCGCCGCTCGACCAAATATGCGACTTAGCGGACAAATACAAGGCTTTGGTCATGATAGATGATTCCCATTGCTCGGGGTTTGTCGGCAAGACCGGGCGCGGCACACACGAACTGTTCGGCGTGATGGATCGCGTGGATATTATCACGGGCACGCTGGGTAAAGCGCTCGGCGGTGCTTCCGGCGGATTCACCTCCGGAAGAAAGGAAATTATCGATATGCTGCGCCAGCGCTCGCGTCCGTATCTGTTCTCCAATACGCTGGCACCGGCCATTGTGGGCGCGTCTATCGCCGTATTGGACATGTTGAGCGAAACGACGGAACTGCGCGACAAGCTCGAAAGCAATACCGTTTACTTCCGCGAAAAGATGACCCAAGCTGGGTTTGACATCAAGCCAGGCACGCATCCCATTGTGCCGGTCATGTTATACGATGCCAAGCTGGCTCAGGAATTTGCAGCGAAGATGCTGGAAGAAGGAATCTACGTGATCGGCTTCTACTTTCCGGTGGTACCGCGCGAACAGGCCCGTATTCGGGTGCAATTGTCAGCAGCACATGAACAACATCACTTGGATCAAGCGATTGCAGCCTTTACGAAAGTCGGCAAGGCGCTTGGCGTGATTGATTAGCCCGAACACCCGTGGAAATCGTAACGAACCGGAACGAACTGCAGGCTTGGCTGGCACCGCATCAAGCGCAAGGCAAACGTATCGGCTTGGTGCCGACTATGGGCGCGCTGCATGCGGGCCATCTTTCCTTGGTGGAATATGCCAAACCCCTGGTAGACCTAGTGGTGTGCAGCATTTTCGTCAATCCTACGCAATTTAATGATCCCGAAGATCTGAAAAAGTACCCACGGCCCATCGAGCGTGATATTCAGATGCTCCGCCACGCAAAGTGCGATCTGCTGTTTATACCCGAGGTGGAGGAGATGTATCCCGACGACGAACCGGCTTGGCACCTCGACTTGGGCGAGCTGGACGTGATCCTGGAGGCCAAGCACCGGCCCGGGCACTTCCAAGGGGTCACCCAAATCGTCAGCAAACTGTTTGACGCGGTCAGGCCAGACATCGCTTGTTTCGGCCAGAAGGATTTCCAGCAATGCATGGTCATTCAGCACATGGTGCAGGCGTTGAAGTTGCCCGTTAAGTTGGCGATATGCCCGACGGTACGTGAACATGACGGCTTGGCGATGAGCTCCCGAAATGTGCGGCTGTCCGACACAGGACGGCAACAGGCGCTGGCGCTCGTGGCAACGCTCCGCAATGCGAAAACCAATAGTGTGAATATGGAGGTGCGGCAGGTGGTGAGCCAAGCGGTCGAAAGCCTGTCGCAAAGTGATGGCGTGGATTTGGAATATTTTGAGGTAAGGGATGCGGCTACATTGGGTGAAATAGGCGCGGTGGGAGCAGGGCAGGCCGCAGTTGCGCTGGTCGCGGCTTGGGTAGATGGCGTGCGGTTGATCGACAATATGCTGTTGGATTTCCCTGGGCGTGATTAGCGTTTTATAGAATTTCCGTATCTTTGTGCCATGATGATTGAGGTGTTGAAATCGAAGATTCACAGGGTACGGGTTACGCAAGCGGAGCTGAACTATGTTGGGAGCATCACGATTGATGAAGACCTGATGGATGCAGCTCATATTATTGCGAACGAGAAGGTTCAGATCGTAAATAACAACAATGGCGCGCGCTTCGAGACGTACGTCATCAAAGGCGAACGTGGATCTGGCACCGTATGCCTCAATGGCGCAGCCGCCCGGCTGGTACAGGTTGGGGATATTATTATCGTTATTTCCTACGCGCTGATGGAGTTTGGGAAAGCCAAACAACACACCCCCATACTTCTTTTCCCAGACGGGAACAACCGGTTAAACTAACCTAAAACTAAGCTCAGATCATCTTCTTTTTGGGGCTGGAGTCCAGGATGCAAGCGAAGGATATTCCATGGCCTGACTCGCCCGATAGGAATGTAGCACCGTTGTATTTGCAGTCGGTGTGAGCATAATTGCGACGGGGGGCGAAAGCTCGATCTTTTTCTACCTTTGTCGTATGGAACTATACCTAACTGTGCTTTCCGCCCTATTTTTGCTCATTGCTTTGATTTTGTTCATGAAGCGGGGCAAAGCGCCTGACCATGCCCATGAGTTGGCAGCCCTGCACCAAGAGCGGGAAGAACTTCGGCTACAGCTTGCCCGGGTGGAACAGCAAGCCTTGCACGAGTCCGATGAGAAAAAGCGGATGGATGCAACATTCCGGTCTGAGCGGGAGCAGTGGCGAAGTGAGCTGGAAGCGCTCCGCCAAGCATACCTTGATGCCCAAAAATCGTTGGAGAACATGCGTGCGTATCACCAGGCCCAACAAGAAAAAGTTAGTGAGCAAAAGGAGGAAATCACGCAGATACGCGAGCAGTTTAACCTTGAGTTTCGGGGACTAGCCGACCGTATATTGGAAGAAAAGACACGGAAATTCACCGAGACGAACACCAAATCGATGGAGGGGATTCTGAGCCCGCTCAGGGAAAAGATCAAAACATTCGAAGACAAGGTTGACAAGGCCTATCAGACCGAAGCCGCCGAGCGAAATGCGCTGAAGGGCGTAGTACAGCAGCTGATGGAACAGAGTCTACGCATCCAAGACGAAGCCAATAACCTGACACGGGCGCTCAAAGGCGACACCAAAAAGCAGGGTAATTGGGGTGAAGTGATTCTGGAGCGTGTACTAGAACGGTCAGGCCTAGTCAAAGACCGCGAATATCGTTTGCAGGCATCGATGCCGGGCGACGACGGACGCCGACTTCAGCCCGATGCCATTATCGAGCTGCCAGACGAAAAGCATCTCGTCATCGATGCAAAAGTGTCGTTGGTGGCTTATGAACGGTGGGCCAATGCCGACAGCGAAGAGCAGGCCGAAGCTAGCGCGCGTCAACACGTCCTATCTGTGGAAAACCATGTAAAGGGCTTATCGGCAAAAAATTATCAAGACCTATACGGCATCAATTCGCCTGACTTTGTTTTGCTTTTCATGCCCATCGAATCCGCGTTTAGCATGTCGGTGTCCTGCAAGCCTGAGCTATTCAGCGAGGCTTGGGACCGGCGCGTGGTCATCGTCAGTCCGTCTACGTTACTGGCTACATTACGTACTATTGCCAGCATCTGGAAGCAGGAGCGCCAAACGCGCAACGTGCTGGAAATCGCGAAAGAAGCCGGGGCGCTGTATGATAAGTTTGTCGGGTTTCTTGACGACATGGATACCGTGGGTGAGCAGTTGGGGCGTGCCGTGCGTTCGCACGAGGCAGCAACCCGAAAATTGGGAACCGGCCCCGGCAACGTGATCCGCAAGGTGGAAAAGCTGAAAAAGCTGGGCGCCCGCGCCAACAAGCAGCTTAGCGACAAGCACATCGACAGCGATACCGAGGGCGATTAATCGGATTTTTGGCCGTGGATAAGGTATCGGTGAGCCTTCTCGCGGTTTAGCCATGCCGAATGGTAGGTGGTCTCGGGTCCGGTGATGAATAGCACAGATTTGCCTTTGACCCAATCGATAACTTGGTGGTTGACGGCGTGGGACACCGCAGGACAGCCCTCGCTATTGCCTAAGTAACCCAACGCTGCGATGGTGTCTTGGCTGACGTAGTCGGCACCATGCATCACCACGTAGCGGCGGCGCGCATTCGTGTTAAACCCTTCGTCGAGGCCATCCAGCCGTAGCGACCGGCCGTTTTTGCCGATATACTCCTCCGCCGTCAGGTAAAAGCCCAAGCTGGTTTGCAAGGACCCCGGCCGATTGGAAAAGGTAGTTGCTGTTTCCCGCCCGCTCCCTTCGCCATGCGCCGACCAGGTGTGGAGCAACAGGGAATCCTGTGCCAGGTCGACGATCCACATGCGGTGCTCGGTGCTGGGTACGTTGAAGTCGACGATAGTCAATATCGAGCTGTTGGTCCGGCCGGAAGCGCGAAGGTTGAGGTAGCCCGTATAGGCCATGGTGAATACGCCCGTATCCAGTTCGGTAAGTTCGAGGCCGACGCGGCGGTATTGCGCCAGTACCGCATCCCGAAAGGTGTCCGCGGGGATCGGCCTCACCGCCACGGTGTCGCTAGCGACCGTATCGATCAGCTCCGTGCGGTCGGCCCGCGAGCCATGGGGCGGATAGCAGGCGGCGATAAGGGTAATTCCCAACGCGCTAAGCCACAGTGATTTCAATGCATTTTGTTTCACA
>CAYUIZ010000093.1:0-12082 GCA_964444885.1 uncultured Sphingobacteriaceae bacterium | reverse complement strand
GCCCGACACAATGTCCAAGCCCGAATGCTTGGGCTGCCCGGGGTTGAGTCCCCGCAAAACACGCTCGGCACCAGGCGCAGCTACGAATGTTGCCCCAGGGAAAGCGTAGTTGATGCCCTCCCCGCCCGCGCCGTCCGTGAGGAAGGATTGGCCGTAGTCGTCAAACTGCAGGCCCCACGGATTGACGAGTCCCCGCGCGTAAATATCGAGTTCGAGTGTATGCGGCTGTAGCTTCCACACACCTCCGCCTTCTAAGCGCCGGATGCCCCAAGGCGTTTCTACGTGGCTGTGTATGTAAATCGACTGGTTGAAATACAGCCTTCCTTCAGGCCCCCAGCGAAAGGTATGGATCAGGTGATGCGTATCGGCCGTCCCAAATCCGCTTAGTACAACCCGGCGGGTATCTGCTTTGCCATCCCCATCGGTATCCGCGAGGTGCAGGATCTCCGTGGCGTTCGCTACGTAGACGCCACCGTCGCCCGGCAATATCGCCGTAGGCTGGTTCAGGCCGTCCGCAAATACGGTGGATTTATCCGCCACACCATCCCCGTCCGTATCTTCCAGAATGTACACTTTGTCGTTCGGTTCCTCGCCAGTTTTGGCATGCGGATAGGCCGTGCTACCGATGACCCAAAGCCGTCCCTGGGCATCCCAGTTCATCTGTATAGGCTTGGCGAGCAGCGGCTCGGCCGCAAAAAGAGTCACCTCAAAACCGTCGGCAATTTGAAACGAGGCAAGCTGAGCCATCGGATCGTGTTCATCCAGCTCCTCTCCATGCTCATCCTTGCCCGAACACGCTGCCAGGAGCAAAACCGGTACAAACCACAGTCCCCGAAGGTTCAACAACACACGTTTCAATTTCATTTGGCAATTATTTTTCATTTTAGGGGGCGGAGTTCGTAGGTTTTAACCACCGGCTGGCGGTTGACGTTGATTTGACCTTCGAGCCAGGCAATGATAAAATCCATATCGTCAAGCCCTTGCTTATGGTTTCCTTGCTCGTACGAGCGGAAGCCGAGGATGTACGTCCGGTTCATCGGCCGGTACTGCTGGAAAAACAACCCGTTCTTCTTCGCTATATAATCACTAATCCGGGCGGCCTGAACCTGCGAAAGACCGTGGCTTAGCACCACGCCAGCGGCCCAATCAGCGGCCGATGCCGTGGCCAGATGCCGGCCATTTTCGGTCAGGGTGTAAAATCCTTGTTTGAGGCCGCTCACCTGAACCGCCACCGAGGCTTGTTCGTCATACGTTCCGCCCGAGGTGACGGGCAGCGGGAGGATGGGTTCCTTGTATGTGAACACAATACCCCCGTCTGTGCTGGAGAGAATCTTGGCGTCGGAGGAACTGGCGACCGACTGAGAGGCGTCTATTATGACCTTCGATCCGCGGGGCGACCAGCCCAGCTGTGACTCCAGTGTCTGGGCCAGAAAATAGTAGCCCGCCTCGTTGAGGTGGATGCCGTTGTCGAGAAAGAGACCGTCCATATTGCTGGCCACTGGCGTATAAAAATCCACGAATGCCTTTTTGCGCCTGGACGCCACGGAAGAAATGGCGTCAGCATACAGTTTGAGGTTTTTTTGCAGTTGCGCCGTATTTTGGGCGTTGCCGGCCGAACGAACCGGAACCGTCGATACCAGAATCGTCTGCGCGCCCATGGCGTCTATCGAGTCGATCAGCGTTTCGAGCCCCTTTACAAAATGCCTGACACCCGCCTGCCCTCGCTGGGCCTCAGTTCCGCCGTAGGCCAATAGCACATAGTCAGGATTCGTGGCCCGGATTTGCTGGAACAGTTGCTGGTATGGCGTAGGCGGCGTGGTGAACGTACTGCGTGCTTCTGCAAACACATTATCGCCTATCCAGCCGAGGTTGCGGAACGTGAGCTCACGATCCGGCCACCGCGTGGCAAGCGCAAATTCGAGATAGCCCTTGGCTATTTCATTTTCGAACAGCGAGCTGCCGAGGAAAAGAATGCGTGCCCCAGGGTTGAACGTTACTGCGGACGAGCTTCCCCGACGCTGGGCCTGTGACTGCAGCACGGAGCCGGCAAGCAAAAAAAGAAGTAATCCGCAGGCTAACAAAAATGGCCTTCTTAGCATCTTCGTATCCATTAATATCATCTAGATTGAGTGTTGCGATTGGTTGTTGACGAATTTATCCGTCTATTGTATTCCCTCATTAAAAAAGACCCACAGCCCATCTTTACCGGCTACGACGATGTCTTTCCTGCCCGTACCACGCAGGTCGGCTACTTGCATAAAAATGCCTGTCCCCTTGCCAATGCCTGGGGGGCCATGGGCGATGATGTGTTTGGTAAAGGACTGGCCATCCCACGTGAAATAATACAAGCCCACGTCGTCGTGCGCGCCGGGATCGCCGTCGTTGTGCCCACGATACCGTTTGCCGGTGATGAGCTCCGGCTTGCCGTCGCCTGTGATATCGGCCCACACCAGCTCATGGTACTGGGAGGCCGTGTCGTCGATCAGGTGCTTCTTGAACGTCCGTTTGCCACGCGCATCCACTTGTTGCTCATACCAGAAGATGCCGTAGTCGTGGCCATTTCCCACGATCAGGTCGTTTTTGCCATCACCATTGAGGTCGGTGACGATGATCGGTATGCTGGCGTGGGGCCCGAGGTCAAAATCGGCGTGGAAGACCCATTGGTTATTGCCTTTGTTTTCTATCCAACCGTTGGCTACGATCAAATCGCCTTTGCCGTCTCCGTTGATGTCGCCGAACCCGAGGCCGTGGCTTTTATAATCGCCCACTTCGTAGCGGACAAACTTGCCGGGGCCTTCCAGCTTAAAATAATGCAACGGCGAATTGGGTGTATTGGGCACGATTTCCAGTTGGCCATCCCCGTCCAGATCCCAAGCCCTCACCGTTTCCACGTTGCCTACTTTCGCGATGTCATGGGCAGGCCATGCACCGGATGTCCCGACGTTTTCGTGCCAGCGGAGCGTTTCGCCAAACCAGCCTCCCGTAATAAAGTCCATGTGCCCGTCGCCGTTCACATCCATGGCAATGGTGGCGAAGTCGTCATAATATTCGCCATACGCGGGTTGGTCGCCCAGCCGATGGCGCTTGCGGAAAATCGTCTTGGCGTCTCCCTCATTGAAATAAATAAAATCGCCCGAGACCAAATCCGGCTTACCGTCATTGTTGACGTCGATAACGCCCACGGACTCAAAGCTCTCGGCCGCCACAAAATGTGGTGTAAACGTTATTTTTCCAGTTTGTTGTGCCGTCAGGGATACCGCCGTACTGCAGAGGACGACGGATAGCAACAATACCCGGGGAAAGGGTCCACGGGACCCACGAAATTCTTTAGCCATACGACTCGACATCATGTTGTAAAAGGTGGCATTCAGATTTATAGCAATAAACGCTGAACTGGTTAACTGTAACTGCCCTCAAAATTAGCTTTTCGACGCATACGTGCATCCTGCACCATACTGCCTTACCTGCAGGAAGGTCATTTCATTCCCAGATAGCGGGTCAGTTCCTGCGCGGCGGCGCGTCCCGCCCGGTTGGCGCCGACGGTGGATGCGGAGGGACCGTAGCCCACGAGGTGAATACGCGGATCCCCCGCAACCTGCGTCGCGAGGCGCCCCGCCATGGTAATTCCACCGGCAGACTCGCGCAGAAGCAAGGGCATCAGGTGGTCCAATGAGCTTCGGAAGCCAGTGCACCACAGGATAATGTCAATGTCAGCGATGCGTCCGTCCGCCCAACGAACGCCACTAGCGGTGATCTCGCTAAACATGGGCTGGCGGTGGAGGACGCCGCGGGCACGCATGGCCTCGATAGCGGGTGTCACAGGCAAGCCGGTGACCGATACCACCGATCCTGCGGGCAAGCCCCGGCGCACACGGTCTTCGACAATCGCTACGGCGGCACGGCCACGGGCTTCATCGAAAGGCCCTTCAACAAAGTGCGGCTCGCGACGGGTGACCCACGTGGTCTGCGTTACCCGCGAAATCTCATCCAGCAACTGGATCGCCGAAATCCCTGCCCCAACCACCAGCACATGCTTATTTTTGAAATATTCGGGCTTTCGATAATCGCGGGTGTGGAGCTGCTCGCCTTCGAAAAGGGATGCGCCAGGATAGTCGGGAATATATGGGTTGTTCCAAGTGCCCGTCGCGTTGATGATCCCATTTGCAGAGAACTGCCCGCTGTCGGTTTCGACCCGAAACCTACCTTCGCGCTCGCAAACCACTTTCACGGTGACGGGGCGGTAGACTGAGAGGCCATGGGTCTTTTCATAGGCTTCGAAGTAACGTGGCATGGCTACATTAGCCGGTACTTCCGTGGCACGCGTATCACCGACCGTATCTGCAAAACGCATCCCGGGCAGGTCGTGAACTCGATTGACGGTACTCAGCGTCAGGGATGGCCAACGATATTGCCACGCCCCACCAGGATGGGGCGACGCGTCGAGCACGACGAAATCCCGCCCGACCGAAAAGCCGAGCTGCTTCAAATGGTAGGCCGACGAAAGCCCAGCCTGCCCCGCCCCGATCACCACGATGCCGGTTTTGAAAATGAGTTGCGGTTGGTTCGGTTTAGCCATGACGGCTTGCGTCCTACTGTTTATCCGAAAGCTGGCTAATGGGCGTCAGCAATAGTTTTCTGAATTCCACCTCGGACCCTTCGGCTTGCAGGGCAATTTGGCCTTGATCTGCCGTGCAGTTGAAACCGTCGTTGACCAAGTCGCCGTTGACCCATACCCGGATATTACGGTCGAGCACCTCGATGGTCATCCGGTTCCATTCGCCCAGCGGTGCTTCCGAGCCGTCCGTGAGGTTGCGTATGCGCCGCTCTTGGCCGTCCTTGCCGCCCCAATTTTCCTTGGGTCCGCGGCGGGCTTCCATGTCGGGCACTTCGATATCTTCATGGATGCACCAGAAATCCCCGGCATTTTCGTGCATCATCTGCACCTCGATAGACTGGGGGAACATGCCGTACAACGCCCGTGGCGTGGAAGCGTGAACGAGCACACCGCAATTTCCTGGTTTGCCCGGGAAGCGGTATTCGACCTCCAAACGATAGTTTTTATGCACGGCGTCCGTTATCAGGTGACCGTTGGGGTTGCCCATGCTGACGAGCATCCCGTCGCGGACGATGAACGGGCTAGACACGGCCGCGTCGTCGTCCATGGCCGGCACGTCGGCATGCCAGCCTGTTAGGTCGGTGCCGTTAAACAAGCTTTGGGATTGCGCGTGTGTATACGCGATGGTACAGATAAACGAAATAAAAAGGGCGATTGACTTCATCATAAGCGCTTATAAAATGGGTTTGATTTTTCATCGGCGAACGAACGCCTCCTCCACAAACCTACCGAAATGGTCGCGTAATTGCAAGAACATGGATAACCGCGCGATGGAGGCCGCACGCAAGCACCCCTGCGTTGGTACGACCTGTAAAGGAACGTGTTAAGGCGCGCTCATCTCTCCTTCGATGTACCCCAGTACTGCATTAATCAGATCCGTTCCCGCCCCTGGTTTGAACGGAGTAACGGTGGTCTCGTAGCCGCCGAAGGGAATTTCCTCGTCGGTCATCAGGTAACCCAGCCACCCGTTCGTATATCCGTAGTAAAAGGTGTAGGGAAACGGCGACCGATCGCGAATCTCGTTCGATATTTCGCAAAAGAGCTCGAGTGGTGCACTCCAAATCGCGATATCGCGGTTGATTCGGAGAAAACGCACGGGCAGTTTCACGAATTCGTTGCCGGCTTGGTCTATGCTGGTATAATCCGACAGGTAGGCTGGCCAGGACAAGCCTTCGCGCGCCGGCGTCGTGACGGTCGTTCCGCCCGCGCTGAATTTTACCTCGTCCGTGCCTTTCGGCATACGATGGTTGGCTTCCAGAATGCGGTCGCCCAGCAGCGCCTCGAACTCCGGTAGGCGGAACGGGTCGGGCTGCGTACTGTATATCGGCGCGATGTTGCCTGCCGCGCCGTTGATAAACAGCATGGTGGCGCCGGTGTTGCGTTCCACATAGTCTGATACCACGCCCGGCCCGTCTCCGCTGATCAGCGTGCATTCACCGCCGATCACCGTGCCGTGCATCGCGTAATTTGCGATAATCGCCAACGGTGAGCCGTCCGTCCTATCAATCCGCAGCATGCCGATACGCCGGTCTACCGGCAAATCGGGGTTCAGCCCGAGGAAGGTCGTGCCATCCGCCCGCCGTGCCCGCCGGTTAATATTGGCATTGGCGTGCCCCCACCCTACGGACAGTCGCGCGGGCTCCAGGTTATCAATCGCCTCGGTCACGGCATCCAGCAGCTTCCTGATGGTACCATCCGTGTACGCCCGGTCATATTCGTGGTGATAGCGGTCGCCCAAAAAGGCCTCGGCGATGCCCGGAGGACCTACTTCCGGCGCCGAGTGCGTATGCGTCACCGACCACCAGAAATTCGCCGGTGCTATCCCCACTTCCTCCTGCAGCTGGGCCGCCACCCGGTCATATTCCGAAGGTGACACCAAGCAAATGTCCGACGATACCAGCACAAAGCGCGTGTGGCCATCATCCATCACCGTCACGCGGTGGTAAATGCTGTCGTGCACGCCAGTGGATTTCCGAGCGCCATACCCCAGCAACTGCTGGGACTCGTGCGGCGTAATATTCACCTTGCCCACCGCAGCCTTAAAGCCCTGCCCCTGCGCGGACAGCGCCATTCCGATTACTAGAAGGGCCGCCAAGCCAAGGGATGCGGCACAGGACCGCAATACCGACTGGCGTCTGTTATTCGTCTTCATTAGTTCAGCTTTTTAATAAAGGTGAGCAGATCGTTCATTTCTTCTGCCGTGATTTGGTGTTCGAGTCCGGCGGGCATCAAGGACATGGCCATCGACGTGAGGGTGGCAATGTCTTGTCGTGAAATTACTTCGTCCTCTTTGTTGTAAACGCTTAAGGTGATCGAAGTCGGTGTCTCCGAAGCAATAATCCCTCGCTTCACTTCGCCATCGGCCATCGTTATTTCCCAAAGGTCGTAGCCGTCAGCGATGGACGCATTGGGTTCCAGAATATCCCAAAGCACGGTCTCCGGCTTGCGGTTGCGTATAGCGGCCAAATCGGGGCCGTACGCCACGCCGTATTCCCCGCCGATCTGGTGGCAGGCTGAACAGTGCCGTTCGTACAGCAGGGCTCCTTTTTTGGTGTCTCCGGACGCATTCAGTGCGCCGCGGTACGTTTCCAGGGTAGCCATCTTATCCGCATCGTCGGTTTCGGCTGCGAAAATCCGCCGTGCGCGGCGGCGCAGTTCTTCGTTTCGTTGGGCCATTAAGCCAACCTGGCGCCCCCATACCACGGCTGACGGGTCAATGGTGCCGGCCTCCAACGCTTCGATCAGCTGGCGCACCCGGTCTTCGCCCGCAAACAGGATCTCGATGGTTTCCTCGCGGACCGCCGGCCCGAGGGACGCCCACCGGTCGATCAGCCAGGCCGTAATTTCGGTACCCCCCTGCCATCCGAGTATCCGCAGGGCCACCCGCTGCACGTCCGGATGCTCCCCCGGATCCAGCAGCGCGGGCAGCTTCTGCGCCGCTGTTTCGGGCGAAGCCATCGCCACGAACTCCATCGCCCGGATGCGCAAGGGAGCTTCCGCATTCCCATCGCCCAAGAGCGCGACAGACCGTTCGAGCACAGGCTGGGCCGATCCGTCCCTCGGCAGACCGATACGCCGCAGCATCGCCAGGCTTGCCGCACGAACCGGTTCATACCGATGTGCATACAACGCCTGCACCAACTGCTTCCTTTCGGTTTCCAGGCTGGGTGATGTAACGTATTCGCCGTCCTGCTGACTCAGACCGCGAAGCAAGGCAGCCTGCCAGGCACCGTTGGATCCGCCACCCGGATTCAATGCCCGACCCAACAATGCTTTAATATCCTCCAGACTGGCAGAGGCCACTGACATGGCCGCCACCCGCTCGATCAAGCCCGCATAAGCGGGATTATTGGTGTCAAACTTGCTGATCGCCGTATTCAGGAGCCCGCCGTAGTCGGGGAAGCGGGCCGAAAGCGCCGCATACTGCATCCAAGAATCATTCAAGCCGGCAAAGAGCAACGCTTGCCTTGCCTGGCGCGCCTCGGGAGAATCCACCTCACCGAGCGTGCACAGCAGTTGAAAACGAACCCTGCCGTTGTCATCCTCCTGCAGCCCAAACAGGGCAGCAAGCACGGCTTCGGAATTCAAATAGTCCTCCGCGAGGAGGATTCCATTTTCGCGGACTCCGGCGACGGAATCTTCCAACAGGCGGACCACATCCCCTTCTTCCAGTGCACCAAGCCCTTCAAGTGTCCAGGCCGCATGCAGGCGTGCTACTTCGTTTGCGCTGCGGAGCGCTTCCCGCAGTAGAGGGACACTGTTTTTATCGTTCCGGTCGACCAGCAGACGCTGCGCGTTTCGCCGGTGCCAGCTGTTTTCGTGACCGAGTTTCCCGACCAACTCGCTGACGGACGCATCGCCGAAAGCGAAGTCTTTGGTCCAGTCCGCCGCTGGCGTGCCGACCGGCGTCACCCGGTATATCCGTCCCTTGTCAATGCCTTCGTACAAGTCCTGGGATTCGGCCGCACCCTCCGCCATCCATTCCGGATGTTCCACCACCCTGCGGTAATAATCCACCACATAAACCGCGCCGTCAGGCCCGGTATAATGGTTGACTGGCCTGAACCAGGGGTCGCGCGACGCTAAAAACTCCTTCTGCTCATACACCCGCGACGCGGTGAACGTTGCGCCGCTTTCCCGCACAAAGTCGGCGTGCACTAGGTTGGCAACGGGCTCCGCAACGAAGACCACGCTGTCAAACGGTGCGGGGAAAAGACCACCTTCGTAGGCCATGATGCCGCAGGCCGCTGTGAAAACGCCCAGGTCGGTCAGCATCTGATGCTCGGGGTTGACCGTGATGGGGTACACTTCGGCCGCCGCGCCGTGGTCTGATACGGATACGGTTGTGCCGGGTATCAGCAAGCTGGGATTTCTGTTCAAATATGCGGCCTGGAAAACCTCATGGTAAATGTGGTTCGCGTTACTCACCAGGAAATGCCTGCCCCAGCGGTCGTAGGTGTGGCCGAACTGGCCCGCGCTTGACAGCATCTCCAGGCCGTAGGTGTCCGGATGGAACCGAACCCGGCGGCCGCCTCCGTTGGCCGGCAGAACTGGCGCGCCTGCCACGCCCGGATAGTGGACTTCAGTTCCTAAATCACTGAACTCATCCACGTAGACGCTGGCCACACCAGCCGGTTCGTTCGACACGTAAATCCAGTTGTCGATTCCTAGGATGGGCGAGTTGACGTTATGCTGTGGATTCGACAGGGCAAATCCCGTCAGCAGCGTGTCGCGGATGTCGGCACGGCCGTCTCCGTCGGTATCTTCAAAGTACAGAACATTCGGCGCGTCCGTCACCAGGATTCCGTTCTTCCAGCGCATGACGCCTGTAGGGAACTGGAGTCCGTCGGCGAAGACGACGCTCTCGTCCATCGTGCCGTCCCCGTCACGGTCGGAAAGCAGCTTTACCTTCCCCGAGCCCGTCTTATCCAGGGGATATCCCGGCATTTCCACCACGTACATCCGCCCGTATTCGTCCACCTCCATGGCCACCGGATCCGAAATCAGCGGCTCGGACGCGATTAGCTCCAGCTGGAATCCCTCCGCGAGCTCGAAGGAAGCCAGCGCCTCCTTGGGCGATAGGCCGCCGCCACTTGGTTTCTGGCTGCACGCCGCACTTGCGAAAAGAGTTATCATGAAAACAAATGGCAAAGGATTTTTAAGAAACATAAGTGAAGTGCAAGATTAAGTTTAGCTTATTGTGAGGTGCATGATGGTCGGAATCAGAGGTTCTTCTCCTAGTGCAGCCAGGTCCGCAAACGCACAACCGCGTCGGACACGTCGCCTAGGTTATCTTCCCAGTCGTGTTCGCATTCGACAAAGGCATACCCATCGAAGCCCTGCAGGCGCAGCGCCCGCACCACGGCCTCATAATCGATTACGCCGTCGCCCAGACGCACGTCGGCGGCATCCAGGTTCCCGAACGTATCCAGATCCTTCAGGTGGACACTGACCAGCCGGCCACGCAGGGTGTTCAGGCATTCCACGGGATCCAGCCCGCTCCGCACCCAATGCCCGACATCGCCGCAGGCCGCAAAGTTTTCCCGCCCCTCGAGCGCCGCCAGTACGGAATCCGGGTGCCAGAAACGGCTTAATCCCTCCGCATGCTGGTGGATGGCGAGCTTCATCCCGTACTGGCCGGCGACCTCGTTCAGCTCATCCCACAGGGTAGGGGCCGGCTCGCCCACAATGAATTCCATACCCAGACGGCTGGCATTCGCAAAAAGCCGCTCCCACTCGGCCACCGTCTGACCATCACCGTACATCGAGACCATCCTGAGGCTGTTCTCCGCCAGCAAATTCCGAAACAGCACGATTTCCCTGTCATCCAGCTGGGCGATGGTTTTGGACCCGAACGCGCCGCCCAATGAATGAAAGGAGAACCCTTCCACGTATTCCACTCCGGCGGCGTTGGCTTTGCGCAGGGCGTCATGCAGACCGAACCGATTAAAGGAATATAGGGCAACACCCACGTCCGCATTTGCAGGCAGGGTTTTACGCTTCAGCTGGATATTCCGGAGATCCATGAAATGTCCCTCCTCGTTGGGGTTAGCCGGTTTCACGACCATGCGGTGGAGACCGGCCGGGAGTTCAACCTCACCCAGATCCAAAAACCTGAATGTTTCCCAGGAGCCGGAGGATGGGATGGCCTTCCGGATCACCTGACCCGCAACATGGAATTCGACTTCCTTGCCGGCTTCCTCATCCGAGATGGACCATTCCAGCACCGCGCGGAATATGCCGGGCTTGTCCAGCTCAAGGTTCCACACCACGCTGTCTTCGGCCGTCCACCATCCGTAGGCTTTCCAGTCGGGCATGTATTCGATGGTGGGGCCCATTCCTTTCCCCAGTTCCGCCCTTAAGTTCACCTCGCCCGAGCTGTTCTCCCAGACCGGGAGTGGCTCGCCGGGCAACAACCGGCCATTGGTCCTTGTGGTCTGGATATGGGCGGACACCTCCGCCAAGGGAGCGGCCCACACATCCTCGTGCGCACTGATATAGGCGCCGAGCTCTTCGAGAAACGCTAAATTGGTGACCTGCGGCCCGCGTTCCGCTTGGGTGTCGTGACCTACCAGGACGAGCCACAGGTTATTTGCCCGTGCGTACTCGATGACGGGCAACAGCTCTTTAAAATCGATATCGTCCATTTTCATCCCCGAGACCTCCGCAAGGTCGCAAAACAAGGGGTCGGCAGGCGCCTCATCCAGCCAGCCCCGCCCGCTCGTGAATAGCTCAGCAATCAGCGGTGCATAGCTCTGCTTGCCTTCCCCGCGTCCGACAAAGGTCTGCCCGCAGGGATAGGCGAAGGTCGTGGGTGTCACGCCCAGCAGTTCTTCCAGCTGCCGGCTGGTCTCAACCAGCTCAGCTCTCATGTCTGCCAGCGTGTAGTGCTCCAGAGGCTTCCGCGCTCCCCACAGGAAATTCTCGCTGCAGGGATGCGTCATCGTGTGGTTGGCTACTTCGTGCCCGTTTGCCACCGCTGCCTTCCATTCATCCAGGCGCTCCCGCACGTTCTTTGGGTGCGCGTAGAAGGTCGCCTTCACCCCGTGCCTGTCCAGCAGCGGGATGCCCAGCTCGATGTTCGATTCGCGGGAATCATCAAAGGAAAGGCTGATCGCGAACTTTTTCCCTTCCGGCCAGGGAAACCTGTCCTGCCCCTTGAGCACGGCAGGGAACGTCAACACGGAAAGAAAAGCCAAACACGCCGCTACGGCGTATCTTAGTCTGGAAATCACACTCGTTCTGGTCATTGGATTGCAGTTAGTCTTGTGCAATTGTATAGTTTGGGTTTTGGGTTATTTTGTTATTTCTGTCTATTACGCTTTGGGGGATCGGCAGGAAGTAGTTTTTCTCCGGATGGAAGATACGCTGCCCCCCCGGTGCGGGAATAACCCTATGCACCCACTGCCCGTTTTCCTGCTCGATCAACATGCCCGACAAGTGTCCGTTGAGGTTTTCCTCAGCCAG
>CAYUIZ010000092.1:0-12085 GCA_964444885.1 uncultured Sphingobacteriaceae bacterium | reverse complement strand
ACGGCCGTGCGTATCAATACCCGTATCTTCTGGGTGATCAATAATCAGGATGGCGTGCAAATGATTGGGCATGATGACGTATTCGTCGCAAAATAATTCGGTCCGGATTTCGAATGATTTTAGCCATTCCTCCCGTACGGTTTTTCCCCAATCTGACAATAATACGTTGCCGTTTTCGACGCGACCCAAATAGGACTCCCTGTTCTGTGTCACCATCGTAATAAAATACAGGCCTACTGCAGAATAATCCCAGCTGGGCATTCGATGCGATTGTGCGCGGTATTTATTTTGGTGTTTGTAGGTCATCACATTTGGGATTTCTGTGTGGACATCTTCCCCAGAGGGATTGGTTGTTATGGGTGCTCGCTTGGTTGTCTGCGAGCTTTTAACCCACTAGGCTTTTGTCCTACGTGGCTACCTAGTAACAACCGTGTCCTCTCCAACGTTTCCCTAGTCTGGGGCCGATCAGACAGAACCAAAAAACACTGTTATTGAACTGCTTTACCAAAAAAAGCGTACATATCTTCGTTGCTACACCCCATCCATCAGCCGAACGGCATCATCGTTACCTTGTTGCTGCGCCAATTCCCGCACGGTGACACCGCTGGTGTTGGGGATATGGGGATCGGCACCGTGGCGCAGGAGCAATTCGACGAGGGTATGGTGCGAAAACATCACCGCGAAGGCTAAGGCCGTTCCGCCCTTGCCGTCCTGCACGTTGGGGTCGGCACCCTGGCGTAGGAGCAATTCGGCTATCTCCGTGTGTCCTTTGAAGCATACGCCCATGAGCGCGGTATTGCCCGAATTGTCTTGTGCATTCAGGTCGGCACCGGCCTCGAGTAGGGCTTCGACTGCGCCAACCTGTCCGTTGTAGGCGGCAATGATTAAAGGCGTGAAACCGCGGTCATCGCGCACGTTGATATCCGCCAGCTTGGGCGCATAGATGCGGATGGCGGTGCGGTCGCCCGTGCGGGCTGCGTCGAATAGCGTTTTGGTCAGTATTTCTTCCGTCATTGGTGCTGATGTTCGTTATGGGCCCTTCACGAGGGGGATTGTTTACCCAAAGATAATCAATTAAGTGCCTCGCTGTATGCCTTGAGGGCTCTTTTTCGGGCAAAGGCGTGGTCAACGATCGGTGCGGGGTAATCGCTTGTCCCCCATTCGGGCACCCACCGCTGGACGTAGGTTCCATCGGGGTCAAACTTAGCGGCCTGCAGGGTGGGGTTAAAAATGCGGAAATAAGGGGCGGCATCACAGCCTGAGCCGGAGGCCCACTGCCAGTTGCCGTTGTTGGCGGCGAGGTCATAATCGTCGAGCTTTTGTGCAAAATAGGCTTCGCCCCAGCGCCAGTCGATCAGTAGGTGCTTGCATAGGAAGCTAGCCACGATCATGCGCGCACGGTTGTGCATGAATCCCGTTTTGTTGAGTTGTCGCATGCCCGCATCTACGATGGGGTAGCCCGTTGTGCCCGCGCACCAGCGAGCAAACTCCTGCTCGTCATTGCACCACGGAATGGCCGCGTAGCGTTTTTTGAAGGGGCCGGTAGCTACATGCGGGAAGTGGTCGAGCAACTGCATGAAGAATTCGCGCCAGATGAGTTCGGAAAGCCATGCCGTACTGTGCGCCAAGGCAAAGGTGACGCACTGGCGTATGCTGATCGTGCCAAACCGCAACGCGATTCCGAGTTTCGACGTCTTGTCTAGTGCCATGTAGTCTCGGTATTCCCCATAATGCTGGATTACGGTAGCGTTGAGCGCAGTGCCAGCAAAAAAAAGGTCGGTTTTTTCAAAGCCTATATCCGCCAAGGTGGGTATGGCCGCCGCTTCGTGGAGATAGAAGTTATTCCAGTCGGGCTTGAAAGCCGCCGGATGTTGGCCTTGTAGGGCCGCCGTCCATTTCTGGGCATAGGGCGTATACACGGTATAGGGAGCGCCGTCGGCCTTCAGGATATCGTCCTGGTCGAAAATTACGTGGTCTTTGTAGGTGTGGACCGGGATATCCCGTTGGCGAAGCCAATCCGCTACCTGGCGGTCGCGTGCTTTGGCCTGTGGCTCGTAATCGCGGTTCCAGTAGACGGCTTGGATGTCATGCCGCTCCGCAAGGCGGGCGAATGCCTCGAGGGGCGTGGCGTGAAGGATGGCCAGGCCGGAGCCGACCGACTGAAGGGTGGCGTGGATCTGCTGCAGCGCTTGGTGAATGTAGTCGACACGCCGGTCTACCCTGTCTGGTAGGGTAGCCAGGATGCCCTGGTCGAAAATAAAGATTGGAAGCACGGGTATGCCGGATGCCAGTGCATGGGTAAGGGCAGCATTGTCATCCAACCGCAAGTCGCGGCGCAACCAGCAAAGGGCGACTTTACTTTTCATTCAGGTAGGGGTTATCGTCGCGGTCATGCGTCACCCACAGCAGTTCGTCAGTGGCGTAGCCAATGTTTTCGGCCAGCTGGAGGTATTGGGCTTTGATCGCATCGGGAATGCTTTTTTCACGCGATAGGACCCACAGGTACTTGAGGCTCTTGCCAGCTACTAGGGCGTAGCGGTATTCTTCATCGATGGCAATGACGTTATAACCCGAATAGAAGGGGCCGAAGAAGCTCACTTTGAGCGCACCTTTCGTTTCGTCGCCCCGGAATTTGGCTTTGGCTTCCGCCTTTTTCCACTTTCCTTCTTCCGCGTTGTATCCGCTGTTGACCACCGCCACGTTTCCTTTTTCGTTCAGGCTGTATTGTGCCGATACGTTGTTCAGGCCTCGTTCCTGCCGAAAATCCATGCGGGCGACCTCATACCAGGTGCCTAAATATCGGTCGAGGTCGAAGGGCTGGACGGGGGTTGCTTTTTTAGGGATGGACGCGCAGGAGGTCATCATTGCGGTGATGCCAATCAGCGAGAGAGCTAAGAGGATAGGGGTTTTTGTCGTTTTCATGTGGTTGTATTTATAAGCCATGGGAGCGAACTCGCCTACGTGCTTTCCGGCGTTGCCTGTCCCTGGGGCAGATGAACATCGCTCACCTCGTCCAAGAGGGTGGCGCTATCCCGATTTTGCAAGAAGATAGGCTTGTGAAATCGGTCTAATTTATCGAGTAAGCGAATCAATTCCATTTTTTCGGCGTGGGTTAAGTCACCCGTTACGATGCGTGTCGCCAAGCGGATTTTATCCATATATTCGGCCAGTGCGGTCGCCCCCACGTCGGTGATGCGGATGGTTTTGCTGCGCTTGTCGACTACCGAGTCTTCCTGCGCCACCCAGCCGCGTTGGATTAGCCGGTTGATGATCTGCATGCCAGCCGATTTTTCCTGGATATTGCGCTTAATGAGTTCCATTTTTCCCATTGCCCCAAAGGCTTTCAGGTTAATGAGGTAGATAAAATCTTCCTGCGTCGCGAATTCCGATCCATGGATAGCGGACTTGGCGTACGATTTAGCATACCGGTTCATGTGCACGATAAACGTGTTGATGGCACTTTCCGCGCTTCGGCCGTTTTCCTTGCCCTCCCAATAAGGTTCGGGCATCGGTTGTTGCTTATCGGCGACACTCCCGCACACCCATTGCTGAAAACCCGTGATGTCCCGTGGCACACCCTTCGCTTCCGCTTCGGATTCAAAGGTTTCCAGCAAGCCGATGACCTTCTTCAATAAGCTATATCTCATAGTATTGCTTCGTTTATTTGGTGTAAAATTATACTAAAAATGTCAAGTAATAAAAATTATTACGCTTTTTTTACACTAAATTCCGTTTCGATGGTTTACTTTTGCGCCAATATGAAATACATCTCTATAACACTTGCGCTGGTTTTTGGTTCGATTTTAGTTCACGCCCAGCGATTAGGCGATATTACCGGCAGCGTACGAGGCAAGAATACGCAAGAGGCCATTCCGGGTGCTACGGTCATGCTGCAGGGAGCCGACACGGTGAGCGTGGTCACTGACGAACGGGGTAATTTCCAATTGGCATTGCCGGTTGGCCGCTATAGCGTGGAGGTGTCCGTGCTGGGTTTCGAAACGGCTGTGCTTTACAATATTAACCTGAGTTCGGGGAATGCGCAAGTGCTGCTGATCGAGTTGGACGAACGCGTTCAATCCCTTGACGAGGTGGTAGTGGGCTTCGGTCGGTCGGCCCGTGCCACGGATATGGTCACGCCGTTGGCTACACAGAAACTCACGTCTGAAGAAATCCGGGTGAACCCCGGGGGCAACTTTGACGTATCGAAGGTTATTCAAGTGCTGCCTGGCGTGGCAGGGGGAACCACGGCCAATCGAAATGACATCATCGTGCGCGGAGGAGGCCCATCCGAGAATGTCTATTACTTAGACGGTATCGAGATTCCGGTGCTCAACCACTTCCAGACCCAAGGGGCCAGCGGTGGGGCTACGGGCATTCTCAACGTATCCTTCATCAACGACGTGCAGCTGACCTCTTCGGCGTTTGACAGTCGCTATGACAATGCCTTGGCGTCTACGTTCGTCATCAAGCAACGCAATGGCAACCCCGACAAGCTGGGCGGTAACATGCGGTTGTCGGGCAGTGAGTTTGCAGCGACACTGGAGGGCCCGCTGTCGCCAAAAACCACCTTTTTGGCCTCGGCCAGACGTTCGTATCTGAAGTATTTATTCGAAGTATTGGATTTGCCTATACGACCCGATTATTGGGATTTCCAATACAAAGTGAACCACAAAATTAACGACAAAAGCGAACTCAACTTTATCGGTATTGGCGCGCTTGATAATTTCAGGCTGGTAGCGCCGAAAAATGCGGATGCCGAGAATGCGTATATCCTGCGCTCCAATCCGCTGATCGACCAGTGGAACTATACGGTAGGTGCATCGTGGAAGCGCTTGGTCGACAACGGATATTATACCATTGCGCTGAGCCGCAACATGTTTTCAAACGGCGCGAAACGTTATGAAGACAACGTGGCTGAAGAAGGGGATAAGCTATTTGATTTGCGCAGCCACGAGATCGAAAATAAACTGCGTGTCGACGTCGACCGATTCGTCAATGGGTGGAAATTCAGCTACGGCGGCGGGGGGCAGTACGTGAAATACGACGCCGACTTGTTCAATACGATCCGATTGGGCGTGCCCGACCCGGATGGTGGCGCTGGCTTGCCGACGCAGACCATCAATACGTCCACGGCCATCGAATTTTTCAAAATGGGCCTCTATGCCCACGGGAGCAAGTATTTCTTTGACGAGAAGCTGTTGCTCTCTGGCGGCCTCCGCAGCGACGTGAATACGTTTACCGATCGGGGCATGAACCCACTGCGGTCGTTGTCGCCACGCTTCTCGCTGTCCTATGCCTTGGGGTCGAGGTGGAATGTTTCCGGCTCGGTCGGCAGCTATTACAAATTGCCGTCCTACACGGCGTTGGGCTACCGTACTCCGGGCGGCGGGCTAGCGAATGAGTCACTGGAATACATCAATGCGATTCACTATACCGTAGGCACCCAATTTGCGCCCCGCAACGATTTCCGGTTTACGGTTGAGGCATTTTATAAAGATTATGGCAACTACCCGGTATCGCTCGCTGACGGTATTTCCATGGCGAATATCGGCACTGACTTTAACGCCATCGGCAATGAGGCGTATACGTCTATCGGTGACGGACGCGTGTATGGCGTCGAGGCGTACGCGCAACAAAAGCTTATCCGCAACCTGTTTTACGTGTTGAGCGCGACGGTTTACAAGTCCGAGTTCTCGGGTGCGGATGGCGTGTTCCGTCCCTCTACCTGGGATTATGGCTACGTCGTTTCCGGGACGTTGGGATACAAATTCAAGCGCGATTGGGACGTGGGGCTGAAGTATCGGATTGCAGGTGGGCAACCCTATACGCCCTTTGACCTGGCAAGTTCGCAGGCGCTCTACCTGACCACCGGCCGGGGCGTCTACGACTATGCGCAACTCAATTCGGAAACCTTGCCACTATTCCAGCAACTGGATATCCGGGTCGATAAGACGTTTAATTTCCGCAACACCAGCTTAGTGCTCTTCGCGGATTTCCAAAACGCGTTTCTCTACAAAACGCCATCCTTGCCGAAATACACGTTCGAACGGACTGTGGACAATAGCGGTTTCGCGACCGTGGACGGCAACCCGATTGTGATGGATGGCAGCAACGCCGTGCCGTTGGTGCTGAACGACCGGAGCGCGACGATCGTGCCGTCGATTGGGTTTATCTTTGAGTTTTAGGCCGTACTGCCCATCCGTTACAGCAATCCGTTCGCTTGGGCAAACTTGTATAGGGAAATCGTCGAGTCGTCGAGCCCAAGTTTGCGGATGATGTTGCGGCGATGGGTTTTGACGGTGAAGGGCGACACGTGCAAGACATGGGCGATTTCGTCCGAATTCTGTTCTTGGCACACCAATTTGATGATTTGGACCTCCCGCTTGGTCAATTTATATTTTTTCAAAAACTCATCGGTGTACAGGAAGTAGCTGTCTGCCTCTTCCATATTCTCCGGTGCGAGCGCGTCTGGGAAAACCGGATTGCCGGCAAGCGCCTCGTCTATCCAATGCGTGAGCTCACCGATGTCCTGCGATTTCACCAAGTAACCCGCCGCGCCGAGTTCCCGGCACTGCGTGGCCAGCTGGTGGGATAGGTAGCTGGTAAGCACGATGATTTTGGTCCGCACCTGCTGTTTTTGGAGTTGCTCAAGGATCTGCAACCCATCCGTCTTGGGCAGGTTTAAATCCAGCAAGAGCACATCGGCGAGGGCCAGGCTCGGCGACTGCAAGAGGGTTTTTCCGTCTTGGAACGTGTCGAGTATCTCAAACCGTTCGGCACGGTCGGCGAACAGGTCCCGGATCCCCTTCACGACGATGGGGTGGTCTTCAGCAATGATTACGCGAATTTTCGTCATTATCGTATACGGCTACTAGGGGTTTGGCACTGCTATCGGCAATTCAATCAGGATAAACGTGCCCTTGTTTTCCTTGCCGTCGATTTCTATCGTTCCGTCTAAATAAGCAATGTTGCTTTGCAAGAGTTTCAAGCCTACGCCGTTTGATTGGCTGGGCACGGCAAGTCCTTTTCCGTTGTCCTCAACATAGAGTGTTACTGCATCGGGCAGTTCCACAATTTGGAGTAAGGCGTGGGTTGCTTGGGCATGCTTGAGAATGTTGTTAACGATTTCCTGCACGATGCGGTAAATGCTCAGGCAGAAGTCCGGATCCCAGCCTGAGGTGTCGTCCAAACCCTCGATGACCTGTTCCACCTTGATTTTCTTGGCCGTTGCCACCGACTGCAACAGATCTTCGATGCCGCGTTTCAGGCCATATTTTTCCAATACGACGGGCATGAGCGTGTGGCTCAATTGGCGAACGGTATCGCTTACCTCGTCCAGTAGTTTTTCGGTTGTTTTCAGCTTTTTTTCCGCATCGCTGCCTGCTACGAAAACCGACTCGTCGAGTTGGCTGACATTCAGCTTGGCGATGGAGAGCATGGCGCCCACCTCGTCGTGCAGTTTGTGGGCAATCCCTTTTCGTTCTTGTTCCTGGGCGTCTTTTAGGGCCTTGGCCGTTTCGATGCGGTGTTGCTGCGCGAGGGTGGCTTTTTCAGCCCGATGTTGGTCGGATTGTTGCCGCCGGCGGTACGCGAGCGCGCCAATCGTGCCACCTAGTGCCATGATCGCGACGACCGAGGCTAAGGAAAGAATGAGGTTGCGCTGGCGTTGCTTGTCGAGTTCCAACGCGTGCAGGGTTGCTTGGTGCTGGCTGACCTGCAAGGCATGGTCTTTCTCCTGCAGGCGATACCTCGCTTCCATATCGGCATACGCTTGCAGTGATGAAGCGCGCAATAGGCTGTCGGTTTCGGCGTGCTGTGCCGCGGCGAGGTGCATCGCGGTGTCTGCAACGGACGAACTGCCATCGGCTACAGCCGTTCCTTCGCGCATTAGTCGGTAATAGGTGGTCTTGAGGGTATGCGGTACGTAGGGACTGTTAATCTCGCTATCGACCTCGGAAAGCGTGTGCCGCGCCTCCTCGGTAGACCCTTCTTGCAGATATAATGCGGCCAGTTGCAGGTGGCCGTGGAGTTTAGCCCATGCGGCGACCGAGCCGGCCGGTGAAGGACTCGCCGTTAGTGTGCGGTAATGCTGCTTGGCCAAATCGTGGTTGCCACGAAACGCCTGGACCATCCCTTCCATCAACTGCACGTCTTGCTCGTCGTACCTTGCCATCGGGTTTTTACGCCATTGGGCGGCCTGTTGTTCGTAAAACGTTACGCTGTCGGCATTGCCTAAGCCAATATGCAGTTTCACCAGTTGCACGGCTGCGCGCAACTTTTCCTGAGGCGAGGCCGTAGGCCAGTGGAAGATGCGGTTAAAAAATTCGGCCGCAGCCGATTCGTGGCCCAAGCGCATGTGGTGTTCGCCTAATATGCTGTAAAAGAGTGGTGTGCGACCTCCGGCATTCCGTTCAATGTCGGGCATCAGCGCATTGAATATCGCAGCCGCTTCCTCCGGTTTGTTGAGTTGCACGAGGGAGGAGGCGATATTGAATTTGATGTTGAACAGCGCGGAGGGCAGGTCGATTGTCCCCAGCAGGCTTTGGGCCTCTTCCACGGCGGCCAACTGCTGCTCGTACTGCCCCGACCGATGGTACAATGTCGCCTTGTTTTGCAGTACGGTCATGTAGTGCATCCGCATGTCGGTGCCGTCCTTCCCTCTCGTGAATGCAGCCACTTGTTGGTAAGCGGCTAGTGTTTTGTCGAAGGCGTTCAATCGCTGGTAGCCAATCGCAAGCGAGTTCAGCGGCCCTAGTTGGGCGATGTTGTCCAGCTTTTGGATGATCGCATTGGCACGGTCAAGCAGATCTTCGGCGCTAGCCAGGTCTTTCTTGCTGATCAGGACGTAAGCGTAGTTGGCCATCAGTTCGGCTTGCAGCCCCCGTTCGCTTAGGGAGTCCGCTTCCCGTATGCTGCGGGCGATCCATTGTTCGCTCTCGGGATTAATGGCAGCCGGATTGCGTGTGAGGCGAAGGATTTCCACCAGCCTTTGCCGCCCGGCGGGCATGGCTTTGATCTCCTCGAATTTGGCCGCCAACTGCCGTGCATCCGGACGCGTCGGCGCCTGACCAACGGCAACAAGCGGCAATGCCAGCGCCAAGCTCATTAAAAGCGTGTACGACTGGATTTTAATTTTCATATGGGGTACTCAACGGCAAATCAGTTAGTGTCGGCAGGCAGTTTACCCGAGCAAGTATAGTTATTTTACCCATATATTGCAAAGCGAAGCCCAGCTGTTTTTCACGTTGGTCGCCGTCAGTATCCAGGCGTGCGGCGGCGCTATCCGAAAAAGTAAATTGCCCGAACTTGCCTAATCCTTGGTTTTATCCTATTTTTATGCCCATTCATAAAAATACAGGAGCGATTTGGCAAAGGCAAAGAAGGCTGGGAAGAAGGAAACCCCGTTAATGCAACAGTACAACAGCATCAAGGCGAAATATCCGGGTGCCTTGCTGTTATTCCGCGTTGGGGACTTCTACGAAACATTCGGGGAGGATGCCGTGAAAGCGGCGGGGATCTTGGGGATTGTGCTGACCAAACGAGGCAGTGGCAGCGAGTCGGAGACTGAACTGGCCGGATTTCCGCACCACTCCCTGGAAACGTACTTGCCCAAGCTTGTGCGCGCCGGCCAACGCGTGGCCATCTGCGACCAGCTGGAAGACCCCAAGACGACGAAAACCATCGTGAAACGGGGCGTGACGGAGCTGGTGACGCCAGGCGTATCGTACAGCGATAACATCGTGCAGCAAAAGTCCAATAACTACCTGGCATCCGTTTACTTTGATAAAACCCACGCGGGCGTATCCTTTCTCGATATTTCGACGGGCGAATTTCTCGTGGCACAGGGGCAAACTGCGTATATCGACAAACTCCTCCAAGGCTTTAAGCCTACCGAGGTGATCATGTCCAAGCGGCAATACAAGCAGTTCGTGGAGACCTTTGGCAACAACTTTTATACCTATACCCTCGATGAATGGCCCTATACCGGCGATTATGCCGGGGAGACTTTGCTGAAGCATTTTGAAGTCAAATCGCTCAAGGGCTTCGGGGTAGACCGCATGCCGGTAGGGCTGGTGGCGGCAGGCGTGGCGCTGCATTACCTCAACGAAACCGAACACCGCAACCTCCAGCATATTTCGAATATCTCGCGCATCGAGGAAGACCGGTACATGTGGCTGGACCGCTTCACCATCCGCAACCTGGAATTGATAAGCTCGGCCAACGAAAATGCGGTGGTACTCGCCGACGTACTCGACCATACGGCATCGCCCATGGGCGCCCGCTTGCTCAAGCGCTGGATTGTCATGCCGCTCAAGGAAGAGAAGGCCATACAGGATCGGCTCCACATTGTCGAGTTCTTTCGCAATAACCGCGACCTGCGCGACGAACTGGCCAAGGAAATACGGCAGGTGGGTGATCTGGAACGGCTGATCAGCAAAATCGGTTTGCTCAAGGCCAACCCCCGGGAGGTCATCCAGCTCAAGCGCGCGCTCCATGCCGTCGAGAAGGTCAAGCAGCTGACTGCCGACACCAAGCAGGAAGCCTTGCAGATGATCTCCGAACAGCTCAATCCCTGCGTACTTATCCGCCAGCGGATCGGGGCCGAAATGCAAGCCGAACCGCCCGTGATGGTCAACAAAGGCAATGTCATTGCTTCCGGCGTGAACGAGGAACTGGATAAGCTGCGGGCCGTGGCCTTCGGCGGCAAGGATTACCTGCTGGCCATCCAAAAGCGCGAGGCTGAGGCGACGGGGATACCCTCCCTCAAGATTGCTTTCAATAACGTTTTTGGCTATTACCTCGAGGTGACCAATGCGCACAAGGACAAGGTGCCCGCCACGTGGATGCGCAAGCAGACATTGGTCAATGCCGAACGGTATATCACCGAGGAGCTGAAAGAATATGAAGAACAAATTCTCGGGGCCGAGGAAAAGATACAGGTGCTGGAGGCAAGGCTCTACGCCGAACTGATGGCGGCATTAGCGGATTACATCAAGCCCGTCCAACTCAATGCCCAGCTGCTTGCCCGGCTGGACGTGCTGGTCAACTTTGCGGTTATTGCCGAAAAGAATTACTACGTCAAGCCCGAAATCAATTCCGGCAACGCCATCGATATCAAGGGTGGCCGTCACCCGGTCATCGAACAAAACCTGCCAATTGGCGAAGACTACATCACCAACGACGTGTACCTTGACGGGGATACCCAACAGGTGATCATCATCACCGGACCCAACATGGCGGGTAAGTCGGCCTTGTTGCGGCAAACGGGGTTGATTGTACTCATGGCGCAGATGGGCTGCTTCGTGCCGGCGACGGAGGCTAAAATCGGTGTCGTCGACAAGATATTCACCCGCGTGGGTGCCTCAGACAATCTCTCCTCGGGCGAGTCAACCTTTATGGTCGAGATGAATGAGACGGCAAGCATCATGAACAACCTCTCGGACCGAAGCTTGATTCTGCTGGACGAAATCGGCCGGGGAACGAGTACCTACGATGGCATATCCATTGCCTGGGCCATCGCCGAGTTTTTGCATAGCCATCCCACGGCACGCGCCAAAACACTCTTCGCCACGCACTATCACGAGTTGAATGAGCTGACGAACACATTTCCGCGGATTAAGAACTATAATGTGTCCGTCAAGGAACTGAACAACAAGATTATTTTCCTGCGCAAACTCATTCCGGGTGGAAGCGAGCATAGCTTCGGTATACATGTCGCCAAACTGGCGGGTATGCCCCCGAAATTGCTGGCGCGCGCCCACGACATTCTGTTGCGGCTCGAACAGGAACGTACCGGCGGCGAGCGCATTAAGGACAGCATGAAGAAAATCCAGAAGCAAGCCTACCAACTACAGATGTTCTCCATTGACGACCCCATCCTGGTGAAAATACGCGATATGTTGAACAACCTCGATGTCAACTCCCTCACGCCCGTGGAGGCTCTCTTGAAGCTGGACGAAATCCAGCGGTTGTTGAAGAATTAGAAGCATTTAAGGGCTGGTGGGATGTTGGGTTGTGAGGGAGCTTTATTTCCCATTCTCCTGGCGATTTGCTTCCTGACTTCCATTTAGGACTGCTGGGAACT
>CAYUIZ010000091.1:0-12427 GCA_964444885.1 uncultured Sphingobacteriaceae bacterium | reverse complement strand
TCCGGTTAATTTTAACTTGGAAGTGAGTTACAATAACCAAGCAACCGGTTTACAAGGGAAAGAGATCAGCCAATTTTATGCGGTAAAGGGCAAAATATTGGCTAAGTATCGCTTGGGCGAAGCGATCACCAACGAAGCGCTCTATCAATGGTATCATTTATCAGGAACTGACTACCATGTACTCAACAACGAATTGGTCTATCGCCCCAAAAAGGGGAAGCTAACCTACCGGCTTGCCGCCAAGAACCTGTTGGACATCCAAACACTGGAGCAATACCATGTCAATGACTTTTCCGAAGTGATGCACAACACTGCCGTTTTGGGCAGGCATGTACTGTTGGGCGTATCGCTCTTGATTCAGTGAGCGCCCTCTTGTGCGCAGTATCCAGCGTGTACGGGTTGTTTGGATTTATTTTCCGACTTTTGCAAGCATGGTCGCAATGCGCAACGAGATAGACGAGAAGAATACATGGACGGGCTGGTAACCAAATCGACGGGCAGCTGGTACCAGGTGCTGGGCGATGACGGCGTGCACTACAATTGCCGCATCAAGGGCAAGTTCCGCACCAAGGACATCAAGACCACCAATCCCGTTGCCGTGGGCGACCGGGTATCGTTCGAGCCGGAACCTGATTTGGACACGGCTGTCATCACACGGCTGCACGATCGGCGCAATTATATTATCCGCCGTTCGGTCAACCTTTCCAAGCAGGCGCAAATCATTGCCGCCAATCTGGATCAGGCTTTTCTCGTCGTCACCTTGGCATCACCGCCCACATCACTCGGCTTTATCGACCGCTTTCTAGTCACGGCCGAGGCCTACGACATTCCGGCAGGGCTTATCTTCAATAAACTGGATCTGTTCAGCGAGGAAGGACTCGAGGTACTGGATGAATACCAGCAGATCTACACCGCCATCGGCTACCCCTGCTATTCGGTTTCGGCTTTGCACGGGGAGAACGTGGAGGAAGTCAAAGCCTTGCTCAAAGACAAGACCACGCTATTGTCTGGCCACTCCGGCGTGGGTAAGTCCACGTTGATCAATGCGATCTACCCAGAGGCCGCGCTCCGAACGGGGGAATTGTCTGAATGGTCGGACAAAGGCAAGCACACCACTACGTTTGCCGAAATGATCACGCTCCCTTTCGGCGGGCAACTCATCGACACGCCGGGCATCCGCGAACTGGGCATCATTGATATTGAACAACAGGAGCTCAGCCATTTCTTTCCCGAAATGCGGGCACTGCTCAACGGCTGCCGCTTCCACAACTGCCGGCACATCAACGAGCCCGGGTGCGTAGTGCTGGAAGCACTGGAAAACGGCGCAATCGAACCCAGTCGGTACGACAGCTACCTGAGTATCTACCATGGGAATGATACGCGGGCGTAGGCCCGAGCTACCCAACGGGCAACACGCTAATCCGATGTAAAAATTTAATAAGTCTCACTATCCGGCGGGATGCCGTAGTCCGCTTCCTTGGGCCGTTTGCGCTTGGCGAACGGGTGAGCGGGCTTTGAAGCGGGCCGTTGCAACGACGCCGTAATCTGAGCGATGGTGTCGGATAGCTTGCCGTTGGTCAGCAAGGCCGTCACCTGCTTGGTCAGGAAGGAAAATAGCCCACGTGCCATCAGCCCCGTCTTGCGCGGCAAAAACCGGTTGGCCAGCAGGGGTACCAGCACATTGGCAATTTTAGCGCCGATACTGCTATTTTTGCCAGGCTTGGCGGTGAAAAGGGCTTGCAGGGCGCCCACTCCCGGGATGTAGGATGCGACGGTGTTGAATACGCGTACCGGCGCGGCCACTTTATGCCGCAACAGTTCATACTGGTCAGCAAGGTAGCTCTCCTGCTCCCGTGCCAAAAGGCGGAGCCGTTGCTTCTCGCGGCGCAAGTCAGCTAAACTATTTACCCTGATCCGGTTTTCCATATTCACCTACGTTATTTTTGTTTCCTCGGGCATTGCGGCTGCGCCCGCCGCTGCCGGGCCTGCCGTGGCGGCGCCGGGAGCGGGCGTGCCCGGCGCACCGGCCAAATCCCGCTTCGCCTCTTCTTCATCCTCGTCAATGTCGTCAAAAATCCGCTTGATGGACATATCAATGATTTTGGCCGTAATCGACTTCTTCAATGCAGAAACCACGACGATCACGATCACGAATATCCCTGCGGTAGCCAAAAAGCCGAGTGCGTTATTGCCCAGCAAGTAGCTCAGGTAAAACCCTAAGGCCATGCTGAGGAAGAACAGCACCAATAAAGCCAATATCCCCCGCACTACATCCAACAGCAGCCGGGCGATAATCCGCGACGAACGCTCTACGACACCCAGCTTAATCAGTTGCAGCTGGGTATCAACATACTCCTTCCCTTTCTGGAAAGCGCCTTTGAGCGAAAAACGGCGTTCATCTTGATTTGTCGGGTCGACGGGCATAGAATGAATTATTTTTTTAAATCGGGCAGGGCCATAGCGCACCCTGCGCGAGAGTTCGTCTCAGTTTGTACGGTTTGTACAAGAAACCATTAGACACGGCCTGTGGCAAGCAGGCAACAGGAGCGAGTGCGGCACCAAACTTTGGCATGGGGCCAGCGAGTTTGCCACTGCCTGCCCCTTCCTATATTCAGGCGTGTTCTTCGATTGCCTCCTCAAGGCCTTTTTCGGTCTTGTCGACTTTGTTTTTGAGGGTAGCCAGTGCTTTCTCTTTAAAATCATTGAGTTGATCCAGTTGCTCCGAAGCACGCTCCTTGAGCGCTTCGCCCAAATCGTTCAGCGAATCGTTCAGCTTCTCACGCGTGTCACTTCCTTTTTCGGGCGCAAACAATACGCCAAGCGCGGCACCTGCTGCCAGTCCAGTCAATAGGGCCGCCAGGATTTTTCCATTGTCATTCATGTTGTTATTCTTATTTTTTAATCAAGACATTAACTGCTCAGTAGGGCGTAGCAAATACCCTGCCCGTTGCTAAATATACAACCAAAATGCCGAAACGGTTTTAAAAAACTCGAAAAAGTGGGCGTTGTGCAAGTTTATGCGCTGCCTTTTCGGGATGATCGCCAGCTTTTCAGTAATTTTGCCAACATGCGCATGCCGTGCTTCTTATTCGTGGTTTTCATCCTAGTTTCCGGGCGGGTGCAGGGGCAATTCAGCGACAGCGTGCATCACCGGGTGCAACTGACGTCGACCAACTCCATCAACAAAACGGACGGTGGCAGTGCTTATCTTTTCAATAACGCACTCCGCTATACGCTACGGCACCGCGACGTACAGCTGAACTTTCACAACAACTGGCTGTACGGACGGCAAAACCGGGCGCTCACCAACAATGATTTTTCGTCGTCGCTCGATTTCAATTTGTACAAGACGTTCCCCGGATTTTACTATTGGGGATTGCTCAACTACAACACGAGCTACTCACTGCAGGTCCGCAACCAAGTGCTGGCAGGCGCGGGTATCGCCTACAATTTTTACGACACCGACAGCACCTACCTGAATTTCAGCAACGGCCTGCTCTATGACGCCAGCAGCCTGATCATCAACGAGAATCGGACGGATTACCACACCATCCGCAACTCCCTGCGGCTATCCTACCGCTTTGTGATCAAACGGCTCGTGGTGGTGAGCGGCACCAATTTCTGGCAGCCCTCCCTTCGCGACCCGGAAGATTTCAGCCTCCGGCTGAATAACTCGATCGGGTTCAAACTAAACGAATGGCTGAGCATTACCGGCTCGCTCGCCTACAACCGCGTAAATTTGACCGGTAGGGAAAACTTGCTGTACACATACGGCCTAAATTTTGATTACTATTTTTGAGCGGCAGGGTGAAACATCAGCCCGGCCACAAACCGCAATATAGCCCACATGAGCAATATTATCCCTCCCGAACTCGTCCGCCGGCTCGCAGCTAATCCCGTATTCGACGCGGACGCCTTTCTGGCGATGCACGAGCAAGGCAGCAAAACCACATCTGTACGCTTCAACCCGGAAAAGCCGTTTCCCCATGATCCAGCCGCGTACAGCCCGGTTCCGTGGTGCGACACGGGCTACTACCTGGCGCACCGTCCGGTTTTCACCGTCGACCCGTTCTTCCACGCGGGATGCTACTACGTACAGGAAGCCTCATCGATGTTCCTCGCGCATGCCCTGCAGGCGCTCGGCCTAGACCGCGATCCGCTCGTCGCAATCGACGTCTGTGCCGCTCCGGGCGGAAAAAGCACCTTGCTTAACAGCTACCTCCATCCCGACAGCCTTTTAGTGGCCAACGAATTGATCCGGCCCCGCGCCAAGGTACTAGCCGACAATCTCGTCCGCTGGGGGATGGCCAATACGGTAGTGACGAAGAATGATCCCGTGTCCTTCCAGCGCCTTCCCGGCTACGCCGACCTGATGCTGGTGGACGCGCCCTGCTCCGGCTCGGGGATGTTCCGCAAGGACCCCGGCACCATCGACGACTGGTCGCTCGGCGCGGTGAAGCTATGCTGCGAGCGCCAGCAACGGATATTGGCCAGCAGCTTAGCGGCACTGAAAACCGGTGGCGTGTTGCTCTATTCGACCTGCTCCTATTCGGAAGAAGAAAACGAACGCATCGCAGACTGGCTCGTCGAAACGCAAGGCATGCAGCCACTTGCACTCCCGGTTGACCCGGAATGGGGGATTGAGGAAACAGCCTCACCCCAGCACGCCTGCCCCGGCTATCGCTTCTATCCGCACCGCCTGCGGGGCGAGGGATTCTTCATCGCGGCATTCCGCAAAGAGCAGCACCAAGGCACCTTTGACCGGAAAAAAGTCAAGGTAGACCCGCAGGCCGACCGCCAAAAGCTGCTCTCGCCTTGGCTGGCCCAGCCAAGCGACTTCATGACATTTCAGCTGGATGACGAACTCTTTATCTTTCCGAAAGGGCGGGAAACGGACCTCCAAATCCTGCGCAATGTGCTATATCTCAAAAATGCGGGCCGGCATGTAGGCAAAATCGTACGGAATGAGCTCGTCCCAGACCATGGCCTGGCCCTGAGCAACCATATCCACCCGGACGTGCCCAAGACGACACTGGACCACGAACAGGCGCTTGCCTACCTGCATAAGGCGCACATTGACGCCCAGCAGGCCAATCCGGAAAACCGCAAGGGCTGGGCTCTGGCTAGCTACCGAGGCGTCAGCCTGGGCTGGCTGAAACTCATGCCTAACCGTATCAATAATTATTATCCGAAAGAGTGGCGTATCGTGAATTTATAGGCCGCGTCCGTAGGGGAAAAACGCATTGATGGATACGGGCAGCCTGCCCGTGGGAACTAGCCTGCGCATGATCACCTTGACGGCCGCTTGTTGCAAAACAGCCTCGTTTTGGTAGCACATCAGCATGCTCGGCGCCGCTTCAATCCCCGGTAATCCCGCCACGCTGTAGGGGTTGGCAAAGACGCAGAATACACTATTCATGTTGGCAAGTTCGTTGATAAACAACCGTACGGTGGCGTTGTAATTCAGCTCGCTCCGCGGTCTGGCGCGGGTGTCGTGCAGCGCGACGATGATCTGGGGGAATCGCTGCAATTCCCGCGCCATTGCGGCAATATCATCCGCACTCGCATTGGCGGGCAACACGTAAAGCAGATGATTGTCAAAGCGCGGCTCCAGCGCCAGCTGGAAGGGCGTAATTTCCGATGTGCCGATGCTGATGATGGCCGTGCGCCGGTTGTAGTTGAGCTGGCGAATCAAGCTGTCGCTTTTCAGTTGGGTCACGGCCGCATCCGCTAGCCGCTGGTTGAGGGCAAAGGATGCGCGGCGGTTCAGGTCTTCGTGGAGGCCGTCGAGCACCACCGGAGCTTGCTGGGGCAGTTCCAGCCAATATTTAGCGGCCAATACTTTCTTAACACGGGCATCAATCGTGTGCTGTGCAATGCGGTTTTGCCGGATCGCCTGCAGGACCATGTCGATAGCGCGGGCGCTGTTTTGCGAAAGCTCCAGAATATCATTGCCGGCGATGATTGCCCGCACGTCGGCCTCGCCGTTTCGGAAATGCTTGACCACGCCATGCATGTCCATGGCGTCGGTAAAGACCAATCCGCTGAATCCCAATTCGCCTTTGAGCATGTCCGTCACGATTTTCTTCGAAAGCGAAGAGGGTAGGTTCGGGGTGGCATCCAGGCTCGGGATATTCATGTGTGCGATCATCACGCCTGACGCGCCGGCATTCACCAACTCCCGGAAGGGATGTAATTCCAGCGTGTCCAGCCGTCCGGCCGTAAAGGGCAGCTGGGGCAGGTCATAATGTGAATCCACGTCCGTATCGCCGTGCCCCGGGAAGTGCTTGAGCGAGACAATGATGCCTTCGTCCATCATCCCCCGCATGTAGGCGAGTCCCTTGCGTGTCACGTTATGCTTGTTTTCGCCGAACGACCGAAAATTGATGACCGGATTTCGCGGGTTGTTATTGATGTCGACGACCGGTGCAAAATTAATGTTCATCCCCAAGCGCTTGAAATCGATAGCGATTTCGCGTCCCATCTGGTAGATCAACGCTTCATTTTGGATTGCCCCTAAGGTCATCTGGTACGGAAAAGACACCGTTGAGTCGGGCAAACGCATGCCGAGTCCCCACTCGCCATCAAAAGCCACGAGCAGGGGAACCTTGGCGAGTTGCTGATAACGGTTGATGACCGCGGCGTGTCGCATGGGCCCTCCCTGGAAGAGGACGATGCCGCCAAGCTGTTCGCGTTCGATGACTCCCGCCACCGAATCGATGTATCGTTGCCCCAAATTGCTGTGCGCACGCACCATAAACAGTTGTGCCACCTTCTCTTTGGGGCTGAGCGTATTGAATACCGAATCTACCCAAGCATGCTGGGCATTGATAAATGGCACAAATTCTGGGCGCGCTTGAGCGTGTGCGGCTCCAATCTGCGCGCAAAGAAAACAAAACGCGATTACCAGTCTTCTGTACATACTAGCCTGTTTTATGTTTAGCTACTCGCTGGTACCCCGTGGCACACAACCTAAACGCTATCTAAATAACAGAAATTATTCCATTAATCCGAATAATGGCTGCGTGTTTATGCAAATCTTCGGGAAAACAGCGCAAATTCACGCACAACCCATCTCGCTAGCCGGTTGTTTCGGTCTTTTCCAAGGGATGCGGATACCACTTGTGCCTGGCCAGCAGGCGATACACGGGGTTGAGCAAGAGCAAAAAGAACACCGAAGTAACGAGGTTGGAAAGGGTCAACGCCAAGGCAACCTGGACGCCCGGCCCTGCCGCGAGCTCCTGCACGAGCACACCCAGGGCACCCATGAACGGGAAGATCAATAACATGCCGCAGAAATTGAACAGGAAATTCGTCAACGCGGTGAGTTTGGCACTGGCCGTCATGCGGAGGCTGACGATGAGTGCGGTGGACGTGGTACCCACATTGGCCCCGACGATGATGGGGATAGCGGCATCGAGCGACATGAGCCCTTGTGTGACCAGGATAATCACAAGGCCGACTACGACCGAACTCGACTGGATGATTACCGTGATGATAATCCCGACCAATACGCCCACAAAGGGATTCCTCGCTGCCAACAGCCATTCGACCACGCGGGGATCATTGCGAACCGGACCCAGCGCGTCGCTTATGAGACTGAGGGAAAAGAAGATGAGTCCGAAATAGAAAATCGATTTTCCAATGGTGGAAATCCGGGCCGGGACAATGCTGATCAATGTCCCCAAGACGATGAAGATCGGCCCCAGCAGCACCGACTGGAAGGTGACGATCCAGCCTGTGGAGGTGGTGCCCACATTGGTTCCCAGGAGAATCAGCAAGCTATTGCGGAAGCTGATGACGCCTGAATCGACCAAGGACACCGTTAGGGTCGACACCGTGGTGCTCGATTGGATGACGGCTGTGACGATACCGCCAAGCAAAAAACCGCCGACCCGCGTGGAGGTGATACGCTGCAGCCATTGCTTGAGGCTATTGGCGCCCAGGCGTTCGATCTCCTTGCTGAAGTTTTGCAAGCCGTGGACGAACAACACGATTGCCGATACGCCGAAAATAAGGGTTTGTAGAAGCTCCATTTATCTATCCATGCCGTGCGTGGGCCGCAGCCGGTTATAGTCCATATTTCCTTTCCAGCGCTTTCGTAATTTCCTCGATATTTTGCAATTCGCCGGTCGCTCGTTTCTTCCAGAGCACTTCGATGACAAGCAGCAGCAGCTGGGTTTCGGTTTCGGGGTTTTCGTAGCCCAATTCGGTAAACGCCCGAGAGATGATCGGCGACACGGGCTTCATGAACAATTCGTGCTGTTGCCGTGAAAATTCGTGGTGGGAAAGTCGTTCCTGCATTTTCCAGAAAAGCATGTCCTCATGCACCAATTCCCGAGGCAGGTTGATCATATTACGCACGAAGCTTTTGCCATCCCGGTAGGTGATCATGCCCCGGTGGCGCATGAGCACGCGGCGGTAGCCAGACTTAATGATAAACGACAACAAATTGTCCTTATTTCCAAAATGCTTGAAGATCAAAGCCTCAGAAACACCCGCCTGCTGCGCGATTTCTTTGGTGGACGTATCGACGTACCCTTTGGCAGCAAACAGTTCTTGGGCTTCCCGGATAATCTTCTCTTTACGGCTTGTACTTCTTTGCTTCATCAATCTTCCTCGCGTTGAAAAACTTCTGTTACAAATATACATCTTCTGCGCGCTATTATTGCTGTCGGGATTGCCCCTACTGGTACAGGAAGCCTATTCAGCGTCCTGAACGGGCGGGATGGAACAGGTAAGAGCAGGTCAGATGGGGTAACATTATGGTTACTGTCCCTCCCTATGTTAGCGCTTTGTCCGATATTCATGTTTTCTAATCAGTATAACTCTATTTTCACCGCGCTCGGATCATGCGACTCACTTGGTATTACTTGTTGTTAATTTTGGGAATTTGCCTTGCACAAGGAGCTCATGCCCAACATACACTGCGCGGCCAGGTGATCGACAGTGCCGACAGCTCGGGCCTGCAAGGAGCCTTGGTCAGGGTGCTTACCGGACCACGTGATTCCTTGGTACGCCAGGTGCCTAGCGATGAGCGCGGAAACTTTGCCGTACCGTCGCTCCCTTCCGGCAACTACTTGCTGGAAGTCAACTATTTGGGCTATCGAGCTACCCGTGTCCCCGTTTCGTTGACTAGCAACACGAAAAAAGACGACAATATCACCATCAAGCTGCTACCCGCCTATTTGGCCCTGGATGAAGTCACCATTCGACCCTTCCAAGCCGTGGCATTGAAAGGCGACACGACGGAGTTTGACGCAGCGGCCTTCAGCACGGAGGCCTATGCGGATGCCGATGCCCTGGTGGTCCAGATTCCGGGCGTAGAGATCGACGAAGACGGCCAAGTGAAAGCGCAGGGTGAGGCCGTGCAGCGCATCATCGTGGACGGGCAGGAGTTTTTCAGCTCTGATCCGCGCGTGGCACTCAAGTCCTTGCCCGCCGACGTAATTTCGAAAATCCAGATTATCGATGAGAAAAGCGAGCAAGCGAAATTTAGCGGCTTCGACGACGGCCATCGCTCCAAAGTGATCAATATTGTCACTCGCCCCGACCGCCGGCAAGGCTATACGGCACGGATAGGCGCGGGCTACGGTGCCAACTCCCGGTATAACGGCGGCGGCCACCTCAACTATTTCAACGAAAAAGAACGCCTGACGTTTTCGGCGCTGTCCAACAACATCAACCAGCAGGATTTCTCGATGGCGGGCATAGCCGGTGTTGAGGAATCCGAAGGGCGAAACCGCCGTGGAGGACGCGGTGGCGGTGGTCCGGGCGGCGGCCGTGGCATCAACACGAGCCACCGGGTATCCAGCAACTACAGCAACAAGTGGCTGGAAGAACGCCTGGAGTTCAACGGCAACTACAGTTACAACACCACGGGAAGTGACGTGGTGCGGCTTGTCAACCGCGAATACCTCATCGGGGCAAATGAAAACCAGTTCAACGTACAGCGCCAGACGACGGGAGTGGACAACGACCGGCACCAGGCCAATATGCGGATACGCTTTGACATCGATTCGGCGCAGCGCCTGGACTTTAGGCCCAGTTTTTCGTTTCAGCGATCGGAAATACACAGCTTTTCAAACAACCGCACCGAATTGGCAAACAACGACCCGGTCAATGCCTCCGAACGCAACAACGACAACAACAACCGCAACTTTAGCTTCAGTGGCAACCTAGATTACCGCATCCGGCTGAACCGCAGCGGCCGTACCGTTTCCCTCAGTGCCAACGGATCGGTCAACTCCAACAAAGGGCTAGCCCATACATTTTCGCTCAACGACTTTTACAACGCGGCCCAAGATATCCGTAGCGACACGGTAAGCAACCAAAACCAGACCGGAGGCTATGGCAACGGCATCACGGGCCGGTTGGCGTATACCGAACCGATCACCCGGATCAGCCGCGTCCAAGCCAACTACAGCATCCGCAATAATGCAAACTATTCCAACCGGGAAACATTCGAGTTTTTGGCCGAGACCGGCCAGCTGGGCGAGCTCAATACCTTGTTGTCCAACGAATTCAGGAACGACTACACCTACCACAGCGGCGGGGTTTCGTACCAAATCTCCAAACGCGATACGTTTAATTTCGATGTGGGTATCGATTTTCAGGATGCCCAAGCGCAAAACCACCGCTATTTCCCGGACGTGCGGGATATGACGAGCCATTTCACCAGCTTTCTTCCGCGCGCCCACTTCATGTTCCGCTTCTCGCAGGAAAAGAACATCAATTTCAACTATAACACCGCTACTAACGCTCCGTCCATCAACCAGTTGCAAGACGTCGTAAACAACCAAAATCCGCTGTACATCCGCACGGGAAATCCCAACTTGGAACAGGAATACCGGCACTCGTTCTCCTTGCGCTACAATCAAGTCGACCGCGAGAAGGGCGGCAATTTCTCGGTCAACCTCAATGCCCAGTTTTCCAACGACCGCGTGGTGAACTCCAGCTATATTGCAACGGCAGACACCATGATTTTGCCCGGTGTCCTATTAGGCAACGGCGGCCAGTTCTCGCGTCCGGAAAACGTGGACGGATACTATCAGGTGCGGGGCCATACGACGTTAGGCATCCCGATAGAGGCGCTAAAAATCAACCTCAATCTCAATACGGGCCTATACCATACGCATGACGTTGGCCTGCTCAACGGCGCCACGTCGTTTTCTAATTCGTATGGGGTAAACCAGCGCGTAGGCATTAACAGCAAATTCGGCCCGCACCTGATCATCGGCTTAAGCTATTCGGGCAACTACAGCGTGGTGAAGAGCAACATGAACAGCCAGCGGAATTACAACTCGTACAACCAGATCCTCCGCAACGACATTACATACACGTTTTGGAAGGGAATCCGGGTAGCCTCGTCGGTCTATTACAACTACAATACAGGCCTGTCGGACGGCTATGACCAGAGTTTTATCTTGTGGAATGCGTCTATCGGAAAGAAATTGCTGAAGCGGCAAGAGGCTGAGATCAGCCTGTCCGCATACGACCTGCTGAACCGCAACACCAACATCAACCGCAACATCAGCGAGCGCTTCATCGAGGATTCGCAGACCAACGCGTTGCAGCGGTATTTTCTACTCAACTTCACCTACAACCTACGCCAGTTTGGGATGGGTGGCGGCGGCGGGGCTGGTGGCAGAGGCCGAAACTAGGTTATCCGAGCAACCCGCCCTTTTCGAGAAACACTGCTTTTTTGGACTCGTACTCGGCGGGGTCTATGGCCCGGGAGGCCTCTTCTAAAATCGTCGCCTGAAAACCGGCATCCAACGCATCCATCGCGGTGAAGAATACGCAGAAGTCGGCCGCCAAGCCGCCGACGGCCACCGATGTCACGCCGCGGTCGCGCAGATAGCCCGCCAAGCCCGTGTTCTTGCGCCTGCCGTTGTCAAAAAATCCGCTGTAACTGTCGATTTCCAAGTCCATGCCCTTTCGGAAGATGGCTTCGATCCTGTGGGCATCCAGCGCGGTGCTCAGCGCGGCGCCGGCCGTGCCTTGTATGCAATGGTCCGGCCAAAGCGTCTGTGGCAAGCCATGCAAGTCAATGTGGTCAAACGGGCGTTTGCCCCGATGCGACGAGGCGAAACTCTTATGCCCTGCCGGATGCCAGTCTTGTGTGGCCACGACGAGGTCGTAGCCCGCCTGGAGCCTGTTGATGGGTTCGATGACTTCCCCTCCCTGCGCCACGGCAAGGGCACCGCCAGGAAGGAAATCGTGCTGTATGTCGACAATAATCAAAGCATTCATGACGGCAAGACGTTAAGGTTTTTTTAATGTACGTATGTATTTTATGCTAAACAAAGATAGGAAAAGCATGCGGATTGCCTGCACCAGTTTAGCCGGCGCCCCCAATGGTTCGAGTTTGCAACTGCCAATGGTTCGAGTTTGCAACTCGGACCCCTTTAGCCTTCCCCTTAAT
>CAYUIZ010000090.1:0-12526 GCA_964444885.1 uncultured Sphingobacteriaceae bacterium | reverse complement strand
GGGAAAGTGGTCGGTGACAACACCAACCACGGGTTTGAGCGTTCACGTTCGATTCAGTGGACTTCTGAGGGAGGCGGGCTGATTTAACAAAAATTTAACATACCGGATTGCAATTCGGCATGGCATTTGGACGTTAGGTATGTAGTATTTAGAATTTGTCTTTTCATAATTTAGGTTTATAATTGGTTAGTTAAAAAGCCCCGATCCTCCCCGTTTCGGGGCTTTTGTTTTGGGCTAACCTGAAGGGCGCTGCCGGTCAGCTAGTACGGCTTGGTTGCGCGGAGCATTTCGCGCTTTCCGGGTGCGCCGGGCACTTTTTCGACGGAAAACCCCAGTGCTTTCATGCTTCGTTTCAGATTCCCCGTGATGGCATAGGTGACAAAAATTCCCCCGGGCTTGAGAAAACTGCAGACGTGTGCCAATGTGTCATCGGTCCACATGTCCGGCTGATGGATGGCGGCAAAGGCATCAAAATACAGCACATCGAAACGCTCTTCTGAACGGAAATCCAGCACGGGACAATGGGCAATGGAAAGTGCAGCGGGGCCAACGGGTTGGTAAGTCTGCGCCGAACCTACGTACGCGTTTAGAAAACCCGACCATAACGACGCCGGCACATAAGCCTCATACCCCATCTGGGCTAGTGTGCCGACAGGCAGGGGATAGGCTTCAATGCCTTGGTAGGTCAGCGAAATGCCGTGCGATTGGGCGTAATCGGCACTAAGCAGAAAATTAAGTCCTGTGCCGAAGCCTACTTCGAGGACGGAGGCCTGTGGCGCTGCGGACTGGCTCAGGAAATGGGCAAGCCCCATGCTGACGAAAACGTGTCGGCTTTCCTGCACGGCCCCGTGCCGCGAATGGTAATGTTCGCCTACCTGTGGGTGAAACAGGGTGCGCGAACCGTCTCCCGTTTCTACGTATATCGGTGTATTATTCATCTTTTTATTCGGAGGCACCTGCGTATGATCCCCCGAAACGCAGGGCGTGGGCTCGTTAAATTTTGCGGATGATCTGTCAGGACGTGGCAAAACTAAAATAAAAAACCATTACTTTAGGCGCATCGTATGGAAATACAACAAAGCCGTTTTTTCGGTAGTTACGGGAGTATCATCCTGTTGTTGGTCGGTATCGTAATCGGTAGCGCGGTGGGGCTGTGGTTTCCCGACGCCACGCTATGGCTAAAGCCGGTTGGGGATATTTTTCTCAATCTGCTGTTCACGGCAGTCATCCCGTTGCTGTTTTTTGCCATCACATCGGCGATCGCGAATATCGACCCTGGTCAGAAACTGGGCCGCATTGTGTCCGTGATGGCGGTGGTGTTCCTCTCCACGATAATCATTGCGGCCGTGGTCACCATCGTGGCGTTGTGGTTTTTTCCTGTGACGGCGCCGCCCAAGGCAGCTAGCCTGCCGACGGATATTGGCGAGGCGGGTTCCGACCTCTTTTGGGGCGACCAACTCGTGCAGTTCTTGACCGTTTCGGAGTTCTCCTCGTTGCTCTCCCGCCAGCACATGCTGGCCTTTGTCATCTTCTCCTTCCTGACGGGCATGGCCACGCTCCGGGCAGGTGAGAAAGGCAAGGCGTTCCGCAAGTTTCTCGCTTCGGGCAATGACGTAATGGCCCAATTGCTCACCTTCGTCATGAAGCTGGCACCGATCGGCTTGGGTGCTTATTTCGCCTATCAGGTCGGCGTGATCGGGTCGGATTTGTTTGCCATCTACGCAAAGCCCTTGGGACTTTATTACGTCGTCGGACTGTTTTACTTTATCGTGTTTTTTACCCTTTACGCGTTTGTCGCGTTTGGACGGAAAGGCGTCAGGACATACTGGCGATATAATATTCTGCCGTCTGCCACGGCGATCAGCACCTGCAGCAGCTTGGCGACCATGCCGGCCAACATCGAGGCCGCGAAGAAGATGGGTATCCCCAAGGCGGTGGCCAACGTGGTCGTGCCGTTGGGTACCACGTTACACAAAAACGGCTCCTCGATATCGAGTATTGTCAAGATTTATGTGGCTTTTGTGCTGATGGGCTGGGATTTTTTCGATCCGATGACCCTGCTGACAGCGATTGGCATTACGGTGTTGGTGAGCATCGTGGCTGGGGGAATTCCTTCAGGTGGATATATTGGCGAGATGTTGATGATTTCCATCTACGGCATACCTGACGACATCATCCCTACCGTAATCATTATCGGCACGCTGGTCGATCCGATGGCTACCCTGCTTAACGCCACGGGCGACACCGTTGCCGCAATGCTTGTCGCCCGGTTTGGGACGAAAAAGGGTGTGGTGCTGGAGGACACTGAAACCGCATGAACCTCGCCGAACTCGAACCCTATATCCAATATAAAACTGCCCGAAGCGGCGGCAGCGGTGGGCAGCATGTCAACAAAGTGGAGACCAAAGTGATCCTGCTCTTCGATGTGGACGCCGCGAGCGCCTTCACGCCGGAGCAACGTCAACGGATTAAGTCCCGCTTGGCGTCGCGCATCGGTGCTGATGGCCGGATCCAGGTGCAAAGCCAAGATAGCCGCAGCCAGGCGAAGAACAAGGAAATCGCCTTGGAACGACTTGCGGAGATGCTTGTTCAAGCGATGCGAACGGAAAAACCACGAAAAAAAACCAAACCATCCCGGGCTTCGGTTGCCGCACGGCTGGATGCAAAACGCCGGCAGGCGTTGCGAAAAATCCAACGGCGGAAAGGCTGGGATTGACGCGCCGCAGCCACCTTGTTTAGAATCGTTCTAAAAAGCATCGCTCGCTTGCAATATTCGTCGCTTGCTTTTACAATTCGTAAATTTGTATCCGTTTAACTTATTGGAGGTTAATGTCATGAAAAAGAGTTCCATTGTAGGATTGATTGTGATTGCGGTTGCGATTGCGATGATCATCGTAATTTATACGGATTCCAGTACGTATTCGACCTTTACGGAGGCGAGTGCCAAGGAGACCGAGCTATACGTAGTGGGCGTACTGAACAAGGAAAAAGATTTGTATTACGAGCCTACGATTGATGCCAACCACTTCTCTTTTTACATGTACGATAACGACAGTACGGAGCGCAAGGTGGTTTTCCGCGGTTCCAAGCCGCAGGATATCGAACGGTCCGAACAGATCGTACTCACCGGCAAGATGGTGGGTGAGGAGTTTCATGCCAGCAAAATCTTGATGAAGTGTCCTTCTAAATACAATCAAGACGAGGTAGAGCTCATCGAGGCCACGAGTGCCCAAGTTGCGCCTGCAGCAATTACGACAAACGGGTTTACGGAATAAGAATAATGGATATAAACTATGTAGGGGAGAGCCTGTTTCCGGGCCAGTTAGGACAGTTTTTTGTAATTTTATCATTCGGATCCGCGCTTTTATCAGCTATTGCGTACTATTTTGCCGCCCAGCATCGAGACGAGGTGCAGTCGTGGAAAACAATCGGCCGTATTTCATTTTGGGTTAACCTGGTGGCCGTCATCGGTATCGGTTCCTGCCTGTATTACATCATCTATAACCATCTCTTCGAATACCACTATGCTTGGGCGCATTCCTCGCGTTCGCTTCCCACGCACTACATTATCAGCAGTTTTTGGGAAGGGCAGGAAGGCAGTTTCTGGCTTTGGATGTTCTGGCAGATGATCCTCGGGGTCGTGCTCCTGTTCAAGGCCAAGAGCTGGGAGAGCCCCGTGATGGCTGTCGTCATGCTGTGTCAGGCTATTTTAGGATCCATGCTGCTTGGCATTGAGGTCTTTGGCGAGCGCGTGGGCAGTTCGCCCTTCATCTTGTTGCGCCAGGCCGTGTCGGATCCCGTATTCGAGTTGCCCAACTATCTGGGCATGATCGCCGACGGTACGGGATTGAACCCCCTGTTGCAAAACTACTGGATGGTCATCCACCCGCCGGCGCTCTTTTTAGGCTTCGCGTCGATGATTGTGCCATTTGCCTATGCCGCGGCTGGCCTTTGGCAGAAGCGCTACAAGGAGTGGATGACTCCGGGCCTACCGTGGGCATTGTTTGCCGTCATGACGCTGGGCGCGGGTATCATCATGGGATCATTTTGGGCCTACGAGGCGCTGAACTTCGGCGGATTCTGGGCGTGGGATCCCGTCGAGAATGCTTCCATTATTCCTTGGTTTACACTCATTGCGGCGGTGCACGTGATGGTCGCTTACCGCAATTCAGGGCATTCCTATTTCACGGCTACGTTTCTGGCGATGATCAGCTTCGTGCTGGTCATCTACGCGTCATTCCTGACCCGCAGCGGTATATTAGGCGAAACATCCGTCCACTCCTTTACGGACTTGGGCCTGTTCTGGCAATTGATTTTCTTTAATGGGGTGTTTTTCTTCATTATGGTCTGGATGCTGGCCGTGCACAAGAAAAACATGCCCTCGACAAAACGCGAGGAAGACATCTACTCCCGCGAATTCTGGCTGTTTATTGGCGCTTTGGTCTTGGTCATCGCTTGCGTTCAGATTATCGCCACGACGTCTATTCCCGTGTTTAACGCCGTGTTTGGCACGAGTGTAGCCCCTCCGATTGATCCCATCCAGCATTTCAATAAATGGCAGGCGGGTTTTGCCGTGATCGTGGCGTTGCTGTCCGGCTTTGCCCAGTTTATGAAGTACAAGCGGACCAGCAGCCGAAAATTTTTCATGGAAGCCCTCACAACACTAGCTATCGCCGTCGTGCTGGCCGCCTTGACGGTTTGGGTGACCAAGGTCTACACCAACCTGATGTACATCCTGTTGGTGTTCGCTTCTTCGTATGCGATCGTGGCCAACGCGCGTATTCTGATTGCCGCGTTTCGGGGCAAGTGGAAGCTGGCTGGTTCGTCCGTGGCGCACATCGGCTTCGGACTGTTGTTGATCGGTGCTTTGGTGGCTGCCGCAACGAATGAAGTAATCTCGGTAAACCAGAGCGGTTATATTGCTGTTGCGGGCTTTGATCAGGTGGAGCAACCCGGCGACAACCTGTTTTTGACGGAAGGCGAGCCCGTGCAAATGGGCGACTACCGCATCACCTACGTGGGCGACAGCGTGGCGCCACCTAACGTGTATTACAAGATCAATTATGAGCGTATCGACGAAGAAAGTGGCCGGGTAATCGAGTCCTTCCAGCTTCGTCCGTTCGCGCAGAACAACCCGGCTATGGGCGGGCTGATCGGTACACCGGATACGCGCCATTACCTGAGCCACGATATTTATACCCTAATCACCGCGGCACAGGCTGAAACGCACGCCTTGGCAGCTGGTGAGCTAGACGGACTGAGCGGGCTCGATGAATACGAAGAACCAGCGGTGTACGAAGTGAACATTGGCGATACCATGCGCTACCGCAACGGGTTCCTGGTGGTAACCGGCGTCAACCGCGACGCGACGATACAAAATATTCCCAAAGGCGAGGACGATATTTTCGTCGGGATGCAGCTGACGGTATATGCGGCTGACGGGGAGACCTACGAAACCGAGCCGGTGTTTATTATCCGCGACGGAAACGTCTATGATTTTGGCAAGGACGTGGCCGATCAGGGGCTGAAACTGCGGTTTACCAACATCATGCCCGAACGCGATAAGCTGGAGCTGATGGTTTACCAGAAGCCGATTCCCGAGAAAAAGTGGGTTGTGTTCAAAGCGATCAAATTCCCGTTCATCAATTTTTTCTGGGCAGGCACGATCGTCATGACGATTGGTTTCTTCCTCGCCATTTTCCGGCGCAACAAAGAAGTTAAACGCCAAGTAAGCTAGCGCGATGGACGTGACGATGCTAGGCAGTGGCAACGTGGCTACGCATCTTGGTGCAGCGCTCGCCAACGCTGGGCATCGGATTGTGCAGGTTTATAGCCGCACAGCGGATCACGCCCGTACATTGGCGGAAGCGCTGGATGCGCAAGCCATCAGCCATCTTGGTGATCTAAACCCTAAAGCAGACGTCTTTATCCTCGCCATCAGCGACGACGCGATTGCATCCGTCGCCGGGCAACTGCCGCTGCATTTGAACGGCATAGTGGTGCATACCTCCGGTTCAACCTCCATCGATGTATTGCAAAGCCACGCCCGATACGGCGTGTTTTATCCCCTGCAGACCTTTTCGAAGGGCAAGACGGTGGATTTTGCGTCCATTCCGCTGGCTTTGGAGGCGGGTGACGCGCCGAGCATGGCCCAGCTGGAGTCGATGGCCCGAAGCATCTCCGGCGTGGTATTCCCCTGCGATTCCGTCCAGCGTCTTTCCCTGCATGTGGCGGCCGTGTTTGCCTGCAACTTTACGAACCATCTCTACGCCGTGGCGGCCGACTTGCTGCAGCGAAATGGCCTGTCTTTCGACCTAATTAAACCTTTAGTGACCGAAACGGCACAGAAAGTAATGGCACTGCCCCCCGCCGAGGCGCAGACGGGACCAGCGATCCGTGGTGACCAAATAACGATGGAGAAGCACCTCGAATTCCTTCATGGCGAGGCCGAATTGCAACAGCTATACGCGTTGCTTAGCACGGCGGTCCAGCACGCGAAGCGTTCCGGAAACAACGCTTAAGCAAACACAGCATCCAGTCTTTTTCATGTTACGCCTTATTACCTCCGACGGTGCGTCAATCGGCGTGTTATCGTCCGCTAATAGCTGTACGCAATGCTGTAGGTGACGAAGGCACGGCGAGGTGCCGCAGCATCGTTCGCAATCACCAAGCGTGCCCCGACATCGAATATCGGCAGGTAAAACCTAAGCAAATTCATGTCCATCCGCAGCTCCGCACCGTATGTCCTAGGCTGATGGCTCAGCCCCTCACCGAGATTCTCGAAATCGGCAAATAGAATGCCTTTTAGGCGTTTGATGAAGGCAAGGGGTCCGATGGACCAGTCAGGATAAGCGAGCGGCAGGCGGTAGTCAACGAGCAGCGTGTTTGTCACGAGGCTGGGCGGCAGCTGGTCAAAACCGCTGACCAACGGGATTTCGTTGAGTCCCGTATACATGCCGCTCACCGATTGGTAGTTAAAACGCGCGCGCAAGCTGTGGTTGCGGACGATACCCGGAAAATAGAACGCGGAGCGAAACGAAAAGGCCTTTCCATCCCCGTTGCCTGCGAAGGGCAGATGACGGTACGTGGCGCTCAGGTTTTGCCCCCAGCGGGGAGCTAGGTCAAGCATGCTGCGGCGGTTGTTGCGGTTGAAATACGCGAGATAGCTCATCGGGAAGGCGACGTGATCCGGAAATCGGCCGTCCGATTCGGGACGGTTTAGCCTGTACCGATGGGTGTAGCTGGTCCCCATGCTGATGCCTGTCGTATAGACTTGGTTCAGTCGGTAAAACACCAGCGGGACGTCCATGCGCAAGGTCGTAACCTGCTCGCGCCAGCGCAACGCCAGCAGGGAATCCGTGTTCTGGATCCGGGCCGTACCTACCTGGCCGCGGTCGCGGTAAGCAACTGCAAACTTGGGAAAGAAGCGCTGGTAGGTGAGGGACGCACCGTAATTGTGCGTGCGTATATCGGGATCGTAATCGTACCCCATGCGGATCTGCATAGTGTTGAGCAGGTTGTCCGACAACCAGTATATGCCCGTTTTGAAGTCCGACAAATCCGTTGGATTCCCGTCTGAAAACGACAAACTATGGAAGTTGATCAGGTTTTTGGCTTCATGGTAGCGCGTAGACGCCCATTTTTCGCTAACCACTGTGTCTGAAGCCGTTTTGCCGTGAAAGTCGGTTAGCGGGCGCCTATTGGCCGTTAAATCAAAAGCAGGGTTTTTCGGGGTGTGCTGAATGGTACTTTCATCGAGTTTTTTCCAGCTGATGCGGTAACCATCCACTTGGTATTGGTTGAACAGGAGCGTATTGTTGGCGCGATCTATCGCTGGATTAAACGCGCCGTACGCGACGTTGGTGAGGGGAACGATGCTGCTTGTTGCGCCGTTTAGCCGGTAGATATTGTCGATTCCGTTGGTATGCGCCTTGAAAATTATGTCCGCTTCATCGTAGACAGGGCGTTCGATTTGCTGTGTTGCCCAATCCAGAAGTTGTGAATAATTCCCCGTTTCAAGGTCCAGTTCCACCAATGTAGCGCCCTGGTTTGATACGGCGACAGCGGCAATGCGTGTGCCTGATTCGTCGAAGAAAGGGGTTCGTAAAAGCACGTTTTGCGGTGCTGGAAAACGGTCGGTTTCGGTCCCGTCGGTGGTGTTTAAGACCACCAAGCTGACGCGGTTTGACCGGTCGATTTCGACCGTGGCGACCTTCGTTCCGTCGGGACTTAGTGTAGGGGAGAAGAGTCGGGAACGGTGGGTGAGCTGCCTATGTTTTCTCGTTTTGAGGTCATAGATGTTAATGACATTGTAGGACTGTTTCGTGTAGCGGCTGTGCGTGCGGACCTCGTCCCACACCACCCGTCCGTCACGGTAGGCGTAGTTGGGATGCGTCTGCCGACCGACATGGATGAGGTGCTTTTGGTTGCCGCTGCTGTCCAGTAAAACCAGTGCGGGCACGGCCTCCGCGCTGCGGTGCAGCGCCAGTATTTCGCCATTGGGGAGCCGGTGTGGAAGGAGCCAGCTTTGGGGTTTTCTGGTGGGGACGAGTGGGAACGTGGGGTAGGCTTCCGGGCTGTTTTCTTCCTGTTGCAAACGCCATCTTTCCGCCAGTTCCTTGACGGTTTCGGCATGCCACTGCCGGGTATTGTGTCGCGTGGCCCTGCGCAAGGACTGGCTGAAGTTGTAAGGCCTAATCAGGTTGCGCCCCATGCGGGTCATCAGCGACTCGATAAAGTCCGGCCCATAATCTCGTTGCATTTTATCAACCATGAAATATCCCATTTCGTAAAATCCCGGTGTGATATCCCTGAATGATCCCATATAGTCTTTTTGATAGGTGAAGCGCCGGCCTTCCAAAAGGTTTGTACGAAAAGGCATTTCCCAAGCGGGAAGGCGACCCCGGCCGCTCTGCGTCAACTCGGTTTCGGCAACGACAGCATCTCCCTCAAAAAACCAAGCGGGCAAGATAATTCCGTATAGCGCAAAGGCCAGTTGCTCGAAAAATGGGGCTCGTAATGTTCCTGTCAATTTGTCCATTTGAACAACATGGCGCAGCTCGTGGATAGCCAACATATCCAGCCAGGCTTGGAAGTCTCCCTGCTGGGGTGGGGTGGTATAAAACTCCGATCCCCGGGGCGCAAGGCGTACAAATCCGTTGGATTCAATCAATCGGTTTTGTAGAAGGATCGATATTTTTCTGGGTTTGGTTTGCAAGGATGCAGCGGTGGCGAGGATGAAGCCATCGAGCTTGGTTGCCAGTTCCTGTGCTTCGTTTTCGAACTCCTCAGAAAAGATAAGCTGAAAATTTTCGGTGTTTATCTGTCGCCATTTAATGTCTGGCGGTGTCTGTTCGACGTCGAAAATTTGCCCGAAAACCGAATATGAAGTTATCAGTAATATAAACAGTAATTGTGTCCTGATTAATAATAGGTTGAATAGGTATTTCATTGGGTAAAAGTCGGTATGCTAAAAAGTGTAGTAATGTTTTGTGGAACTAAACAGTTATATATATAGTGATTAATTAACTTGCGTCATATCATTAACTGATTATTAATATTATATATAAATATGTTACGCGTCTATGTTTTGCGTATTTTCTTTAAATATACTGAATATATCTACCATTCCCTCACACGTGCGTGCTTTTCGTACACGCCTGTGCTTTCGTTGAGGGGCGTGTCGATTTTGTAGGCTTATCCCCTGCTTTTTCGTGCAACGACGCTCATGTTTTTGCACTGGTTTTTTTGCTGCGCGTCTTTGCTTTCGTGGGGTCGTGTCCCGGATGGATGATCTGTTTTACGTCGGGTTGTATGGGCGACTGTCGTTCTTGTGTTTCGCCGCGGACGTCTTTCGGCTTCGGCGAGTACGCCGACGATTGGCTCTTCGTTTTTTGCGTTTTCCTCTACGCGGTCGACCCGACGTTTGGTAAATTTAAATACTGACATATTGACTTGTTTTTCGAGGATTCGTTTGGTCTGTCGTTTGAAAATAAATTCGGTGTATGCCGATACTGTTTATGGGTGGGTTGAGGGCGTGCAGCACATCGCGTGGTTTATCGGGTTGCGGTGTGTCCGAAAACAGCGGTTTGCGCAACGGTTTTAGGTGGTTGGTGGAATACCCGCTGCCTACGTTTCCCGTCCTTTTTTGTCGTGGGTCCGCGACGTGGTTATGGTTGAAAAGTCCTTTTGTATGTATTTTCCCTGTGTGGAATCGGTTGGCAGAAGGCCTGATATTTATCTGGCAGTGAGTTCGTAGTTTTCAATTAAAAGTGCGACTTTTGCTGCAAAATTATCGACCGATGTAGGATTCGTGTTCAAAAATAAAAGGAGGGGCCATGGAAGACTTGGACATGCTGGTAGAGGAGACCAAAGACGTTTTAGCGCTGGGCGATCCGCAACGACTTCAGGCGTACCTGGACGAGTTGAATATCTCGGACGTAGAGGCGCTGATTGACGAGCTTCCCGAGCATGGGTCCACCTTTATCGAAACGCTAAGCGTAAACCGGGCGGTCCATGTTTTTGGCATCCTTGATTTCCCTACGCAAGCCCGTATTTTCAAGAAACTGTCCGGCCCCCGGATTCACCGGCTGATCAACGAAATGCCACCCGATGACCGGACTTCCTTTTTCAGCGAGCTGAAGGGAGACGTGGTCAAGCAGCTGATTATTTTGTTGCCGCCGGCCGATCGAAAAGAAGCGCTCGCCCTGCTCGGTTATCCCGAGGATAGTGTAGGCCGGCTGATGACGCCGGATTACATTACGGTGAAGGAGCATTGGAATATCACGCGTGTATTGGACCACGTGCGCAAGTACGGTAAGGCATCCGAAACCATCGACGTGTTATACGTGATTGATAAGGACGGAAAGCTGCTCGATGATATCCGGATTAGGAGCATCTTGCTCGCTGACCCCGACACCCTCGTTGAGCAGTTCATAGACGGCCGGCTCATCGCACTCAACGCGAACGACCCACAGGAAGATGCGATCAACATATTCCGGATGAACAACCGCGTGGCGTTGCCCGTGGTCGACGAGCAGGGGATCATGCTGGGGATTGTGACGGTCGACGATATTCTCTGGGTGGCCAACGAAGAATATTCCGAAGACATGCAGCGGATCGGTGGTACGGAAGCCCTAGACGAACCGTACCTCGATGTGTCCATCATGCACCTGATCAAGAAGCGGGCTGGCTGGCTGGTCGTGCTGTTTTTCGGGCAGCTCCTGACCGCGACGGTGATGGAGCACTACGAAAGCCAATTGGTGAGTGTCGTGATGCTGGTTATGTTCATCCCGTTGATTATGTCTAGCGGGGGCAACAGCGGTTCGCAGGCATCTACGCTGATTATACAGGCCATGGCCTTGGGTGAGGTGACCCTGGCTGACTGGTGGCGCGTGATGAAGCGCGAGATCATCTCCGGCCTGTGGCTGGGACTGATACTGGGCGTGCTTGGATTTGTCCGCATCTACGCTTGGGAAGCATTCTCGCATACCTATGGCGAACACTGGTTTCTGATCGCAGCGGTGGTCAGTATTTCCTTGGTCGGTATCGTGATGTGGGGATCGCTGGTGGGGTCGATGTTGCCGTTTATCCTCCGATGGTTTGGCGCCGACCCTGCCGCGTCATCGACGCCCTTTGTTTCTACCTTGGTCGACGTCACGGGGCTGATTATCTATTTTTCCGTCGCGGCTTCGTTATTAACCGGCGTTTTGATGTAGCTTTACGGATATGGGAAGTTTAAGGCATAGCGTAGCCGTGTGCATGCTGACGGGGTTCTTACTCGGTGGCGAACGTGTGGCATCGCAGGAGGATTTGCCACGGATGGCCGTCAACATGGAGTTGGAGGGCGGTGCGTCCATGTTTCAGGCGAAAACCCTACGGTCGGATTTTCCGGCAGGCCTTATGTTGGATCTTGGGGCTGAGTTGTCCACGGGGCGAGATTTGCGTCTGCGTCTGCGGCCGCAGGTAGGAATCCGGTTTTTTTCGCGGAATATCGAACGCAACGTCGACGAGCAATTCCGGCAGATTCGCCTGGGGGGCACGTTTAGCTACGATGCGTACTTTCGCGGACAGACGAGCTTTTTCCCGTTCGTGTCCTTTAACTACAACTGGGTCAATAACTATGACGCCGAAACTGTAGGGCACGACTCCGAGGGCCGGCCCAATATCATTACTTCGGACAGCTTTATCAAAGGGAGTGGGCTCTCCACAGCCTTCGGTGTAAAGGTGCAGTACCAGCGTTTTTTCATTAGGGGTGGTTATGAGATTTTTAGGCCCATCCTCCGCGAGCGCTATGAAGAAGAAATCGAACTGCCTGAGCCGGATAGTGGTACGGTGACCGAGGTTCGTTTCCAGCGAAGGACGTTTGACCTAAGCGCTTTCAACCTATCTATCGGTTATATTTTGTTTTAATCGATACGGTTGGCTGTTGGAGATATTGATAATGAATGGATTGTGTTTTAATGCGGAATTTTTGTACTTTTTTTTGTTTTTTAATGGGAAAGTTCCGAATATTGCAGTCCCGAAA
>CAYUIZ010000089.1:0-12610 GCA_964444885.1 uncultured Sphingobacteriaceae bacterium | reverse complement strand
AAGTGGTCGGTGACAACACCAACCACGGGTTTGTGAGGATTTGTCGTGCACCCGATCGGTATTGTCTCGCGCTGGATGCGCTTAGGCAACGCGAGCACGACGCGGATTTCGGACTTTCGGGGTTCGGGATCCGCGTTTTTTTTGAGTCTGAAACCAAGGACTAGGTACCTCCGCGCCGTTTAAAGGCGCAACAAACCGGCGCAACAGACCGCCTGCTCACAGCCTGCCATCGCCTTCGAAAGGCAAATAACTGCCGTCGGCATTGATATACCGCCACTTCTCGCCTTCACGCACAAGAAGGGGAAATATATCGACCGAGCGGTCGTACGAGCTTTCATCCAAAGCGATCTCGTCAAAAATGGGCTCGAACAATATTTCCCCGTCTTTCGTTGCCAGCCCGTGTTTTCGGATGGTACTATACAAGCGGTCCTCATCTTCAAAATCCTGCATCAGCAACAGAAGGGGCCGGCCATACACCGGTATAATATTGCTGTACACCGGTTCGGTAAGCATGTTGCCGGTTTCGAGGTTACCAAGGCCGACCAGCGTTGGATTATCGGCCCGTTGAAGCGTCACCACCGGCGCCGCATAGTCCTCTGTAAAGAAAAAAAACATATCGTCTACCTCATATTCGTCGGGAAAGACCCGCTCACCGTCCAGCCCAATATAATACGAAGACATCCGCCCCGTATGAGGTTCCACTTCGGTCACAAGCGCGTACTGCCCTGAAATCATGATCACCTGACCGAACTTAGGTTCGACAACCACCTTCTCCTTCTCGTTGATCATACCGGCCCACCCTTTCCCGTTTCGTACCTGGGCAAAGCCCCTTGAAAAGTAAGAAAGCTCCCAAGGCACGTCATCCGAATCGGGATCATCGTGTACCAGCACCTCACCGATAAACATAGACACGTCATACTTCCGTTTGAGCGTTTTACGCGCGGCCACATCATAGAGCTTCCCCACGAGCGAGTCTTCGAATACCACCAGCAGGCGCGGTGAAGACGACAGGCTCACCATCGGATAGGGTAACGGCTCCAGGGTGCGGGTATTCTTATTAAAAACCGCATACTGTTTCTGTCCCTCGTTGTCTCGCACAATCAAGTAATAGGTGCTGTCAATGGGTTCTATGCTGACGAGTGGGTCCGGAATGACCTCATTGCCCTCGTAATCGTAGACGAAATAGCGACTCGGCTGTCCGCCTTCTTGCAGTGCGGTCCGGATTAAGCGCGATGAAGCGTCTCCCAGTTGATGAAAAAACCGGGAATATTGGGCAGGAATGATCTGTTTTTTATTCTCGGCATCATACAACCCCCACTTTCCCCCTACCTCGACGGACACCATCGTCCGCCCCCCCACGTCATACATTTCATACGATTCCACCCCAAAGGGCAAAATCGCGTCGCCATTGGTGTCAAAGAGTGTTTTTTGGCCTTGACGGTCTGCTTCGATTACTACGCCATCCGGAAAATAGGCGTTGTTTTTCAAAGATATATCATAAAATCCGGGTTCGATAAATACGCCGGATTCGGCAAAGTACAACCCGTAGTAGGCTTGCTTTTTCACCGTGAAGATCGCAAGACCCCTGCTTCCGGATGAATAAAAATAGCTGTTGACATGGGCAATCTCCCCATGCTCGACCTGCAAACGCGGTTCGGAACTGCCGCGTACGAACAACGACGTGAGACTCCCCTTCCGCACGACGACGTAATCATCGTAGACCTTCACGTCGTCGTACTCGGCTGGCACGACGATTTCCCCGTCGGAACACGCCAGTCCTTTAAGACCGGCTGTTTCGACAACAAGATAATGTCCATAGTAGCCCTGGAAGTGATTGTCGTTCGGTGCTTCGATCCGGTCATAGGCAAACGGAATAGCGAGCTCGCCCCTCGGGTTGTAAACCCCGTACTTTCCGTCTTGCCGGGCGATGAGCGCCCCGGACACCAGTTCGGCCTCGCCATCAAACTCCTGTTTTGTGGGAATATGTACGATAAGGGGCTGGCCATTCTTCGAGAATGACGCTACCCAATTATCGCTGCGCATGTGGCGGTGCGCGTGGTCATACACGAAAGGGACTAAAACATTTTCATCCCAGTCGATGATGCCCCACTTGCCGTTCTTCTTTGCGTAAACATAGGGCGAGCGGGAACCGCATCCACCGCAATAATCAAAGCCTTCGTAGCCAGATTGGGTAACGATGTGCGCACTGGGATGGTGGTAGAGGTGCCAGTCGTCTCCCGTCTTGACATCAAAATAAACCCCATCCAAAAACCGAATGTCGTCAAAGAAGGCGGTGACTGTGCCATCAGGCAAGTAAAGCGCCTTTTTCCCCGCCTTATGGAGCGTCCAGAACTGCGCGCTTTCTACCGTCACATCGCTATATGCGGCCGGGATGAGTATCTCCCCTTTGGGATTCAGGATGCCACGCAAGCCGTTTTGCTCGAATCCGATGACCGGCTCCCGCAGGGCATTCGGATGTGCCGCCAATTCCTGTCCGTACTTTTCAATAGCAAATGCATCGCCCAACCCAGCGGCGTTGGGGCCCCATGTCCGTATCTTTTCGCCTTGGGTATTCATGTAGAACGCGTCGCCGTCTCGGGAAACATACGCCCAACCGTTACGGAATACCCCCAAGCGGGTAGCTTGCTGCGTGGATGGTTCGTTTTCGACCTTAGTTTGTGCAGTGTTTGTGGCGGCGATGAGCACAAAAAAACCAAAGAGGATAACGCGCTGCATGATAGGTTGCATAAGAAAACGGCTTGTTTAAAATGGCTAATAGGTGAATGCTTCGGCGCGCACGGGCAAGTAATGCCCCTGCTCATCGATGACGAAAACGCCATCGCCTTTTTCGGCAATGACCGGCCAGGTGCGGTCCCTACCTTCGTGGTTTTTGCGAAGGCGTTCGAACTGGGGCTCCAGAACGATGCTTCCGTCCCGAGCAACAAGACCCACTTTTCCATCTTTTTTCACTTCGAAATATGGTCTGTCCCCCGGCGATTCGATGTAGTCGTAAACGGGCTGCAGTACGTAGTTGCCTTGGCGGTCAACTAGGCCCCGTTTCCCTCCTTTCACTACCTCGCGCCACTGGTCGTTGCCGCGAAATCCCGAAATAGCCTCCCACTCAACGGGATAGATTTCGTTGCCGCCGACATCAATCATCCCGTAGCGGTATTCGTAGCTGCGATAGTCATCATCGCTGGGAACTTCCTTGGCGACAAAGGCTGTTCCCATATAGAAATCATCCACGGCATCGTAGTCCTCAAAGCCAACCTCCTGGCACCGTTCGTTGACGAACACGTTGGCTCCTTGTTCATGTAGCTTCATCATCCCATGGTGGAATACGCCTGATTGCCCGCTTTCGGGACGGGGAAACAACTGTCGCGCAAATGTGCGGCCCTCGCTCCAGTCTGGATGTTCGTAGCACGTATCACCTTCCATATTGACCAACCGATACGTCCGGTCTTCGCGTAACAAGAGATGATTACTGCCTACCAACGAGAGGTCGTCAGGTCCGTTGCTTGAAAACAACAACGCTCCCTCGCGGGTATAAAGACTAATTTTACGTGTGTCCCATTCACGGACTTTGAAATATTCCTGGCTGATCCACTCCACGTGCTGGCGTGCCATGGGCACCGTCATTTTTCCCGTTTCCAAATCATATAAGCTGATTTCAGCTTGGTGACTGTCCGCTGATATTGGCCTACGAAACACGACAAACCGATTCGCAATCGCCCCGTCGTACGCGATGGCCGCATCGTTGTATTCATAGCCGGACCGCAACCCGTAAGGGAACACATCCATGGTGTTTCCTGCTGAATCCAAAATCGCGTGATGACCGCTGTCCCGTTGCTGGGCAATAATATATGGATGCTTGTGGAAGGTCAGCTGAACCGCGTCATAATCCTGTGGGGAGGCCACTACCGTGCCGGACCAATCGAGCAGTCCGTGGCCTCCATCGCGCTCTACGCGGATGAAATAGGACTGGCTATCCATATACTCACGATAATGCCGTATCGCGGCTTGGCGTTCATCGTGGGGTTGCGTTGGGTGCCTAGGGCTTGCAAGTTGGCGCATCTCGGGTGCTTTTGTCTGGTTAGCGACATTGATAAAGTCGATTTTTGAAAAAACCACAGGCACAATGACCTTGCCTTGTTCGTCCAACACGCCATATAGCCCGTCTTTCGACACCTTAAAACGACCCCGTACCCCGTCGTCGATACGTTCGTAAACCGGTTCGATGACGATTTCGTCGGTCAGCGGATTCACAGCACCCTTGCGTCCGTCTTTTTCGAACCTAATGAAATCAGCATGGTAAAGGGATTCCAAGCCCGAGAAGCCTGAGAGCCGCACCTTGCCGTCCAAGTCATAAAGTACGTCGCTCGTAACGCCAGGCTCCGCTTCCATCCGGTTGCCCCACACCCACGTAGCCTCCTTGGAGTACACAAACCTGAGGAATCCCTTATGTTCCATTGGGATGACCGTCGTTCCGTCCCGCCTTGCGAGTCCCAGCTTGTCTCCCGTTACGACCATAGCGAAAGCCGGGTCGGGCGAACGGCGGATTTCGTCATAGACCGGCGGCTGCACGACCTTGCCATCCTCCGGGTTGATCCACCCCCAGCGGTTCCCTTCCCTAAACGCGATAAAATGCACGCTCACCACGCGTATGTCATCATATTGCGGGGGTACAATCATACGACCCTCTTCATCCACCAAACCATACCGGCTGGCTTTTTCCACCCTGACGAATTTGTAATGATACGGCATATCCGGATACCATTGCCCGGAATAATCGTTCTCGAGCCAGACATTGTCATATTCGAATGGAACAATCAAATCGCCGTCATCGCGAATAACCCCGTATCGCCCGTCCTTCATCACGACCGTCATGTCGGCCGCACTGTTTCCCGTCGCATCGGCAACCACACCGCTTTTTGCGTGGTAGACATAATGCTTGCCGTCTTTGGCGACCTCAAAAAGATCGGCGGACATCCCAAAGCCTATACGATCGAAAGATACCCACGGGTGTTCCTGGCACAAGGCAGGAAGGCACCAAGCAACAAAAAGGACGACAAAAGCAGCAAACCTCATAGTTAGACGCGTTTATATAGCATCGCAAATTTACGTAGTCGGCACCACGCGTGAAACCACGAAAATCAGGGATATTACACGACGAGCTCATGCACCACAGACCCGTTCAATGTGTAGGGCAAGCACCACATTGTGGCGGATATGCACACGTAGGAACGCCCTGTAAGCAGGCCCTAAAGTGTTGCCCGAACGCGGCACATGCGCACACCAACCTCAACTGAATAACAGTAATTTACGCATCATAAACAACAACCGGAAAAATACGACAGACAGTGGTTTGGTATTTTCTTTGCAATCCTTTCTGTAGAAACAAAACGAGAACGTTATGAAACATGTAATGAAAATGATGGGAGCATTGGTCGTCGTGTCTATGCTGTTTATGGTATCATGCGAAAAAGACACAGACCCCGCTGACACGGATCTGTTTGTTGGCACCTATGAAGGCACCATTTCGTTTACCGATGGCGAAGAGACCATCGTCGACGAGGACGGACGCGTCACCGTCGCTAAAGTGGGCGACAGCTATTCGTTCCTTTTCGGGAGCGGCATTCCCGATATTACGGGCGTGAAATTCCGCGAAGGTGACAACAACACGCACGTCAGTATCGGCGACGGTCTCGAAGGAATCACGATCACGGCTAGCTCGCTCAATATGCTCGTTGTTAATAGCGGCGGCACCTGGACTGCGGACTGCAGCCGCTAAACACGCTACACACCCCAAGGGCTGTTCTGAAAGTGACAAGCGTCGCGATTGGGACGGCCTTTTTTTTCGTCGGCACCGCCAAATGCACGCGTCCCACTTGGCCGCTGCGGTATCCTGGATTTTTTTTCGTGGGCGGGATCATTCCCTATCCGCGATTTATCGGGACTGTGACGCGGGAAACCGTGATTTAGCCCTCGGAAGCCGCCCAATATTCACTCGGCGGGCCATCGTTGTTATTAGGGAATATGACGCAAAAATCGTATCTTTGATGTATCCGCTCCTCTTGGGTTTAATTTCGACAGGATATTGGTGTTTTCCGTGCGTCAATGCCGGGTGGTAAAGCGAACGAATTGCCGTTTTTCGCGAGCGGCCCCTTCCAGACTACTACCCTTCAATGGCATCACACTAACCACCTTTGGCCGACCATTCGGAGCGAACACACGAAATCAATCAAATGGCAAGATCACAAGAAACATTTAGCAAAAAAGAAAGACAGAAAAAGAAACTGCAAAAGAAGAAGGAAAAACAACTGCGCAGGGATGAGAAGCGCATGGAAGAACCCAAAGCGAAGAGCTTGGACGATATGATCGCTTACGTTGACGAAAACGGCAACATTTCGTCTACGCCACCCGACCCGAGCAAGAAGAAGGAAATTGCCGCGGAAGACATCGACTTGGACAACTCCCGGCAGTCTACCGCAGACAACACCCCGCCAACCGGTAAGGTCAGCTATTTCGACCCATCCAAAGGATACGGCTTCATCAACAACTCGGTGACCGGCGAACGGCTTTTCGTGCACATCAACGATGCAGCTGGCCCCCTAGCTGAAGGCGACAAAGTAACCTACACACCTACGCGGAGTCCGCGCGGCATGCAGGCTTCTGCCGTTCGTAAAATTGATGAGACGATAGCCGAGGAGAAAACTGAGGAAAAAGCCGAGGAGAAAACTGAGGAGAAAACTGAGGAAAAAGCCAGCGAATAGCGCGCTATCCACGTCTGAACTCCACTAGCGAACGCTAGCCCACGCAACTGATTTAATAGAATTGGCCTTGCGGCTATAGAGCCGCGTTGCTTATGCGGCGCGGCCTAACCTGTATATATGCCTGAGATGGGAAAGGAATGCCTGCCCCATTGTACGGTGCTCTAAGTAAACTACGCCGTACTCCTCGCAGGTCTGCTTGACCAATTTGTTGATGGCGGGGTAATGCACGTGGCTAATCCGGGGAAAAAGATGGTGCTCTACCTGAAAATTAAGGCCACCTAGCAACCAAGAAACCAACCGGTTACCGGTCGAAAAATTCGCTGTCGTACTCAACTGGTGAACCATCCACTCCTGTTCAATCTTGCCGGAATCCGCGTCAGCAACCGGAAACTGGGTGCTCTCGACCACGTGTGCCAACTGGAATACCACGGCCAGGCAGAATCCGCAGGAAACGCCCACGATGAGCCAGCCCACGATAGCTGGCAGCCAGCCCACGAAAATAATGGGTGCGACCAAATAAACACCGATGTAACCGAGCTTGGTCGCCCAAAAAATCAAATGCTCACGCACGGGCATCGCCTTGCGCTCTGCCTGGGGGCCCATCCGTCCCGAAAAATATTTCTCAAAATCCTGATAGAATACCCATGCGATATAGGAAATCCCGTACAGAAGGAACCAATAAGCAAACTGAAATCGATGAAACCACTTGTGGGGCTGGTCGGCATGCATGCGCATAAACTTGACGTCGATATCATGGTCAAGGCCATCTACGTTCGTATAGGTATGGTGATTAATGTTGTGCTTTTGCTTCCAAAAATATATCGTGCCGCCAAGCATGTTGAGCGAATAAGCGGAAATACTGTTCAGCCACGACTTTTGAGAAAAGCTCTGATGGCCACCCTCATGCATGATGTTGAATCCGATCGTCGCCAGCGTAATGCCAAACAGCATGCACAGTACGATTGAAAGCCAGACCGGGAGGGCTAAGAAAAGAAGCGCTAGGTAGATGCCTACCGCAGTGCATACGAGGACGACGCTTTTGACGTACAGGTTTCTGTTCCCTGTATTCGCAATATTGTGGGTTTTGAAATACCCGTTTACACGGCTCTTAAGGGCGCTTGCGAAAGGCTTGTTGATATTGTTGAAACTGACTTTTGACATACGGAAAAATTCGTGTTGAAGGTTGTGTGCCCGAATATACCGTAATCTAAAGGGGAAACAGCAAATTGAGGAACGGTTTAACTTCTTTTAACATCCTGGGGCGGCGATGTACGTTGGGAGTAGATTTAAAAAACCAGCCGCGAAGGATCGCGGCTGGCATGACAATATTTGAAAAATGATATTAGATCAATTTAACATTTACTGCGTTCGGGCCTTTTTGGCCTTGCTCGACATTGAACGAAACCTCATCGTTTTCACGGATGGAGTCTACCAGTCCGGTTAAGTGGACGAAAACTTCACGTCCGCCGTCCTTGGGAGTGATAAATCCGAAACCTTTGGTTTCGTTGAAAAATTTTACTGTGCCTTCTTGCATGGCATTGGGGTATTAAATGAAATTATATATTACTTGCCACAAAGGTAAGTACAATTTATTGAAGTCCAGCCTTTTTTATTTTCAGCGCTGCCCGTGCGTAACGCAACGCCCGCCTATAGCAACGTCATCAGTTCGTCCGTGAGCTCCATATTATGGAAAACGTTCTGCACATCGTCGTCGTCCTCAAACGCGTCGATGAGTTTGAGGATGTCCTTGGCCTGCTCCAGTTCAAGCACATTGGTGTCGAGGGGAATACGCTGCAATTCAGCGTTCTGCACGCTGATGCCCAGGGCATCCAGCTTCGTCGACATGTTCCCGAATTCGGTAAACGCGGTGTAAATGATAAATATTTCTTCCTCATCCTCAAACGACACCGCGCCAGCTTCGATCAGTTCCAGCTGCAGTTCCTCTAAGTCCCAGTCGAGCGACTCCTTCAGCAACGTGAATACCCCATTGCGGTCAAAAAGGAACTCCAGCGACCCATTCGTACCCAAGGACCCGTTGTTCTTATTGAATATGGAGCGAACGTTTGCTACCGTCCGGTTGGAGTTGTTGGTCGTACACTCGATATAAAAGGCGATGCCATGCGGTCCGTACCCCTCAAACGTCAGTTGCTCGTAATGATCGGCATCGGCACCGGTTGCCTTCTTAATGGCGCGGTCGATATTCTCTTTAGGCAGATTGACGCCTCGCGCATTGGAAAGCGCATTCCGCAGTGCGGGGTTGCTATCGGGATCTCCGTTTTTGTTGTTTTCTTTAATCGCCACGGCGATCTCCTTGAGCACTTTGGTGAACAGCTTGCTTCTCCGTTTGTCTTGCGCACCCTTCCGATGCTTAATATTTGCCCATTTGCTATGTCCAGCCATACCTATTTATGCTAATACCAGAAATTCAAGAATGACATTGAAATGCCAAAAAACGCTAATATAACACATTTTTAGGGGATTTGGAAAGGATAGACCGTGCCGGAAACTGTGTGATGATCGGGTGTTTCCGTATATTTACCGCCAAGGCATCGAGGTGCGATCATCTTTCGAGACGCAATTTGCCTTTCAAGCATTTTTACGAGGAAAGAAAAGCATGAACACAAACGACGATCAGGATAAGCAGGACCGCGCGATTGTTATGCTGGGGTGTTTTGACACCAAGGGGGCGGATTTCGCCTACTTGCGCGACTGTCTGTTGTCCCATGGCGAATCAGTAATCACCATCAACGCGGGACTTAGGGGCAGTACGGATCGTTTCCCGGTGGATATCGAAGCCGACGACATAGCCCTAGCGGGAGGCAGCAGCCTGTCTGCCTTACGGCAAAAAGCCGACCGCGGCCACGCCATCGAGGTCATGGGGCGCGGGGCGGCCAACGTGATGGCTCGTTTGGTGGCTGAGGGAAAGTTAAAAGCGGCGATTGGCATGGGTGGTGGCGGTGGCACCTTCTTAGCGCTTGCGGCCATGCAGGCCGTGCCGTTGGGTGTCCCCAAAGTATGCTTGAGCACCGTTGCTTCCAAAGACCTGTCCAAACAAGTGGGCAGCAAAGACATTACCCTCATCCCATCCGTGGTGGACGTGGCCGGCTTGAACAGCATTAGCAGGCGGCTGATCAGGCAGTCGGCAGCCGCAATATGCGCGATGGCAAATGCCACCGAAGCCGACCCCCAAGCCCAAGCCCGCAAAGGCCGGGTAGCCCTCTCGATGTTTGGCAACACGACCGCTTGCATCACTGCGTGCACCGCCTTGCTTGAAGCCGAAGGATATGAAGTATTTGTTTTCCATGCCAATGGTGTAGGCGGTCAAACCATGGAATCGCTGATTTACGAAAACTGTTTCGAGGGGGTACTGGACCTCACAACCACCGAACTGGCCGACGAGCTGTGTGGCGGTGTATGCAGTGCAGGCCCCGACCGCCTGCGGGCCGCCGCAGCACACGGAGTCCCGCAAGTGGTGGCACCCGGATGCATGGACATGGTCAATTTCGCCCAGCCGGACACGGTGCCATCCCGCTATCAACACCGCAGGCTGTACAGCTGGGCGCCGGATGTCACGTTGATGCGGACCGACGAGGCGGAAAACCGCGAACTCGGAAAAACATTGGCGGGCAAGCTCAATCCCGCGCCTGCCGGCGCGACCATCCTCCTGCCGCTTCGCGGGCTGTCGCAGATCGATGATACGGGCGGTATCTTCCATTTTCCAGAAGCCAACCAAGCGCTTTTCGAGGCCATCAAAACGGCGGCTGCCCATCACGTGGAAGTCCGCGAAATCGATGCGCATATTAATGACGAAAGCTTTGCGCAGCAAGCTGTGTCCGCCCTATTGGAACGGATGGCTGCACACCGTTTCGGCCTAAGGGGCAAATAAACTTGTGAATGTTGGCAAACTTCCCGACATTCGCAAAACACCACATATTGACAACCAGGGCCAACGCGTTAGAATAAAAAAATGTCATCATTGCGAGCGAGAGCGTCAGGAAGCGGGTTGGAACGAAGGTTGCCCAAACGCAGCCTCGCCTGCCTACTGCAGGCAATGACGACTAGTTTTCAATGCGAGTGTCCTGATTTTACATCTGACAAACATAAAACAGCATAAAAATGGCAAACCCATGGACCGGGGTAGGCAACCCCTATACGAAACAAGAAGTACGTGAACGCCTTCAAAAAACACTTGCCGATAAAAAGGCGATTATCGCTGCCGGTGCCGGCACGGGCATCAGCGCTAAATTTATCGAGCGGGGCGGTGCCGACCTGATTATCATTTACAACTCCGGACGATTCCGCATGGCGGGGCACGGATCAACGGCGGGCTTAATGGCCTATGGCGATGCCAACGCTGAGGCGCTTTCCATTGGCGAGTTCGAAGTACTGCCCGTCGTGCAAGAAGTTCCCGTCATCTGTGGCGTGCACGGTTCGGATCCCCGTCGCCGGATGTGGCATCATTTACTCAAAGTCAAAGACATGGGTTTTTCGGGTGTCAACAACTTCCCCACTCACTCCATCGTCGATGGCCACTTCCGCAACGTGCTGGAAGAAACAGGGATGGGCTTCGCCAAGGAAGTCGAAATGATCCGTATCGCAAGCAGAATGGACCTATTTACGGTCGTGTATGTCGCTACGGCCGAGGAAGCGAAACAAATGGCAGACGTGGGTGCGGACGCGATTATCTCCCATGTGGGCACGACCGTCGGCGGATCGGTGGGGGTGGTATCGGCTACCGTCGACATGGACTTCGCGGTTGAACGCACGCAGGCGATTATCGATGCGGCGCGCGCGGCCAACCCCGATATTTTCTTCCTCGCCCATGGCGGCCCGATCAATACCCCGGCCGACGTGCGCGTGATTCTGGACCGCACCGATGCGCATGGCTTTGTGGGCGCTTCTTCGCTGGAACGCATGGGCGTAGAAGAGTCCCTGACGGCGCTCACCCGCGAATTCAAGGCGCTGACACTGGGAAGCTGATCGCGCGATCAACCACAAACACACACGGCATGAAAAACACCCCCTCATACGTCCGGCACTACGCTTTAGCGCTCTTGGCTGTCTTCATCCTCGCGATGACTCGGGTAGCGCCCGTCGCTGCGCAGCAGCAGGAGACCTTTGTCATCGTCCACGGTGCCTGGGGCGGTGGCTGGTCTTTCAAAAAGACGGACGAACTGCTGGTGGAAGCCGGCCATCGCGTGTATCGGCCCACCCTTACCGGGCAGGGGGAACGCCATCATTTAGCCACCCCGGATATTGGTCTGTCTACCCACGTGCTCGATGTCGTGAATACCGTGCTGTTTGAAGACCTCCATGACATCGTCTTGGTGGGACACAGCTATGGAGGCATGGTCATTACCGGCGTAGCCGACAGTATTCCGGGACGGATCAAGCGCTTGGTCTACCTCGATGCGTTCGTGCCCAATGACGGCCAAAGCGCCATTGCGGCACGTCCAGGCGGGCAAGCCGGTCCCGAATCCGGCGCTGGCGACGGCTTCATCAAGCCGGCATGGGTACGCGACACGGATCCGATGCCCCGTGACGTACCCCAGTCGCTCAAGACGTTTACCGAACCCGTCTCGTATAAAAAACCGGCCGCACTAGCCCTGCCGGCCACCTATATTCTTACGGTGGATGAAGGCCGGAAGCCGGAAGAAGATTCATTCCACTACTTTGCGAAACGCGCCGAGGCCCGGCATTGGACAATGGTGACTATGATCGCCGACCACAACCCCCAAATGAGCATGCCCGAGGCACTCGTCCGCGTGCTTATTGAAGCCGCCAATCCATAGTAATCGCTGGGTTGCGTAGTCCCATCGCAGCGCGCGTACCGACTT
>CAYUIZ010000088.1:0-13193 GCA_964444885.1 uncultured Sphingobacteriaceae bacterium | reverse complement strand
TGCCATTGTGGGCAATACCTTCGTTTTTCCGCTTGCCGGGTATTCCAAGAAAATCCAGCGCGTCGAAGAATTACAGGACGGAAATACGGTGATCATTCCCAACGATCCCACCAACGGCGGCCGTGCCCTGCTCCTACTCCAGGATGCCGGATTGCTGACGTTAAAGGCGGATGTTGGCTTGCTGCCCACCGTCAATGACATTGTGAACAATCCAAAGAAGCTGAAAATCATGGAATTGGAAGCACCCCAGTTGCCCCGCGCCCTCGACGACCGGAATGTCACCATCGCGATTATCAATAACACCTTCGCGACACCGATCGGTCTGATCGCCACGCGCGATGGCCTGTTCGTGGAAGACAAGGAATCGCCCTATGTGAACTTGGTGGTCGCCCGTGAGGATAATAAGGACGAAGAAAAAATCAAGAAATTCGTTCAGGCCTACCAGTCTGCGGAGGTCGAGGAAGCGGCCGAGCGAGCGTTTAAGGGCGGCGCGATTAAGGGTTGGTAGTCGCTGGCTAGTGAGTCGGTGATTTGTTGAGTCGTTTTTTCGCTCATTCGCATATTCGCATATTCGCCTATTCGTTGATTCGTTGAGTCGTAAGTCGTAAGTCGGTGATTCGGTGATCGTTGATTTCCCGCTGGTGCAAGTTTCGGGGTAAGGGCCTTTGGCAGGCCTAACTTGTGCCCGGGATATGGATGGCGTTGTCTTGCCTCGAAATAACGGAGAACGGAAATTATCTACATAGCACGTCACTTCGAACGGAGTGCAGCGATGTGAGAGGCCTAACCGCATGCTGACAGCCGTGCTGGCCAACGCGATAGCTCTTGGATTTCTCTTCGTCGCCCCTCCTCATCGATGACGAAGACGTAAATTTTCCACGTATCATCCCGCTGGCGCGAGTTTCGGGGTAAGGGCCGTTGGCAGGCTTAACTTGTGCCCGGGATATGGAGGGCGTTGTCTTGCCTCGAAATAACGAAGACGTAAATTATCCACACAGCACGTCACTTCGAACGGAGTGCAACGATGTGAGAAGCCTAACCGCATGCTGACAGCCGTGCTGTCCAACCCTTGAAACCCGTGGCTGCTTAAGGCACAAACACCTCGACAGCATGGTTAAAGGGGCGCAGCTCAGTATGGACCACCTCACCTGAGGTATTGGTTACCGGAAACACATGGTAAGGCTCCATTCTGACGCGAAATCCCTCATCTTGGGGCAGTACATCGATTAGCAGGTGTCCGTAATGTTTACCCCCATCTATCAGCTGCTTCCCGTCCCAATGCTCCAAGGCATGCCGGTGGGCAATCCACTGGCTGTATTCGTTATGGCGCCGCGGGTCTTTGTCGTCGCCCGGAATACCGAAGCCGTCTCCGGCAATACCTACATCCCAGAAGTGTACGCCGTCGACGACGGAGTGTTCCAACGACTCGTTATGCCCGCAAATAACAGCTACCACGCCATACTGGCTGAATAGCGGCGTATACTGGCGCATGGGCACACCGGCCTGTCCGGAGCTGCCCTCCATACTCACCGGCAGGATATGCCCGCCGCTGGAATAGGGAACGTGGTGGAACTGCACAAAAATTACCTGTCCGGCCGCCCGCGCTTCACGAAGCTGCCGCTCTGCCCAGCGCCATTGCTCCGAACCGGGATTGATATCTGGAAGATCGTCACCGGGATAGTCCGCCACATTGATATTGATGTTGGTATCGTTATCCGAGTCATCGGGCAGGCCGTTGGACGAATCCAGTGTCAAAATGGTAACCGGGCCGTAGTCCACTCGGTAGTAGGTATCTTGATACCGTGCACTCTGATTGTCGGGCATGGGAAAATAGGCTTTGTACTTTGCGCGCGACCGCCTTATGGCATCTGGCTGGTAGCCGCCGTTTCGGGCGCCAAAATTCTCCCAGTTCCCGATCGCGGGCAAGAGCGGTACGCTGCCCAACACGTTGTCGTAAGCCCCGGACATGTGCCGGAAAAACTCGTCCCACGCACGTTGGTATGCCCCACCCTGTACAATATCCCCGGCGAGCAGGATAAATGCAGGGTCTTGTACGCGAATCGCTTTCAGATTATCGATGAAGCCCCGGGTTTCGGTCAGCAAGTAGGTATCCCTCCCCTCGGGCCGCCCCGTGCTGCTGGGGTGTTGGGGGCCGGGCACCCAGTTTCGATGGGTAATACGTCCTTCCGGATCAGTTTCGCTATCGGCAATAGCCACAAAGCGCAGGGACTGCCGCGTGCCGGGAGCTGGGGGTGTAACCAAGGAGTCGCGGTAAACCCCATCGGACTGTACCACTTGGTATTGGTAGTGGGTGCGTGCGGGCAAACGCTGTAAACTGACCGTGTGTTTCCAGTTGGGGCCACGGAACATATCCGGAAAATCGGCTCGCTCGGATTCTTCCAAGTCAGAATAATTCAACTCGTGGGCATAGCCAGGCGAGCTTTGGAACTTTAAGGTATCCTGCCCGCCGGTTTCCCAGAGCCATATCTCGCCGGGCTCGGAGGCTTCGGTGAACCAGTTGAGCCGCAAGCCTCCATTTTGATCAGCCGGCAACAGGTATGGCGTGACACGGAATGCTTGCTTCGGCGGATTTAGCCGTACCTCGGCCACCGCAGGCAGGTGATCGGAATAGGTATAGGCAGGCACGGAAGCACCTAGCACCTCGAATGCACCGTCGACAAGGATGTAGTCGATCTTTCGGTTGGGCGAGTCTGCCGGGAACGTAAATGCATCGGGCGTGTCTGTATTGGTCAGTTGGAGTCCTTCGAGGAGCTCGGCAATTTCAAGCGCATGGGGCTGCGCATTGAGATCTCCCATCAAAATAAGGGGGTAGGCGCTGTTTTTCAACCGCTGGACCATCAGTTGGCTCTGCTGAAGCCGCGAGGGCTGCGCCCGGTAATCCATATGAACGTTGACCACGTTAATGGTATCCCGATCGGATACGGCCAAGGTAGCCACCATCAGTACAACCGATGCATCGGGATTATCGGATTGTACGGGAAGCCGCGAGGCTACCACATCGACGATAGGAAATGCCGACAGGATGGCCAGTCCGTAAGCGCCACCCTGGAAAGCGAAGTGCCGTTCGAAAACGTGGTGCATCCCGGTGATCTGGCCCAGGTATGCCGCTTGGTCAATACCTCCCGACCGGGTGCAGACGCTATCCACTTCCTGCAGACCGACGACAGCAACACCAGACTGCCGGATAAAATCGGCCATCTCCCTTAACCGGTCCTGGTTGCTGGCATCCGTGCCGTGGTGTATGTTGTAGGACATCAATTGGAATGCCGGCGGTTCTTGCCCGCAAGCGGATGTGGCATGGAACAAAAAAAGCCCTAAGGCAAGCACTGTGCTTGCCATAGGGTATAGTGATTTAAAAAATTTCAGCATGATAAGGATTTTAATCCCAGCCGGGGTTTTGTTGCAAGTTATTATTTAAGACGATATCAGCGTTCGATATGGGCCTAAAATACTTCTTCTCGTCAAAAACACGATTCTCGTCATCCCGCCACGTGATATGGCCCTTGTCGCCCTCGGACAACCTGGAAGCATTGCCATCGACTAGGTAATAGACCACGCCCGGTACTACGTTAGTGGTGGGCGCTTTGTCAACAAAAGCGACATCAGGCGTACCGTTGCCGTCCAAGTCCATCAGGATGTTCTTTCCGGGCACGTAAATGCCTTTCCACTGCATTTCCAGCAGGTGTCCTTTGCGCCAGCGCAGCAGGTCAGCGTAACGCAATCCTTCGTAAACGAGTTCGATACCTCGTTCGCGCCTTACCTCCAGCAAGTACGGGTCCGAAATCTCGGGGAAATACACTTCCTGCAGGTAATTGTCTGCCTGTGTAGGCGCAGCCGGGTTTACTCCTGCCCTATTCCGTAATATGGCGATGGTTTGACCCCAGATGTTAGCATCCATCTCGCCCAGCTCGGATTTGGCTTCCGCGTAGTTAAGCAGTACTTCAGCGTAACGAATAAGGGTAATGGAATTGTAGGACTCTGCGGTTCCGTCTAGTCTCCGGTCGTCTAAGCTGAACTTATGGATGTGGTAACCCGTAAACGTATAGCCGAAATTAGCGGGTGCGGGCGATCCATCACTCCGCTTGTAACCCAAGGTGCGGATGGTCTGCGATAGGCGCCGGTCGCGGCCCGCCACTTCCCTGACGAACTGGATGGTATCGTATCCGGCCACATCGGTAAAACGGGATCCATCGGTACGCAGGTAGGTATTAACAAACTGCTTGTTGAGTCCCCACCGCGATCCAAAGGTTGCGCTGTTGAACCGCCAGGTTACATCATGCCATTTGCGGAGGGCGTTGTTATATACGATGGCCCATAGAATCTCTTCGGACACAGGGTCTTCACTGGTAAACAGCTTACGATAATCCGTATCTGGATTGCCTGTGCTGTATATGCGGTACTGCCCGGCATCTATCACTTCCTTAGCGGCATTGGCCGCTTCGCGCAGCCACTGCTCCGAGGTGGCGGCCAAGCCCAAGTCGGGGTGATACTTCCTGAATGTCCCCTCAAAGAGCGCCACCCGTGATTTGAATGCCTGGGCCACTTGCCGCGTGACGGTCGATGAGGTTTGGTCTTTCGTATCACGGATGTTTTGGACGGCGAAGTTCAGGTCGGCCAAAACCGAATCCATCACCAATGCGCGGGGGTCGCGTGCTTTGTACAGATCCTCGTCATCTACGCCCAGCACACCAGCGTACCACGGCACGTCGCCATACGTTTTGACCTTGTCGAAATAAAAATAGGCACGGAAGAACCGGGCAATGCCCTCGTAATGGTTCCGCACTTCCTGGTCAATCACCGGATTATTGAAGTTAGCCAAAAAGTAATTGATGTTCCGCAAGTTCGTCCAGTTCCAACTGCCTTCATTGATAGACGAATAGGAACCTGCAATAAACTGGGGCGAACTGGTTTTGGAGGTGTAGTCACCCATCCCGTCTTCACTCACTACGGCTAAGCCCGATGGCAACATCCGCTGGTAAAAAGAAGCGGTGTAGAGACCCAGGTCCCGCTCGTTGTTAAAAAACGTATTGGGTACCAAGGAGTCAATGGGCTCTTTGTCTAAAAAGCTCTCGCTGCATGAAGTTAGGAATAACAGCAATAAGGCCATCCATCCGAAGCGTCTCATATTCAATATTTTCATTTTCTATTTCGATTTTAGAATGTTACGTTCAATCCTATGGTTGTCGTCTTGAGCATGGGGTACGCATAACCCTGACCACCGCTGTTAATTAAGTCGCCCACCGAGTTTTCGATCACTTCGGGGTCGACGCTTTTGGTATGCTTGAACAATCCGGATAGGGTGAATACATTTTGCGCCGTGACGAATACATTAACGCGCGATATACTGTATTTGCTCAACCAGCCGTTGGGCAAACTGTAGTCTACCGTCAGGTTTTTCAGCCTGAAGTAGCTGGCATCCTGGAGGTACCTGGTTTGTGGGGCACCTAAGGTGCGGGAAGCATTTAGTGCGATGTAGCCATTTAGCCGCGGCCAATATCCGTCGACGTTTTCCTCTGTCCAGATGTCTTCCATCATCATTTTGGGCTGGAAACCATACGGCCTATTATACAGTCCCCAGAACATGCCTGCATCACCGGCGAAGTACCAGTCGCGTTTACCGATTCCTTGGAAAAACGCGGAAACACCGATTCCGTTCCACCGGCCATTAAGGGTGAACCCGAACTGATAACGAGGTGAATTATTACCGATGACCCTTCTATCGCCCGGATTGTATATGGTATTGTCGCCTGCATTGATGACGCCGTCACCGTTTAGGTCGGCAAATTTGATATCACCCGGAAACCACTGCCTGTTATTGGAGTTTTGCAGAAAGTTCTGGTCGGCATGGGCTTCGATTTCCTCAATTGACTGGAATAGACCGATCGTTTCGTAACCCCATATCTCGCCTACTTGATGACCTACATAATAGGTTGCGGACAGGTTTCCATTGGGGTTGTTGAACTTGGTAATCTCAGACTTACTATCCCATAAAGAACCGGTGATCCCGTAGTCAAAGGGCTTTCCGAAAAGGGTCTTGGATTCCCGCCAAGATAACGTCGCTTCCCATCCTTTGGTCGTCAGGTCGGCATAATTGCCAAAAGGAACAGTAGCCCCGAACACGTTGGGCAATGGTTGGCCTACCGTAAACATGTCCTGGGTTTGGCGATCGTACCAATCGAAGGTCAGGCCCAAGCGATTCCTGAATGCACTGAAGTCAAGTCCGAAGTTCAACGTGGTGGATTTTTCCCAAGTAAGGCCGTCGGGTATCACGCCCGGCATTTGCGTATAGTTGGGATGGATTCCATTGAGGATAACACCGGCGCGCTGAACGTTCATCTGCTCTAAATAGCGGTATGGCGCAACGTTTCCGTTGCCCAGGGAACCGTATGAGCCTCTGATTTTCAGCTCTCCGAGCCAGCCTTTACTCCAGTCCATGAAGGATTCCTCTCCGAGGCGCCAACCCGCGGATACGGAAGGAAAGAACCCAAACCGCTGGCTCGGCGGGAACTTGGACGACCCGTCGTAACGGCCGTTAAGCTCCAACAGGTAACGATCGTCGTAGGCGTAGTTAAAGCGATAAAACAAGCCCACATAGGCCCATTCGTTGCCGCCTCCGCGAATCGTGTAATTCAGCCCGTCCATCAAGTTGAAATCGGGCTTGCTCTCAATGAGGATTCCATCGCGGCTAGCATTGAACATCGTGTAAGAGGACGATTCCACGTTGTAACCCAATAGCCCCTTAACATCGTGTTTATCGTTGAAGAGTTGGCTGTAATCGATCGTGACGTTGCTTGCTATGTAATCGCGCTCGTTTGTAAACTGCTGCAGTAGGCTGCGTCCGAGCCGGGCGGAATGTCCAGGGGCATTGCTATAGTTGACGAAGTTGTTAACCCTACGTTCGTGGCCGTTGTCTTTGGAATAGGTAAAATCTGCTTTGAGGGTGAGCCGATCGTCCCAAGGCCGTACGATAGCGCCCACGGTATTCCGCACGTAAGATGTACCTTGTACCGACCGGTTGTTACCGTCGATAAACGCCCCTAAGCCGGCATTAACGCCTGTCTGCGAAAACGTGCCGTCGGGATTGTATAACGTGGCCATGGGGAAGGCCAGTACGTCGAACATTCGCCAAATGGTGTTGTTGTCGCGGTCTGCCAACATGGGAATGGAATAGGTATGGTTGGAATACTCGAAGTTATTTTCGACTGTCAGCCATGGCGTTACCCGCACATCGCCTTTCGCTCTCAGGTTATAGCGGTTAAACTGGTCGGGATTATAATTGAATATGCCGTCCTGGTAGTAATACCGTCCCGAGAGATAGTAGTTGACGATATCGGTACCGCCGGATATGCTTAATGACTGCTCCGTAGAGGGAATTTGATCCGCATAGAGTAGACCGAACCAATCTTCATTGCCAAAATACTCGTAACGGCTCAAGGCTTCGTTATATTCTACTTTGGGTAAGGACGGATCGGCATCCCGTCGGCCAAGTTCCTCCAAGTATTCTAACGAAAACGGGAAAATGCTATTGACAGAGATAGCCCGCGAGTTGTAATCATACCAAGCCGAAAACGCCTCGTCAAAGTTCTGAGCCCATTGATATCCATTTGTCACCAAATCCGGCGCTACCGTTCTTCGGTTTACTGAATAATTGGAGTTAAAATCTATTCGGGTTCGTCCTTTTTCGGCTGATTTGGTGGTAATCAGCACCACACCAAATGCGGCCCGCGACCCATAGACTGCCGCGGAGGAAGCATCTTTCAAAACGGATACGCTTTCGACGTCGTTGGGGTTTATCAGGTTTGGGTCACCCTCAACACCATCAATCAATATCAACGCGTTGCCTCCCGCGCCAATGGAAGTCATCCCGCGGACGTTGTAATTAGCTCCTCGTATGGGGCTACCGTCCGTTACCCTCAGGTTGAGGTTGGGTATGGTTCCTTGCAGGAGCCGGGTCAGGTTTGGCGCGGGGCGATTCTCAATTTCCTTCGACGTGATTTGCCCAACCGCACCGGTTAGGTTTTCCTTCTTCTGGACGCCATATCCCACGACCACCACTTCGGTCAGTTGAGCCAATTGGTCGACCAGCTGGAAGTTTACGGCCGTGGCGACTCCAGCCCGCACAACAACGCCCGACTGCTGTTGCAGGAGGTAGGAAATATAACTGACTTCGACGGTATACGTACCTGGCGCTACCGGAATTGTATAATTGCCTTGATCATCAGACGCCACAGTCCGGCTTAATTCTACGATCATAACGGACGCACCGGCAAGGGGGTGGCCGTTCGTATCCGTAATCCTGCCTGATATGCTTCCGCTGGTTTGTGGTGGAATGCCGCCCTTAGCAACGCCGGCCAATAAATCGGTCCTGCTACCGGCACCCAGTATGATTAAGATAAAGTATATGCACAATTGCTTTCGCAATTGCAAGGTTTTTAGCTTCATTGTTTTTAGACTTGAATCGTAGTTTTTTGTTTGTGGTAAAACGAACAGGGGAAAACGCCCGGTCGATTTGGACACGCTTCACGAGTTCGTGGATATTGCTCAGTAACTATGTGTTTTTTTTATATACCTCACCTCCCCTCTTTGTTTAATTTTTACTTCAAAACGCCTTTTAATTATTCGGCAATTTTAGCAGTCCTAGTTTACGACTGTGTTAACTCAGTCTTAAATATGAGGCCTGCGCAGGAGCTTTGTTGAGTCGGTTGATTTGTTGAGTCGGTGAGTCGGTGAGTCAAGGAGTCGTAAGTCGGTTAGTCGTAAGTCGTTTAGTCGACCATTAATTTTCCCGTTCCCGCCTTGCGGGATCGCGCGGTAGCAGCGGCTGAGATATCTAAAAACGTACGCTATCCAAGTTGGTGTCATCCCGACGACAGGAGGGATCTCCCGAGAGGAGGGATCTTTCACTTTGCTTTGCGCCGTTCAAGATGACAAGGTGTTTGGCCTGTTTATGATCCGTGGATTGCTGTTGAATCGTTGATTCGCTTATTTGCAGATTCGCGCATTCGAAGATTCACTTATTCGTTGATTCGTTGGTTTGTTGATTTGTTGATTTGTTGAGTCGGTTAGTCGTAAGTCGGTTAGTCGTTGAACCGTTGATTTGCTTGGTTTGGAGGTTATAGGATAGGAAAAACGTGGTACGCGTGACGCTCTGCTTAACACTTGCGCCAAGGGTGCTGAAATTGTAAAATAAATTCCATGAAAAAAGGCCGCCTCCTATTAATGAGACAGCCTTTTCTTTTTGATTGGAAATGAGAGTTACTGTACCTCCGCCGTGCTTCCGAAGCGCGTATTGGTGTTGAGGTTTCCGAAGAAAATGGCGTTGGTGAGCAGGCGGCCCGGCGCGAGCCAGTAGCCCCGGAACGTCGGGGATTCCCCAAAGATCACGACGTTGCCGCGGCCACGGTTTGTTGCGGTCACCACGATATTCCCCTTCACTGCCTCCAGCGCTTCTGGCGTAGCATAGCCGTTGATCAGTTCGCTGGATGTCACTTTCAGTACGACGTTGCCCGGTATGGAATCCGTCAGTCCCTGTGTGCTGTTGCGGAGGGTATAGAACTCCTTGGTGCTGAATCCGAAGGCAAGCGGGTGATTCAAATTCAGCTCGCCGGGTACGACGACACCGTTTATGCGTCCAGCCTGGCTGCCGCCGCGCCGCTGTGGTGCGCTGCTGGTTTGTTCGGCATTGCCGCGTCCGCCTTCAGCCCGCGGATTGGCTAGCGCCGCTGCCCACGTAGCCGAAGCAGGCAGTGAGACCAGCGTGCCGCCCTTGTCCACCCAGTCGGTAATCCGTTTGCTTAGCTCTTCTGACAGCTGTCCGCCGCTCAAAATGAGCGTTGTATAGCGGGACAGGTCGGTACGCAACGCGGTTTCGGGGGCGATTTTCACCAGTGGGATGTTGTGGGTATTGCCCAGCAGCGCCCACAGTTCGCCTACGGAAGTCCAGTTGCCACCGGTGATGACGGCCACTTCGGGTTTTTTCAGTACGCGGATGTTGTTGCTACCCAGGTCGATGCCAGCCACGCTAAATCCGTCGGTAATGGCGTGGACGGTGATGTTTGCCAACTGGCCTGCCTGTTGCAAGAGCGCGTACAACTGTTCGTGGGATAGGCTTTGGTAGGCTAGCGGAATGACGATAGCGCCGGGCGAGAACGCTTGTTCGCCTTGGGTCGTTTTACTCGTGAAGGACCGTTGGGCTACGCGCGTCTGTACGCCGTTTTCTTGCAGGAAATAGAGTGCTTTGGGGGCGAGGTAGTCTTGGAAGTTGAAGGCATAGGCCAGGTTTGACCGGCCTTGTAGGCTGCCTTGGATGGGAGGCGCTTCCTCGACACGCGCACCAGCGCGCACAGCACCTTTGGTTTTGGCGAAAGGAACGCCGAATCCGTGTACCGTGCTCCAGGCAGACACGTCGTAGAAGGTCGTGTTTTCGTCGAAGTTGTTGGTCTCGTTTTCCTCAAAAATGGATTGCAGTATACGGAATTGAGGCTGTTGCAGGGCCACGACATAGGCACTGCCGGGTTCAAACTGTTTTCCGTCCTGGGTGTGCGAAGCGTCCAGTTCGAACACCTCAACCTGATGGCGCAGCAAGTGCTGGATAAACAGGCTGTTCAGGCTTTTGTCCGTTTTGCTTCCAAACACGATGTGCGTGCTCGGCAGTCCCTTGGCTTGCTCGATGGCGCTTTTGAAAAACTCGCGTTGGTAGTTCAGGAAGGTTTCCTTGTCGTCGGTTGCGGCGCGGAAACCCGCAATGCTGATCAGGAAGTTGTCGCGCACATTTTGCGAAAACGTTCGCACGCCCGCCGCCGTTTCGATGGCAACGCCTGAGGTGGATCCGACCTCCAGCGTGGTGCCTACCCCACCTTGGTAATCGGGGTATGTAGAGCCGTAGATGGGCGACAAATTCGTGAAGCTCTCTTTCGTGTAATACAAGGATCCGACTTCGTTCAGCGCGGCAGAAAAATGCTTGGCTAATATCTCATTGAGCACCTCGTAGTTGCTCTGCGGGATGATGCTGTTCCAGGTGGACGGCGGCGAAGGCTCGAAATAATAGGTGCTTCCGCTACCCATCTCGTGGAAATCGAGGTAAACGTTGGGATACCACTGATGGTAAAACGCCACGCGGTTCTGGCTTTCGATCTGGCTCAACGGCAGCCAGTCGCGGTTCAGGTCATTCCAGAAGTGGTTGCCGCGGTGCGGCGTATGGCCGGTGCCGTGGCCGATATCCGCCGGATCCACGATGACGGGGCCCGAATGAAAGCTGTTGATATGGTTCACGGCACGTTCCCGTCCGTCCGGGTTTTGTGCTGGTTCGATCAGGACAATGGCCTCGTCCAAGCGCCGGATGATATCGGGATCTTCCGAAGCGACTAAGTAATAGGCCGCCAAGACCGCCGCATCCGTGCCGGAGATTTCACCGCCGTGCACGTTATAGGCCAACTCGACAATTACTTTTTGCTGGGCGATATCGCCCGACGCGCTGGGGTCGATCCATTGGAGGTGGTCTTGCCGGATTTGCTCCAGGTTGTTCTGGTTGGCCGGCGATGTGACGAATAATTTCACTTGCTCGCGGTTCTGCCATGATTTGCCGAACACCTGCAGGGATGCCCGGTCGGACGACTCGGCCAGCAGTTTGAAATATTCGACGACCTTATCGTAGCGCACGAGGGAATGACCGATCGGAAATCCGAAGAAAGCCTCCGGCGTCGGGATGTTCGGGTTTAGCGGGCCATGGGCACCGAAGTAGTAATCGTCCTTCGCCTGGGCCGAAAAGGCCAGAAAGACGAATAATAACATAAGGAAGCGTGTTGTTTTCATGATTGGGTTATTGCTTAATGTTAATAGCCTGGGTTATTGTCATTGGTTAAGTCGGGATCCGCGAGCACATCCGCCTGCGGAATGGGGAACAGCCAGAAGTTGGGGCTGACACCCAGTACCTCGCCCGCTTGTTCCGTGCGTACCAAGTCATACCAGCGGTCGGCTTCGAAGGCAAATTCCACGCGTCGCTCGTCCCAGATGGCTTGCACGAGATTTGCAGGCGTGGCTGGTGTTTCGACGTAACGTGTGGCGTTGGCGCGTTGGCGTACGGCGTTCAAGTCCGCGATGGCACCGACGATATCCGGAATGCTTTTGCGGGCCCGGGACTCGGCACGGATGAGAAACACGTCAGCCATGCGGATGACATAGGATGAATTGATATTGGGTGAGGTCGTGTGGTAGAGATTCACGTAGGTGTCGGTTCCGCGGGTCGCCAATAAGGCTTGTCGGTCCCCTCCTACCTCCGGATCGGTCAGCAGCGTGATGATGTCGTTGGTAGGTCGGTATTCGTATGAGCCCCGAGGCGTGCCCGATGCGGGGAACCACGGACTGCCGGATACGCCGGTATTGTTGGTCGTGGCCGAAATCTCAAACACGGATTCTTTGCTGAGGAAGGGCGGCTGGAAATAGGTGTTAAACGGTGCTACGAGCTCATATTTGGCATGGTCGATAACGGATGTCGCCTCGGCTTCGGCCTGCTCAAACTGCTCGGTATAGAGCAATACCTTGGCGCGGAACGCGCGGACTACGGCGCGCTGTACCCGGTTGCGCGTGTGTGCATCGTCTTCCGGAAGCAATTGCTCGGCCCGCTGCAAGTCGTCCAGCACCTGTTGGTAAGTTTGCGCCTGACTGCTCCGGCTGATGTTACCCAGGGTAGACAGGTCGGTGGTGGGCGTTAATTGCAATTGCACGCCCCCCCAGCTGCGGCCCAGGTTGAAATAGGCAAAAGCACGCATGAAATGCGCTTCGCCGACGAGCTTGTTCTGCTCGCCGGCGTTAAAGGCTTCGTCCGTTACGTTCGGTATCTCCGAGATGGCCCAGTTTGCGATGTTGATCAGCGTGTAATTGGCCCGGTAGGCCGCCACGATGGCCGAGTTGGTGACCGTAAAGGCGTTTGCATCCAGTTCGATATTTTGGCTTTGGCTGCCACCGAAGAGGATGTTGTCGGCGGGAATAACACCCAATATAATCGCGGAGCCATTGGCGTAGCCCTTCAGGCTGGTATATCCCGAATTGATTAATGCGCGCGATGTTTTCGCGTCGTAGACCGCATTGTCGGCTAGTAAAGCGTTCGTAGGCTTAAGGTCCAAGAACGACTCGCATCCCGCCAACCCAACGGTGATGGCTGCGGCAAACAAGGG
>CAYUIZ010000087.1:2794-13271 GCA_964444885.1 uncultured Sphingobacteriaceae bacterium | reverse complement strand
AAGAAAAAATTTTGTTATCTACGAAATCTTCGTACATTTACGATGTAAACGTAATTTAGATGGAAAAGTTAACGATTCAGGAAGAGGAAGCCATGCAATTGATTTGGCGCAATAAGGGCGGGTTTGTCAAGGAATTGCTGGATAGCATGTCAGGCGAGAAGGTTCCGTACACCACCTTGGCTTCGACGATCAAAAACCTGCAACGCAAAGGCTATGTCAAGGGGGTAAAGTATGCAAACGCCTACCGTTACGAAGCGGCAATTGCTGAGGAGGAATACAAAAAGCTGTTCATGAACGGCTTTGTCAGCGACTATTTTCGCAATTCCTACAAGGACTTGGTGAGCTTTTTCGCCAAGGAAGAGAAAATCAGCCCGGAGGAGCTCGATGAGATCATCCGGATGATCAAGGACGAAAAGCACCAGTAGCCATGCCAGACATTTTCATATACCTGATCAAGGCCAATTTGGCCATTATCCTGTTCTACCTGGGGTATCGCCTGTTGCTCCGCCAGCTCACGTTTTACCACCTGAACCGGTTTTACCTGCTGTTTGCTCTCTTGTTTTCGGCATTGTACCCTTTGGCGGACGTGCAAGGGTGGTTCGCGGAGCGGCAGGTGGCGGTCACCGAGGTGGTGTACGTGTTGCCCGAATGGGACGTGGCGCCGGTGGAGCAATTCAATCCCTGGCCCTACGTTTCCGTGCTGGTATGGGCGGTGGCCGGATTTTTCGGGCTTCGGTTTCTCGTCCGTTTGTTGAGCCTGTGGGCCATCCATCGGCAGTCGTCCCCGGCGCAGTGGCGTTTGTTCCGCTATCGGCAGGTATTCCGGCAGGTCAGCCCGTTTTCCTTTTGGCGCACGATTTACCTCAATACGCAGCAACACGGGCCGCACGAGCTGGAGGATATTTTCCATCACGAGCAGGTGCATGTGGATGAGTTGCATACCGTCGATATCCTCCTGGTAGAGGCGTGTAGCGTGTTGTGCTGGTTTAATCCCGGCGCATGGCTAATGCGCCATGCCGTGCGGGAGAACCTTGAATTTATCACGGACCGGAGGGTATTGCAAAGCGGGATGGACAAGAAAGCTTACCAATACAGCCTGCTCAAAGCCAGTACGGGACAGTACAACCCGGCATTGGCGTCTAACTTCAACCTGAAAAGCATCAAACGGCGCATCGCGATGATGAATAGTGGACGATCCTCCCGTTTGCACCTAGGCAAATACCTGTTTGTTGTTCCTGCCATCGCGTTGTTCGTGCTGGTTTTCACCATTACGAAAGCCCAGCAGGACCGCTCGGCAGGCGGGGAAACGGCGATGAATGGGGAAGCCATTCCTGTTAGCGGGGTGCAGGCCGATTCGATCCGTATCGAAGGGGTTGTCATGCCAACAGACAATGATACCAGTGGCCAGCCGGTTGTGCGGTCGGCAACCGATACGCTTACTGTCCAGCTTTTGGGCGCAGGGCATGACAGTATTCGTACCATCCTTCGTATTGCCAAGGGCGATAGCGCAAGGGAAGTCGTTTCATGGGGAACGATCACGTACCGGAAGGTATCTCCTGACTCGACAGGCGGCAAGCTATTCGTTGCCCTAAGCGATAGCCAGGGCCTAACACGGCTGGAGCCCAGCCAAATCGAGCTCATCGAGCAGCTGCGATTGAAACAAGGCGCTTCCGAGCGGGGTGCCTTGACGTTGCGTGGGGTATTGGCGGATTCGACGGGTCGCCAGCCATTGATTGTCCTGGATGGTGTTCAGGCCAGCGAGGGCGTTTTGTCTAGGCTGGAGCCCAGCCAGATCAAGCGCATCGAGGTGCTGAAGGACGCTGCTGCTACCACCCTATATGGCGAGAAGGGCAGGCCTGGCGTCATCTTGGTGACGACCAAAGTAAATGGCAGGGGAGCAAACGGCGCCTCGCCGAGTTTGCGTGCGCTGGCGAGAACTGATTCCTTGGCTATCAGCGGCCGCGGCAGCGTACGGCTTAACGGGGACACCATACGCATTGAGCCATCCATGCATCATGTATTCAAGCATTCCTTATCGGGGGACACCGTGATCGTTACTCCGTTAATGGAGCGTGTGTTTGCCCAAGCAACACGCGCCAATGCGGCGGATTCCGATTCAAGCCTACGCGAGGTGATTGTCATCGGTGCCGGTTCATCGGTGCCCAAGGAGGCGTCCAGCGATTTCCAGAATGCGCTGATCCTCATCGATGGCAAGCAGGCCACGTCTGCCCAGCTCCGGGCCCTGTCTCCCAATGAAATCAAGCACATGAGCGTGCTGAAGGACGCTTCGGCGACCGAGAAGCATGGTGACAAGGGCAAGAATGGCGTCATCGAGGTGGAGCTGGAGAAGAAGTAGGTTGCCGGTTTGCGGTAAACTCGGACAAGGCAAACGCATTTAATTTTTTTCGTCATTGCCTGCCTACCGGCGAGGCAGGCAATCTCCTGATTGACGACGAGATTGCTTCGCTCCAACCCAGTTCCACGCGCTCTTGCTCGCGATGACGGTCTTTTTTTAAATTAGATGCGTTTGCCCTGATTATTCCGTGGGCCCGCCGTTGCTTTCCGAAATTAGTACTTATCTTTAGCGCAATTTTTAACAGCAGAACATGAAATTTCCTTTTATTTTGCCTGTCCTCGCCTTCGCGCTTCCGGTCGGCATCGCCACGGCGCAAACCCCGGCAACCGAGATTCCCATACTGAAAACAAAAGCTGACTCCGTCGCCTATGCGTTTGGCTTGGCTATTGGGCAGGATTTGAAGCAGACCGGCATTGAGTCGCTCGATGCGAATGTGGTGATCAAGGCGATCAATGCGGTTTATGCCGACGAGCGTCGTGCGCTCAGCGAGGAAGAACAGCGTGACATCATCACGGCCGCGCTTACGGAGGCGTATGAGCGGCGCAATGCGTCGGTTATTGCGGACGCAAACGCGTTTATGGAAGCCAATAAATCGAAGCCGGGAATCGTCACCACGGCCAGCGGCTTGCAATATGAAGTCATCCGAGAGGGGGCAGCCGAAAAGCCAGCCGTACAGGATACAGTGACCGTGCACTACCGGGGCGTATTGGCCGACGGGAAGCAGTTTGACAGCTCGTACGACCGCGGCGAACCTGCGACTTTTCCACTGAACAGGGTCATCTCTGGCTGGCAAGAAGGATTGCAACTGATGGGCGAAGGGGCCCACTACCGCCTGTATATCCCGTTTGAGCTCGGCTATGGCGAACGTGGCAGCGGGGGCATGATTCCGCCCTATAGTGCCTTGGTTTTCGACGTCGAGCTGATTGGTATCGAACGCGCGGTGACTGCCGAACCCTAAACGAATAAAGCTATCGCGATGAACACCATGCTCGGCCCGTCTAATCTTGCCTTTCCCGCTGTGAGTTTTGGATGCATGTCCCTGGCGGACAACTCCAAGTCAAACCAGCAGTTGCTTCGCAAAGCAGCGGATCAGGGGATCGTGCTGTTTGATACGGCGGATATCTACCACGACGGGCGCAATGAGATGCTGGTGGGAGAGGCCTTGGCGCCGATACGGCACGAAGTGGCGATTGCTACCAAAGTGGGTAACCAGCGCCATCCGGATGGTACGTTGGCGTGGAATCCCTCGATGGCGTACATCATAAAAAGTGCTGAAAACAGCCTCAAACGGCTAAGAACCGACTATATCGACCTCTATCAGCTGCATGGCGGTACGATTGACGACCCGATCGATGAGACCATCGAAGCCTTCGAACTGCTTAAAAAGCAAGGCAAGATCCGCTGGTACGGCATTTCCTCCATTCGGCCGAACGTGATTCGCGAATACGTGACGCGCTCGAATATCGTCAGCGTGATGATGCAATACAGCCTGCTGGATCGGCGTCCGGAAGAGGCCATGCTTGGCTTATTGCACGAGCGCAGCATCGGCACGATTGTGCGCGGTGCGGTGGCGAGCGGCCTGCTGGTCGGTAAAGACCCGGCACCTTATCTCCAATTTACGGAAAGCGAAGTGGCCAAGGCGGCCAAGACGGTGGCTGCCGTAGCAACGGAATTGGACGGAAACCGGTTGGAGGCTGCACTGGATTATGTGTTTTCCGAGCCTGCCGTGTCGACGGTTGCCCTAGGAATCCGCACGCCTTTGCAACTGGATGAAGCCGTGCAGGCAATGACCAAAACACGGGCACTCGACCGCGAGCACCTCGAGGCCATGCGACACGCCGTGCGCGAATTCTACTATGAAAATCACCGATAGCCTGCCTGCGAATACAAAACAAAAACGCTATACAATTATGAAACGAACGATTAAAACTGCCTTGCTTTGCGTACTCTTCCTAGCACCTTTCTTGGTTGTTGGGCAAAAGCAACCTGAAAAAAAACTGGGCTGGACGCTCTCGGCCCAGACGTACACGTTTAACCGGTTCACCTTTGCCGAGGCATTGGAGAAAACCGCGAGTGCCGGCTTGCGTACGATTGAAGCCTATAACGGCCAGACCCTAGGCGGTGGCCTCGAAGGAACGTTCAACTTTGGGATGGACGCGGACACCCGCAAGGCTGTCAAGAAGTTGATGAAAAAGAACAAGATTAAGCTGGTGGCGTTCGGCGTGGTCAACGGCAATTCGGACGAGGAGTGGCGCCAACTTTTCGCCTTTGCGAAGGACATGGGCATCCGCTACATCAATACGGAGCCGAAAGCCGAATTTTTGCCGCTGATTGGCCAGCTGGCTAGCGAGTATAAAATCAACGTAGGCATCCACAACCATCCGGAGCCATCAACCTACTGGCATCCCGATGTTGTGCTCGACGCGATTGCCAAAGCCAATAGCCCCTACGTAGGCGCCTGCGCCGATATCGGCCACTGGGTACGTTCGGGTTTGGATCCTGTGGCGAGCCTGCAGCAATTTGAAGGACACCTCAAAAGTATGCACTTCAAAGACTTGAAGGAAAAATCCCGCCAAACGCACGACGTGCATTGGGGCACGGGAGTAGCCAATGTGCCGGCAATTATTGCGGAGCTGAAGCGCCAGAATTTCAAAGGCAACATCTCAGCGGAGTATGAGCACAACTGGGACGATAATGCCGGCGACGTGGCGCAGAGTGTAAAGAATTTCAGGGATATCGTAGCGGGAAAATAGACGTTGCTAGTTAGAAAAGCCCAAACAATTCGGCTTCGATTTTTCGGATAACAAATCCCAAGTCTTCGGGATTGTTGGCAAAATCGAGCTTGTCTTTATCCAGGATCAAAAGCTTCCCTTCGCGGTAGCCTTTGATCCATTTTTCGTATTTGTCGTTCAGTTTGCTCAGGTAGTCGAGGCGGATGCCCGTCTCGTATTCGCGCCCGCGAATCTGGATGTTGTTGACCAGCGTAGGTACCGAAGCGCGCAAGTAAATCAGCAGGTCAGGGGCTTTGATATACCTGACGATGCTTTCGAAAATGTTAGAATAATTCTCAAAATCGCGCGCGCTCATCAGGCCCATATCGTAGAGGTTTTCCGCAAAGATGTAGGCGTCTTCGTAGATCGTGCGATCCTGGATGATGTTTGTTCCTTTTTCTTGCAGCTCGATGATATGCCGGAAACGGCTATTGAGAAAATAGATCTGCAAGTTGAACGACCAGCGCTTCATGTCGCTGTAGAAGTCTTCGAGGTAAGGGTTGTTGTCAACCGCTTCAAACTGGGGCTCCCACTTGAGGTGGTCGGCCAGCAATTTGGTGAGCGTCGTCTTGCCCGCTCCGATATTTCCGACGATAGCGATATGCATGATTAATACAGTTTTTTTAAGCCAATGATTTCCCGCACTTCTGAAACGGTTTTCTGTGCGCTTGCTTGCGCTTTTTCAGCGCCCATTTTGATTACTTGACGGATATAGTCGTCATCAGCCGATATTTCCTCGATGCGCGAACGGACGGGGTCGGTAGCCAAGACCATGTCTTCGGCCAGCTGCTTCTTGAAATCGCCATAGCGAATGGCGCATGAATTGTACAGTTCTTCGAAATGCGCTAGGGTGTCGGGCGAAGACACGACACGCATGAGGTCAAACAGGTTTTGCACGGCCTCAGGTTTTTCCTGATTGGGTGCTGTGGGGCCTGCATCGGTCACCGCACGCATGATTTTCTTGCGGATAGCGGCAGGGGCGTCCGAAAGATAAATGCAGTCCGCATCGCCATTGGATTTGCCCATCTTGCCCTGCCCGGTCAGGCCCGGGACTTTGACCAGTTTATCGGAATAGGTAAACGCAAATGCTTCCTTGAAGTAATCGACCTGGTACAGGCGATTGAATCGGTTTCCGAAAGTCCGCGTCATTTCCAGGTGTTGCTCCTGGTCTTTGCCTACGGGCACTTTCGTGCCATGATGCAGCAGGATGTCGCAGGCCATCAGCACCGGATAGGTCAGCAAGCCTGCATTGACGTTGTTTGGGTTCGACCGCACTTTGTCTTTAAACGACGTAGACCGTTCGAGCTCGCCCATGTAGGCATTCATATTCATATACAAGTAGAGCTCGGCTACTTCGGGCACGTCCGATTGAATATAGATTGTCGATTTTTCGGGGTCAATTCCGGCCGCGAGGTATTCCACCACCACGTGGCGCACCGTCGAGTGCAAGTCTTGCGGGGTAGGGTGGGTGGTCAGGGAGTGCAAATCGGCAATGAAAAAGAAACAATTGTATTCGTTTTGCATTTTCACGAAGTTGCTGAGCGCTCCGTAATAATTCCCTAAGTGCAGTTTTCCGGTGCTGCGGATACCACTAACGACATTTTCCATATTGCTGCGAAAATAGCGAATTATTATGGTAATCCGACCGTCCCATCCGCCCAAAACCTTCAAAAGTTCTTCCCGAACTTTGATGTCGGGGTCTGGTAAAAACCAGCCTGTACGCGGTGTCCGATAGGGCATTTTGTAATACTCCCCGATTCTGGGCCAGATGTTTGGTTAACATTCACTTAATTTTACTTACCGTTATGACCAAACAAACAAGGCACAAATTCAGCGCGGAATTCAAGGCCAAGGTTACCCGGGAGGCCACCAAAAATCAGAAGACACTGGCTCAACTCAGCCAGCAGTTTGAAGTGAATCCGATCTGAAGAAGTTCAGACCTATATCGCGTACTACCACCAGAAAAAGCACCAGGGAATAAAGATGAAACCCGAGGGAGCTTTTCGGGATTCAATGAACGAAAAGCAGCATAATCAATGGATAATATTAACTTATATTAACTGAGCATACCGAACTTTTGGCCCAAGGAATGGGGAGTATTGCGTTTTATCCTCAAATGGTACGTTTTCAGTCAAACCGGATGCCTTTACTTTTGTTATAGAGTAAGCGCCGAGTTTTATTATTTGCCGGGGTGTCGTTTGGCTAATTGGCTCGATGTGCAATTGTAGAATTTCTTATCGCATATGGAAAAATTGGTTCGTCCTACGTACGAGAAAGCGCAAGCGGATGATTTCTTCAAGAAGATGCAGCAGGAAGTGCAGCGAACGGTTTTGGGCAACCCACGTATCCAACGCCGCAATATCGTCAAGTCCTTCTTGCTGCTAGCCGCGTACGTGGTGTTTTATGGTTGCATTTTGGTATTTGGCAACCACACGGCCCTGCTGTTTCTGTTTTATGTGCTGCTGGGTTTCTCGATGATTACCTTATTTATCAACGCGTTCCACGATGCGGCACATGGCGCCGTGTTCAAAAAGAAGAAACACAACCAGCTGTTCACCCACGTGCTTGAGTTGTTTGGAAGCAATAGCTGGTTGTGGTCAAAGCGGCATCTGTTGTTGCACCATCCGTACCCCAATGTACAGCATTGGGACACCGACATCAAGCAGAGCGACATGGTTCGGATTTTTCCGGAGAGCGAGGTCTTGCCCCAGCATCGTTACCAGCACATTTACATGTGGTTTCTATACCCGATGTATACGCTCAATTGGCTCTTTATCCGCGACTTTAAGGATTTCTTCGGGTCCAAACACAACTATGTGAAGCGTGTCGTGCGCATACCGCGCATTGAGTACGTGAAGCTTTTCGCGTCTAAGGTGTTTAACTTATTTTACCTATTGGTGATTCCGATGATGGTGCTCAATCAGCCTTGGTATATTATCCTCCTGGCTTGGCTCGCCATGCACATTTTCGGCAGCATGCTGGGCGTCATTGCCTTAATTTCGACGCACGTGGATGAAGAAGCCGTGTTTCCGCTACCGCCGCCCGACGGCAAGATGGACAGGACCTGGGCGGAGCACCAAATGCTTGTGACGAAAGACTTCAGCGCGGATAGCGCCTTGGCCAATTTTCTTTTTGGCGGGTTTACCCATCATGTGGCGCATCATCTGTTCCCGAATGTCGCACATACCTATTACCCGTACATCACGCCCATTATACGGCGGTATGCCCAGGAATATAATTTACCTTATACCTGCTATCCGGCTTATAAGGCTGTGAAATCACATTTTAACCTGTTGAAAAAGAGTGGGACAAGTGAGAATATATTGCAGCACGGCGAGTTATAATTTTTTCGCTTCCTCCCAGTAGACGTCCATTTCGGCGAGGGTCATGTCGCGAAGCTCGCGGCCGGACCCGGCAGCCCGTTTTTCCAAGTGGGTAAATCGCTTGATGAATTTTTTGTTCGTGCGTTCGAGGGCGTTTTCAGGATTGATTCCGATAAATCGGGCATAATTAACCAAAGAAAATAGCACGTCCCCGAATTCGGCTTCGGCTTTCTCCAGATCGATAGGCCCCGAGGTTTCCACGTTGAATTCGGCCTTGAACTCTTCCAGTTCCTCCTCTACTTTTTGCCACACTTGGGATTTCTCCTCCCAGTCAAAGCCCACCCCACGAACTTTGTCTTGGATGCGGTATGCTTTAACCAGTGCCGGCAAAGAGCTCGGAACGCCGGACAGGACACCCGTGCGCCCTTTTCCTTCCTTCAGTTTGATCTGCTCCCAGTTGCGCTTCACATCGTCCTCGTTGGCCACTTTCGTATCGGAATAGATATGTGGGTGGCGCGAGATTAGCTTATCGCAGACGCTGTTGAGCACATCGGTGATGTCAAAAGCCTGTTGCTCCTCGGCGATACGCGCGTAGAACACCAAGTGCATCATTAGGTCGCCCAGCTCTTTCTTCACCTCGTCCAGGTTATTGTCAAGGATGGCGTCTGCCAGTTCGTACATTTCTTCGATCGTGAGGTGGCGCAACGTCTGCATGGTCTGCTTCTTGTCCCACGGGCACTCCCTGCGGAGGGTGTGGAGTACGGTCAGCAAGCGCTCGAAAGCGGCAGTAGGCGTATCTTGGGATGGGGGAGGGATATGGGACATAGCGTTCAGAAAAGTAAAGGCTCGTAGCGCCGCCCAATTAATGCGACGACACGACTTTAAGGCCGATAATGGAGGCAATCAGGGTGAAAATAAAAAATACGCGCCAAAATGTGGCGGGTTCGTTGAAATAGAATATGCCAAGCAATACGGTGCCGACAGCGCCGATGCCTGTCCATACGGCATAGGCCGTGCCGAGGGGCAGGGTTTGGGTCGCTTTGACCAGCAACGTCATGCTAATCGCCAAGCACACGACAAAGCTGCCATACCAAACGTACGCAGCATTGCCGGTAGCCAGCTTGGCTTTGCCTAAGCTCGCGGTGAAGCCGATTTCAAACAGTCCGGCAATGATCAGTAGTATCCAGTTCATCTTTTTTATTTTTCAGGGTGTATTGCTGTGTTTTCTTCTGTTTTCCAGTATCGCAGCTGCAGGTCTGTGCCGTCAAACACGGCGTACGAATCAAAGTTGACCCATTCGCCTAAGTTTACGTACCGGCTGCCGCGACTTAGCTCGATATCCAAGGGTAAGTGCCGGTGTCCGAATATGAAGTAATCGTAGTGCGTTGTTTCAAGCACGTCGCGTGCGTAGGCCACTAACCATTCCCTTTCGGTGTCGAGCAATTGTTCATTGCGGCCGTTGGCCAGCCTGCTGTTTGCTGACCAGCGCTGGGCGATGCCAATGCCTAGGTTAGGGTGGAGGCGTGCGAACAGCCATTGGCAACTCCGGCTCCGGAATATTTTTTTAAGGAATTTGTAGCGTTGGTCGCCGGGGCCCAGTCCATCGCCGTGGTGCAGGTAGAAGGATTTGCCGCCCCGCTCGATGACCAGCTCGTTGCTGATGATCGTTGCGCCGAGCTCGTCGCGGAGATAGCCAAACATCCACATATCGTGATTGCCTTTGAATAAGGTAATCTTGACGCCGGCATCGGCAAGCGCGGCCAGCTTGCCCAATAAGCGAATGTAGCCCTTGGGTACCACCGTGGCGTACTCAAACCAAAAATCGAAAATGTCGCCGAGGAGATACAGCTCGGCAGCATCGTGCTGGATGGCGTCCAGCCACGCCACGATCCGCCCTTCGCGCCTGCGCGACTCGTCCTTGGGGAATGTGCCTAAGTGGAAATCGGAGGCAAAGTAGATCTTGTCGCGAACAGCCATGGGTGGCAAAATTACCCAAAATAGTTTTCTTGGGCAATTGGGAATTTTTG
>CAYUIZ010000087.1:0-2694 GCA_964444885.1 uncultured Sphingobacteriaceae bacterium | reverse complement strand
GCCATGGGTGGCAAAATTACCCAAAATAGTTTTCTTGGGCAATTGGGAATTTTTGCCGATGCGGTTTTTCAAAAACGTCTCGCCCGCGTTAGCATGTTATCATCCTCTTTGGCCCGCCTACTGCCGGCAAAGAGGCTGCTAGTGTAATTCGCGTTTGCCGCGCGACAGGAAAATTTATATTAATCCATCGTCCTCGTTTGCCCGCCTACGGCCGGCAAGCAACCGGGATGCCGGTGATTGGCGTTTGCAACGCGACAAGAAAATTCATATTAATCATCCTCATTATCACGGTGTACCAGTCCGATTGTTTTTGGAAAGTGTTCCGATCTTACTAGTTTTGTTCCCCATAACCCACGAATGATGAATAAAAACATTGGAATCATACTGCTGGCTGCCATGGTAGGCGCGTGCGGTAATCCGCGGATCATTGAGCCGGCTGAGCAAGTCGAGCTGCTCCCATACCCCGAAACCGCCAAGGGCGATGTCGTGGATACATACTTTGGCACCGAAGTGCCGGACCCTTACCGCTGGCTGGAAGACGACTTGGCTCCCGAAACCAAAGCCTGGGTGGACGCGCAGAATGAAGTGACCCAGCATTACCTTGGTCAAATTCCTTATCGGGATGCGATTTACCAGCGGCTGGAAAAGCTGTGGAACTACGAGAAGTTTTCGGCGCCATTCGTCGAGGGCGACTATACCTATTTCTATAAAAACGACGGCCTGCAAAACCAGAGCGTACTGTATCGCCAAAAAGGCGAAGATGGTGAGGTCGAGGTTTTTCTAGACCCCAATACATTTTCGGCCGACGGAACGACATCGTTGGCTGGCATCAGTTTTAGCCGGGATGGCAGCCTAGTCGCGTATCAGATCTCGGAAGGCGGTTCGGATTGGCGCAAAGTCATCGTCATCCAGGCCGCGGACAAAGCCGTCGTGGGTGATACGCTGGTCGATGTCAAGTTCAGTGGCCTGGCTTGGCACGGCAATGAAGGTTTTTACTACAGCAGCTACGATAAGCCCGAGGAGGGGAGCGCGCTGTCGGCGATGACGGACCAACACAAGTTGTTTTTCCATCGGTTGAACACGCCGCAAGGCGAGGATACGCTTGTCTTTGGCGGAGCAGACCTGCCGCGGCGTTATATCAGCGCGTACCTGACGGAAGATGAGCGTTATCTGGTTATCACGGCAGCGGTAACGACCAACGGAAACGAATTGTATTTGCAGGACTTGGCGCAGCCCGGCAATCCCATCGTCCGCGTGGTAGATAATTTTACGAATAACCACTGGGTGATTGACAATGACGGCGAGAAGCTGTTTATCCAAACGGACCTTCAGGCGCCAAACGGACGGCTGGTGGTGGTTGATGCCGATAATCCGGCTCCGGCTAATTGGGTCGACCTCATCCCGGAAACCGAAAACGTCCTGAACGCCAGCTCAGGCGGGGGCAAGCTCTTTGCCAATTACCTGAAAGACGCTACCTCGATGGTGCAGCAATATACGCTGGCCGGCGAACTGGAGCGTACCATCGAATTGCCGGCTGTGGGCTCGGCCGGGGGCTTTAGCGCCAAGCGCGACGATGATCATTTGTACTATTCGTTCACGTCGTACGTCTATCCGCCTACCATTTTTAACTATGACATCGCCTCGGGCGAATCCACGGTCTACAAGGAATCCGATGTGGATTTTGATCCTTCGCGCTACGTTTCCAACCAGGTTTTCTATACATCCAAGGATGGCACGAAAGTACCGATGATCATCACCCACCGCAAGGATATCGAGCTCGACGGCACAAATCCCACGTTGCTTTATGCGTACGGTGGCTTTAACATCAGCCTGACGCCGTCGTTCAGCACATCCAACATCATCCTGCTGGAGCAGGGCGGGGTGTATGCCGTCCCCAACATCCGGGGTGGGGGTGAGTATGGCGAGCAATGGCATGTGGCCGGCACGAAAATGCAGAAGCAAAACGTGTTTGACGACTTTATCGCTGCCGCCGAATACCTGATTGAGGAAGGGTACACGTCGCCCGAGAAATTGGGCATTGCCGGCGGTTCCAATGGCGGGCTGCTGGTCGGGGCGGTGATGACCCAGCGTCCTGAGCTGTACCGCGTGGCGTTCCCCGCAGTAGGCGTACTGGATATGTTGCGTTACCACAAATTCACCGCTGGCGCAGGCTGGGCATTCGACTACGGCACGGCAGACGACAATGCGGAAATGTTCAACTACCTGCACGTATATTCCCCTTACCACGCTTTGAAATCCGGCACGGCTTATCCGGCTACGATGGTGACCACCGCCGACCATGACGACCGCGTGGTACCCGCGCACTCCTTTAAGTTTGCCGCACGCCTGCAGGAATACCATGTGGGAGATAATCCTGTGCTGATTCGCATCGAAACCAAAGCCGGACACGGTGCGGGCAAGCCCACGGCAATGATCATCGCCGAGGCGGCAGACCGATGGGCGTTTCTCTTCCAGAATACGGGTGTGAGCTACCAGGAGTAGAAGCCTTTCGAGCAGCGAAGTTATATCGGCCCTTACGTCTAACGCAGGGGCTTTTTTGTCATGCTTCCACAGCAAATAAAATTCAATAGCCTTGCTCGAAAATACTTTTGTTGGATGCGGGGTGATTTGAATATTACCCCAATCGGGTTGTAGTCACGCCGTTGGCGTGATAGACTCCGCCAGGTATCGCGT
>CAYUIZ010000086.1:0-13288 GCA_964444885.1 uncultured Sphingobacteriaceae bacterium | reverse complement strand
ACTAACCAATAACATTGATTCACGCAACAATTACAAATACTATTCCAGTTTTTTTGAGGCGACAATCTTTTTTTTAAAAAGGCAAAGTCGCCGGTTCATCCTGTCGCTCATAAACTTCACACAACACTCTGTAAAACAAACACTTACTAGTAAAAATAACATCGCAAGGCAATTTCGGGGCATGGGTTATGTCGGCTCAACACCTGACGCGGAAATTGTAGTTCACCGTGGCCAAATCTGACAAAAATGGTTTTGTCCTGCCTTATGGACACTACGCGTCGGCATTTCGGGCACATCTGTCGACACACCGCACCCAGCCTACCGATGGTAAAATGTCCCCATCCGCCACACCATCCGCAGGTAACGTGCTGAGGCACAACATTCGCGCCGGGCGCCTATGCCTCACCGCCCCTTTTTGTAGACAGTTGGCTACAAAACGAAACGGCTCCGAAAAAGATGTTAGAAGAAAAACTGAATGAGCATGAATGTGCCCGCTGCCAGCAACGCCGAAACCGGAATGGTAAGCACCCAAGCCCAAAGCAGGCTGATGGTGACGCCCCAGCGTACTGCCGACACGCGCTTAACCACACCAACACCGATGATGGAGCCGGTGATGGTGTGCGTCGTAGACACCGGAATACCGAAATGTTCGGTAATGCCGAGTGTAATGGCTCCCGCCGTTTCGGCGCCTACACCCTCCAGGGCGTTAACTTTGGTGATCTTGGTGCCCATGGTCTTCACGATCTTCCATCCGCCGCTCATGGTACCCAAGGCGATGGCCGCGTAACAGGTCAGCGGGATCCACTCGGGCATATCGTCACCTGACTCGAGGTAGCCGCCAGCCACCATCGCCACAAAGATGATTCCCATGACTTTCTGTGCGTCGTTGCCCCCATGCGCAAAGCTCAGCGCGGCAGATGATACGAGTTGCAGTTTCTTAAACCACCATTCGGCCACCCGTGGCCGGGCCCGTTTGGATATATTAATAATCAGCAACGTGAGGATAATCGCGATCACCATCCCCATGATCGGGGCAAAGACAATAAAAGACACAATCTTAAGCGTAGCGACCATGTTGATAGCCCCCCATACGCTGTCGCCCATGAGCATCGCATTAGCCATTCCCGCCCCGGCGAAACCACCGATGAGTGTGTGCGACGAGCTGGATGGCACACCGTAATACCAAGTAAACAGGTTCCAGCCGATGGCGGCAATCAGGCCTGCCAAAATCACCTCCAGGGTGATATACTGTTCCAATACGGTTTTAGCGACCGTGTTCGCTACTTTGTGGTCGGTAAAATAGAAGTAGGCCGCGAAGTTGAACGTCGCCGCCCACAAGACCGCCTGGAACGGCGACAATACTTTGGTAGATACAATGGTTGCGATCGAGTTCGCGGCGTCGTGGAATCCATTGATGTAATCAAAGACGATAGCGAGAATAATAACGATTACCAGTAAGGTCGTGATCATGCGTGATAAAAATTGGGAACGGTGTCTAGGCGTTCTTAACCAGAATACTCTCTAGCACGTTTGCCACGTCTTCGCAACGATCTGTGGCAGTCTCCATGGACGACAATACCTCTTTGTATTTGATTAGGTTGATGGCATCCTTCTCGAATTGGAACAAGTCGCCGACGGCCTTATCGAAAATATAGTCAGCCTTGTTCTCGACGCTATTAATCCGCACGCAGGAATCCGTGATGTTGCGAATGTTCTTCAGGTTGCGCAACTCATGCACGGCCTTGGCAACGTCGATGGTCGCCTCCAGAATCAGGTCGGCCATTTCAAGGATGGGCTCGGTGATTTTCTCTACTTTATATAAGTCCATCCGGTTGGACGATCCGTGGATAAAGTCGGCGACGTCATCCAGCGAACTGGCCAGCGTATGGATGTCCTCACGGTCAAACGGCGTTATGAAGTTTTTGCCAAGCTCCAAATGAATCTGATGGGTGATATCGTCGCACCGGTGCTCGTAATCCTCGATTTCGCGAAACAGCTTTTTGCGCTCCTCCATGTCATCGGTATTGACCGCATCACGCAGTATCTTGGCCATTTCAATGAGGTTGTTGCTGATTTGCTCGAAAAGCGGGAAAAACTTTTTGTCTTTAGGAACAAAATACTGAAATATGCTGTTGAAGGACATAATCTGTTAATTTTATGCAAAGGTATAACCCTTAATGTTAAATTATTGTTAATTAACATATGAAATTACTGTGAAACGGCTGTCCTAGCCTGCACAAAAAAATCCGGATTTGCCTTCTTGCTGAAGGGCAAACCCGGGTTCGAAAAACGCAGCTCACCGGCGTTGGTATTAGAACTTCCAGCGAACGAAGGCTTCGATCGCTTCGTACTCGGCCATGCCCAGTTCGTCATACTGCCGCGCGGTTTCGCGGGTACGTTCCTCGGCGCGCATCCAGAACTCGCGGGCATCGTCGCCAGGAAACACCGGCAGGTCTTTTTGCGACTGGTGCTTGAAGATGGCTAGGCGCTTGCGCATCACCTCCTTAGGCGACAGTGGCACAGCCATTTCGATCTCGTGAATTTCGAACTCGTGCCAAGCGCCGCGGTACAGCCACAGCCAGCAGTCTTTTGTCCACGACTCCGTTTCGGCCAAGCGCAACAGCGCTTGATGGATGATGTCAAAGCACACTTTATGCGTACCGTGGGGATCCGCAAAGTCGCCTGCCGCAAAAATCTGGTGCGGTTTGACGCGTTGCAAGAGCTCCATCGTCTGGACAATATCGTCTTCGTACTCGGCAACTTTCTCATACTTGCCGCGATCGTAAAACGGCAAATTCAAGAAATGGATATGCTCATCGGGCAAACCCGCATACCGCGCTCCGGCAATCGCCTCGCCCTTGCGGATAAGCCCTTTGACAATCAGGAGTTCCTCGGTATCGATCTGGTTGGGCTTCTTTTTGCTGATAAATTTACGGGCATCATCGTAGACCTTCTCTAATTTCTGCGTGTCTACGCCCTGGGATTTGACAAAATCCGTTGCAAATTCGATAAAACGCAAGGCATCGTCGTCCCACACCGCGGTGTTGCCCGAGGTCTGGTATGCCACGTGCACCTCATGCCCTTGGTCGGCTAAGCGGATAAACGTGCCTCCCATCGAGATTACATCATCGTCCGGGTGCGGCGAAAAGATGATCGAACGTTTCTTGGCGGGATCGCGCCGTTCGGGACGCTGGCTGTCGTCAGCGTTGGGCTTGCCGCCCGGCCAGCCGGTAATGGTATGCTGCAGCTGGTTGAAAATATCGATGTTGATGTTGTAAACCGGTCCTTTTTCCGTAGCAAGCTGGGCCATGCCGTTGGCGTTATAATCTTCCTCGGTGAGCTTCAGAATAGGCTTCTTCAAGGTTTTCGAGAGCCAAACGACCGCTTTCTTGATTGTCTTGCTGTTCCATTCGCAGTCCTTAACGAGCCAGGGGATATCAAAGCGCGTTAGCGCAGACGCCGCATCTTGGTCAAGCACAAACTCGACGCTGTCCGACAGTTGCAGGAAGGTCGCGGGCACGTCAGCTGACAGTTCGCCTTCAACGGCTTTCTTAACGATTTCGGCTTTCTTGGCATTCCACGCCATCAGAATGATCTCGCGTGCTTTGAAAATCGTACCGATACCCATGGTGATGGCCTTGGTGGGCACATTTTCCTTGCCACCGAAGTCGCGCGATGCGTCGCGGCGGGTCAAGTCGTCCAACGTGACGAGGCGCGTGCCCGAGTTGGGGGCCGAGCCGGGTTCGTTAAACCCGATATGCCCGGTACGGCCAATCCCCAATAGTTGGAGATCGATGCCGCCTAAGGCGGTTATTTTCTGTTCGTAGGCTAGACAATAGTCGTGTATGTCCTCCATGGCAAGGGTACCGTCCGGGATATAGATATTATTCCGATCGATATCGACGTGGTCAAAGAGCCGCTTGTTCATAAAGGTGACATAGCTCTGCACAGCGTCGGGCTGCATAGGATAATATTCGTCCAGGTTGAAGGTGACAACATTTTTGAAGCTCAGTCCCTCTTCGCGGTGCAAGCGAATCAGCTCATCGTAGATACGCACGGGCGTAGCGCCGGTTGCCAAGCCAAGGACAGCGTGCTGGCCTTTGTCCTGCCGATCGCGAATGAGGTCGGCAATGCGTTTGGCGACAGCCAGCGAAGCCGTCTCCTGGTCGGAGTAAACAGTCACAGGTACTTTCTCGAAGCGTGTTTCTTCCAGTAAATTCAATCTAGCCATTGTAAGAAATACAGTTATTAGGTGAAAAGCAAAAATAGGTATAAAGACTCACTATTTCGTTACAGACGGCCATTAATTTGCCTGTTGTTGGCAAGACCGGCCACGCAAACGTATGCATGACCGGCCGAGCCGTCCGGCATGGGCAGCCTGCCACGGGTAGGCGATTGCGGTCTCCCGTTGCCGCGTATTAGTCAGTCAGCCGGCTGATATCTGCGGAGGGCTTCGGCAGGTTCATCGCCGCGATGGCTGCCCGGCACTCGTCGACCATTTCCTGCGTCATCTCGTAACGGTAGTTGCCGTAGTCGTCGTACTCAAAACTGTCCACCGCGAAGAAACCATACTGCTCAAAAAACGCTGTCAAGTCGGTTTGACTCACTTCGCACGCCGTTTTAACGAAGTTGAGCTGGTAAGGGGCTGGGTTGCTGCCTCGGTCCGACCACCCGCCTCCCCGCTGGCGACGGTTGCCCTGCTCGCGTTCGCCCTGTTTGCGAAACGCCTCGAAGAGATCGGGATAAAAGTCGGGATTGCCGGCTATCCGCGAAAAATACAGATGCAGTTGCCAAAACGGAACCAACCGGTTAAACACGTCGTCGTCCTGCAAATAGCTAATGCGTTGGTCGATGATAGTCTCCCGTGCCTTTTGGTAGTTATCTTGTTCTAAAATCCGGCTGGGATTGCCAAACGACGTGGTGACGTACAGTGAGAAAACGTTGTTGCTCACTTCGCCTAATCCGCCCCAATTAAACTGAGGCCGCAATTGGTGCACGTGGCCCACTTCGTGGCTGAATCCCCAGCAGGGATCGCCAGAAATGACGCGGTCTGGGTCGACGACCAACGACATGGCATTCCCCGGATTCGTACCCATGTAGGCTACGCCGTCACCATCACGAAACATGTAATAGTTGTAATTGACGCGGGCCAAAATACGGTTTTCAGGCACTCTGTCGTACTTCTCGAGCCCCAGAAGCCGATGCTGACGGTACACGAGCGTATCATAATTGCTGATCAGCTCCACTCCTCGCCCTCCGGCATAGCGCTTGCAATCGGCCGCCGGGTAGGCAATCTGGATGTACTTGCCGCGGGCATCAATGACGGGATAAACTGCACGCTCCAGCAACGCGTCCCAGTCACTATCATCATGCTTGCTAATATCGAAATAGCCATTCACTTGCGCACCCGGAAAATGCACTGCAATAGGCTCAACGCCAACGGGATCGTCCAGGTAATAGTCGATATAGGCCAGTCCGTCGAAATCTTTGACATCAATGAGGTTGACGCCATTTTGCAAGCGGAACGTACGTTTGTGTATGCCCCATCCTGCGGGGTCCTTGGTCGGTTCGATGCCTTCTGGCGCCCGTCTATTCCAGTTGGGGATAACCAAATTCACCTCCGTGCCCTCGGGGATATCGTCTACAAGAACGACATGCTGTCCGAGGGGCAAGTAAATGCCAGTCATATTCTCGTATTTGCTATAGCCATCACCAATCATTAGCTGGCGTCCCAATGCGGATGGCGACAGGTAAGCCTCGTACCGGGCATAGCGGTAGACATTATCGTAGCGATCTGCCAGCAGCTGCTGGGCCACGTCGCGCAATTGCGCATTCCGAATGCGCCGCACGTCTGCTGCTTTCGTACCCTTTTTCAAGGAAAGTGCCATGGGCGATTGGAAGTAGCGCAGATCCTCGTAAACTGCGGCAATATCTCGTGCTGACTGGGCACAGACAAGGGTTGACAGGGCTATGCATGCCAGGACTAGAAATGACTTTACCATCTTCATATTTATCTTCTATTCATTGGTTTGAAGAACGAATGTAGTTAATTTTCTGCTTGCTTGCACCAGTAGCTTCCAGCTCGGGATAGAGCAATCGATTGCGGAAAAAAGGGCAACCGATTGCGTGTGCGGGCAAGTTCAGGAGTGGTATGCATCTGACAGAAGTGGTGGCAAGATCGTGTGTGGCTGGGATTCGAACTTAGCATACGGAAATTGTCTTGTCGGGCGGCATTTTACAACAAAACCCATAACGAAAACAGCACGCGCGGCCTCGGTCGACAAGCGGGGTGCTTTGGTTTTTACTGAAGCACCCCTTTTTCCTATTTTGCGGGCACGGCCAGCAGCAACGGCAGGCCATCCGTGGTTAGCGGAGCTGAAACCTGCAATTTGAATGGTTCCCATCGGGGTGGCGCCACGAAAAGGGAACCTGCCTCATGCACTTTCTATTGGATTTGCTGCCATATTTCTCTAAGTTTGCCATCCGTAAGACTCCATCATGAAAGAACAGACCGACGCTATACGCAGGCAAACCGCGCGAACGCCCTCGCGCGAGCATTCCGTACCGCTTTACCTAACCTCCAGTTTCATCTTTGACAGCGCCGAACAAGGGCGGGCGATTTTTGCCGAAGAGGAGCAGGGCAACGTGTACAGCCGTTATTCCAATCCGAACACCACGGAGCTGATCGACAAGGTCTGCGCGATGGAAGGCGCAGAAGCGGGGCTGGTCTTTTCGTCGGGCATGGCGGCGGTGTTCGCTTCGTTTGCAGGCCTGCTCAAAAGCGGCGACCATATTGTATCGTGCCGCGCCATATTCGGTTCTACGCACCAACTGTTCACCAAACTGTTTCCGCGCTGGGGTATCACAACCACGTATGTGGATGCCTCCAAGCCGGAAGACTGGGAGAAAGCCATACAGCCTAATACGCGCATGATCTTTTTGGAAACGCCGTCGAACCCCGGGCTGGAACTGGTCGACCTCGAGTGGCTGGGCCGCTTCAAGGAGCGCTACCCGCATATTATCCTCAATGTCGACAACTGCTTCGCCACGCCTTACTTGCAAAAGCCCATTCAATATGGGTTTGATCTCGTCAGCCATTCCGCTACTAAGTATATGGATGGCCAGGGGCGGGTGCTGGGCGGCGTAGTTGTGGGCAAACAAGCCCTCATCGATGAGCTGATGTTTTTCATGCGCAATACCGGCCCTTCCCTGTCGCCCTTCAATGCGTGGGTGATTTCCAAGAGCATCGAGACGCTGGGGCTACGGATGGACCGCCATTGCAGCAATGCCTTGCAAGTAGCCGAGACACTGGAGCAACACCCGGAAATCGACGTAGTGCGCTATCCCTTCCTCCCCTCCCACCCGCAATACGCGCTGGCCAAAAAGCAGATGAAGGCAGGGGGCGGCGTGGTGACCTTCGTTGTGAAAGGAGGCATCGAGCGTGCGAAGCGTTTCTTGGATGCGCTGGACATGGCGTGCATTACATCGAATTTGGGCGATTCGCGCACCATTGCGACACACCCCGCGTCCACCACACACTCCAAGCTGAGCGAAGAAGAGCGACTGCAACTCGGGATTCAGCCGGGCAGCATACGCATATCAGTAGGTTTGGAGGACATCGACGATATTATTCGCGACATTACCCACGCGTTGGAAAACAGCAAATAAAACACGCTTCGGAGCATAAATCATTGCAGGACCCGGGGGTATGGCCTATGCTAGCCTTGCCCACGCACGGGCCACAAACGAACCTTTGCCACATGAGAATAATTACCAGACATTTCCTTGCCGTAACCCTCGTTTTCGGACTTTGCTCCGCCGTTTCCGCCCAAGAAAACAGGCAGTCCGCCTACGGTCAGAGCATCGATTTCGTTAAATGTAAGTGCATTGAGGTCATCTACGGCATCAATCTGACTTGTGAGGACAATCCGGCAACCGCACGGGTGGAGCAATATGCATCACGCCACCCGCGTACCGGCACCTTGATCGGCGAGCTGGAGCGCCTTAAGCAAAAGCCAGTCGAATCACTGCCCACCGACTCCATCGCCCAGCTACTCGGCACGGATATCTTCCATGCCGACAACCGGAGCACGTATCCGCAGAGCTATAATTTTTCCGTCAACCGCGGCCGACATACCGACGGCACGATGGCCACGTTACAAACAGCGATTACCGCATACGTGCATCAGTACGTTCCGGCGCTGCCCGCTCCCCAGGGCGTGACCACACCGATGGATTCTATCGAAGCGGAGCTGTTGCCGGCGCTGGTATCCGAAACGGCCGACACCCCGAACCAAGGAAGTCTCGTCGACAACAACGAACGGGCTCATTCATTTTTTTCCTTCCAATTGAATATCGCCCATATCCTCTTAGCCGCGCTAGGTATTCTGGTGGCCTGGATGCTGGTTAACCGGGTCAGACGGCAATACGAGGAACAACTCCATGACTTGCGGTTCAGGCTGGATGGCAAAGCCGAGGCCAGCGACCTGGAAAAACTGGAAGCTGAAATCCGCCATTTTAACGAAAAATTAGCGGCCGCCCGGAAAAAACGCTTGGCAGAACAGCAGGCGAAAACCCAGGCGCAGGCAGCAGCGGGCGCTCCGCCTGCCCGTCCGTTGCGGGTGGAGAAAGTCCTCTACCTCCCCGCGCCTGACGCCGACGGCAGCTTCCGCGTCGCCGACGAATCCGCCCATTTCAGGCCGGCGGTATCAGCTTACAAGTTCAAAATTGACCCAGACAACCCGAATCTGGCTACTTTTTCCTTCCATTCGGACAATATCGGACTGCAGCATGGGATTGGGCATCCCGCGACGTACATCCGTCCGGTTTGCCAGGAAACCAACCCCGCACATCCGGGAGCCAAGTACGTAGCCACGGACACCCCGGGCATAGCCGCTAAAAAAGGAGATGTGTGGGTGGTGGCGGAGAACCACAAAGCGGTCATCCGGTACGAGTAACCGGCCAGCGGCGGATCAGTTCCATCGCCTGCATACGCTCTGGGGTATATCCCCGGCACGATCCGGTGTCAATGCGCCGTGCCATCCGCTTGCGCCGGTAGTGGGGATAGCGTATCTTTATCCGGCGGGGGCTCGGCAGCAACTGCTTGCAAACACTTTGCACAAATTCATTGTTTTATACCAAAACATGTTATGGGGGATGAAATCGTCCGGCTGAAGGGCGTTAACAAGGTCTACAAAACCGGCGATACGACTATCACGGCGCTGGACACGACGGACCTAAGTTTTGCGCTGAACCAGCTCACCCTAATCATGGGGCCGTCCGGAAGTGGGAAAACGACCCTGTTGTCCATTCTGGGTTGCGTAATCTATCCGACAGCGGGCGAAGTTTTCTACCGCGACAAAAACATTACCCAGCTCGATGAAAACCGGCTGGCCGACCTGCGGCTTAGCGACATCGGCTTCGTCTTCCAGCAGTTTAACCTCATCGATCCTTTGACGGCTTTGGAGAATGTAATGCAGCCTTTGCTTTTGCAGGGCGTTTCTAAACGAGACGCGCGTGCACGGGCAGCGACAGCATTGGAGGAAGTGGGCCTATCCGACCGCATGCAGAACCTGCCGAAGAAGCTGAGCGGGGGCCAAAAGCAGCGGGTAGCCATCGCCCGAGCCTTGGTCACCGAGCCGGCTATGATACTGTGCGACGAGCCGACGGCATCGCTGGATGCGAAAAGTGCTGAAGTAATCATGCAGGAACTCCAATCCTTGGCCAGCCAAGGCAAGGCCGTCATCATCGTAACGCACGACCTGCGATTGCGCAAGTTTGCTGACCGCGTGATATACGTCGAAGAAGGGAAGGTTTCCAACACCATCAAAAATGAAGAAAATTATAAATAAATGCCTGTGGGCTGGCGGGCTCGTCCTGCTGGCGGGATGTCAGTCGGCAGAGAAAGAAAGCGACAACTCCCGCACGAATGAGCAGATCCTGGAAGAAGTAACCGAGGTGAATGCGATCGGCAAAGTGGTTCCCGCCTCCGACTGGGCGATTATTTCCAGCCCGGCATCGGCACGCATCCAGCGTATACTGGTGCAAGTCGGAGACTCCGTAGCGTTGGGCCAACCCCTCTTGGTACTGGACAGCGGCAATGCAGCCTTGGACCTGGCCGAGGCACGTGCGCGCCTAACCAGCCTGCAGGCTGAGCACCGCAGCGCCGAAGAGGAGCTACACAAAGCCGAGGTACAGGCCGCCGCGCTGAAAAGCGTGCATGAAACCTCGCAGCGCTTGCTAGAACTTGGCGCGGAAACGCGCGAGCAGGCCGAATCTGATCGGGTCAGCTGGCAACAACAGGAACAGACCGTGCGGGCTTTAGCGCAACAGCTTCGCGCCCGCCGTGCGACTGAACAGGAACAAGCCATCCAGATCAAAAAAGCAACAAACGACCTAGCAGGCTTCCAGATCGGCGCCCCGCAGGCCGGCATTGTCACGGATTTGGTTGCTCGGGTAGGCCAGCATGTCAGTGGCGCGGAGGAACTGGGCCGGATAGCCGCTACGCTGGCCCCCATCGTGGAAGCAGAAGTCGACGAACTATTCGCGCAGGACATTCAGGTGGGACAACCGGCCTACATTGTCGCCGCCGGGCGTCCCGACACCTTAGCACGGGGTCACGTAAGTTACGCAAGCCCGGTGCTATCGGATAAATCCATCCTCTACGAAACTGCTAACGAAGGCGAAGACCGTCGCGTACGACGCATCAAAATCGTACCCGACAGTACCGTATCGCTCCCGATAAACGCCAAAGTGGCTTGTATCATTAACATCCGCTAAGCATGATAGGCCTAGCCTTTAAGTTTATCCGCTACGACCGCGCTAAAAGCTTTGGCATCATTACGGCGATCGTGATCAGCATTTTTCTGATCGGCCAGCAACTCAGCCTGCTGTTCTACCTCATGGGGCTGATGGGCAACTTGGTGGGCAATTCGCCCGTGCAAGACCAGGAGATTTGGATTATCGAAGGGCAGAGCCGCAATATCAACGCGGTGAACTCGATGGACCAACGCCTTGTCCAACAGATCGGAAGCCTGCCATCCGTGGAACGCACGCATTCCGTGGTGCTCGTGCCGGCCCAAGCCTCCTTTCTCGACGGCAAAACAGCCTCGGTGACACTGATTGGGGCAGACAAGCCCACCTTCGTCATGGGGCCTACCGCCGATAAGATCATGGAAGGAGACATTAGTGCATTGGCTACGCCCTACGCGGTGTCCGCGGAATACTACAGCGCCAAAACCTGGAATACCACGGTAGAAATTGGTAAGCCCATCGAAATCAACGGTAAACAAGCGCGTGTTGGCCTTGTCACGCGCAATGCGCAGGCGTTTGGTGCGAGCGTGATGTACACCTCACTGGAAAACGCTCGCATCCTGGGCAACGCGTCGCCTACTGATGTGAGCATTATCATTGCCCAGTTGCGCCCCGATGCCGACAAAAAGCAAGTGATACAAGACATCAACCAGCTTTTCCCCCAATTGCGCGCCTGGGACGCCAAAGCACTCCAGCAATCGACCGTGAGCGAAATTCTGGTGACCTCCAATATGGGCATGAGCTTTGGTACGCTGGTGCTCTTCGCGATGATTAGTGGCTTTTTTATCATTGGCCTCACGCTCTATTCGGCCGCGTTAGACCGCATCAAAGACTACGGCACGCTCAAAGCGATCGGCGCAAAGAAACGATACGTCAACCGGCTAATCGTATCCCAAGCATTCCTGTATGCCCTCATTGGCTACGCTATCGCCATGGTACTGCTGGTGGGCTTTAAATTCGGCGTCGCCAATTCAGGACTCGTGATCGAAATCACGGTGCCGCTCCTGCTCTTTTTGCTGTTTGTTACCCTATTGATTTCCATTGGAGGCTCGCTGTTTGCTGTGCGAAAAATCGCCAAGCTTGAGCCCGCGTCAGTATTTTAGGATGAAAAAAACGATCTTCAGCTTGTTGTGTTTCTTGCCCTTGTGGGCGGCGGGGCAGTCGCTTAGCATCGAAGCGCTGCACGACCGCGTATCGCAAAGCCTGCGCTACCGCCAGGATCTCGTACAGGCGCAGTTGCGCCTCGCAGAACTCGGTGAGATTCGGGCAAACCGCATACCTGTTTTCTACCTCGACGCCAATTTGCAGCGCAACTTAATCATCCCCACAACGCCCGTTCCCGCGATTGCGTTCAATCCTGACGCCCGGGACGGGGAAATTATCCCCTTGCAGTTTGCCACCCGCTGGTCATCGCGGGCTGGCATACAGCTCGAGTGGCAGCTGTTCGATCCCAAACGTACACTAGACGAAAAAGAGCAAGCGCTTTCCGTCCGACAGGCCGAAATTACCACGGCACAAAACGCCCAAGACTGGAAGCGCGAGGCAACACTCGCCTACGCAGCGGTCGTGCTCGCAACGCAACAACTCGCAATGGCTCAGCAGGATTCGGCCGCCTACGCCCAGATCGTGGAGGTAAGCCGGGTGCGCTATGCGGCCGGACGCGAACTGTCATCCGTGTATTACGCTGCCGAGCAAGAGTTCGAACGGAAGCAAATTCAGCTGCACGAGGCGTGGGCGGTATTGCTGGAAGCCGATTTAGAACTGAGCAAGTACACGGATCTCTCCCAGACCCAGTCACTGAGCAGCAGCATAGATGACATCCGAAACCATGCCCAAACCCAACAAAAACAAAACTACAACTTGCAGTTATTGGCATTGGATCAAGCGCGCACTACGGTACAGTACCGGGGCTTGCGTCGCCAGTTGCTACCGTCGGTGACCCTCAACGCCTACTGGGGTGAGCAGTATTTCGATAATGACTTCCGGATTTTCCGGGGCGATTCCTGGTTCGGCAATAGCTTCGTAAACGTGGCCCTGCGCGTCCCCATTTCGGCCTACTTGACCGCCCAGCCCACATTGCGCCGGATCAGCTTGCAAACGAACCTGACGACATTGCAAATGGACGAAGAAGAGCGGCTGGACAGTATACAGCACGCTCAACAAGCCGTGAAGGTAGAAGCAGCGCTGCAAAAGGTCGCTCGTCTTAAGCGTATCGCTACGCTAGCCCACCAAGTGAAGGAGGAACAGGAAGCTTCCTATCTGGCTGGCCGGTTGCTGCTAAGTGATTACAACGAGGCTGCCGCGGCGTACGTGCGGGCCGAAAAAGATGTCTGGCAGGCGGAATACGATTTGATTGCTGTTTTGATGGAGTTGTGAGATAAAAAGTGCCAATACGAGATAAGCGAGGTGGAATGGGAAAGGGCTGGTGTTTACGCTTTTGACGTGCGTTCAATTCTAGCGCCGGGTAAAGGTTGGG
>CAYUIZ010000085.1:0-13367 GCA_964444885.1 uncultured Sphingobacteriaceae bacterium | reverse complement strand
CCTAAAGGCTTCGCGCGGCTGCGGTCTGCCCTTAGCTTCCGCAAATCAAATAATTATGTACGATGATGGAGCGAAGCCGTTTTTTTATCTCATCTTTGTGGTGGAGATAGCGTTTGTTTTTACATGATTCAGTTTTTAAAGGAAAGTACTTTTGCTGTCAACGAAGTATTTGCCAAGTCTTTTTTTCTGCTCAGGCATCGTTATTTTGCTATCGCCGGCCTGTGTTTTCTGTTGTTTTTCACGTCCAATCTGATTTCGCTGTTTTACTTAAGCGACTATTCAGCGCTTCACCGCCTTTTCCTGGTGGTGCTGTTCGGCGTGGTGTACCTTGGTTTGCAGCTCACGTTGATGAAGTACCTGCTCTCGTATATCGGGAGCGAGGGGAACGCGTCGGTAAGGCGGTCAATTCCGTCGACCAGGGAACTGCTGTATTTTTTCCTGTCCATGTTGCTGATTCTATTGGTCGTCGCTTTATGCTACGCCATCATATCCTTGGCCGGCTGGCCGTTTATCTACCTCGGCGTCAAGATTGAGGTCATGGTAGGCATATCGGTTGGCCTTTCAGCGCTATTGATGTTCGTGTTTTTGCTGCGTGCGGCATTCTACCCGTACTTTATCATCGATCAGGGAGGCACACCGTGGCGGGCCATCCGGTTAAGCATCGCGCTGACTCGGGGAAATGTGACCAAGCTGTTGCTTATTTTGTTATTTTTTGCAATTTTGCACTTTTTGAATGGTTATGTAAGTTACCATGGATTGCTTGTGCTTTCGATCATGCTGAACGTCGTCAGTTCGTTCTTTATTGTGCCGTTGTCAAGCGTGGTTGTCGCAGTGGCGTACCGTACGATGATGGATAGGTACAATGCGACGGGGGCCGAAGTCCAAAAGCCGGCCATTTAAATTAGTGTTAAAACAGAGAACGTTGACGGTTAACCATATTGCGATTTTAGGATCGACGGGCAGCATCGGAACGCAAGCCTTAACGGTCATTGAGGCGTATCCTGGCCGCTTTCGCGTGCATGCGCTCACTGCCCATAGCAACGCCGAAAAGCTTATTGCCCAAGCCCAGCGCCATCAGCCGGCCTACGTTGTCGTTACGGATAGCGAGGCGTACGGGCGTGTCAAAACCGCATTGAGCGCGCAAAACACCACCGTACTGCAGGGTCTTTCGGCCATGGAAGATGTGGTGGCCCATCCGGAGGTGACGATGGTGCTCACCGCGCTCGTGGGGGCCGTCGGACTGGCGCCTACCGTTGCTGCCATCCGGGCTGGAAAGGATATTGCCCTAGCGAACAAGGAGACTTTGGTCGTCGGAGGCGACTTAGTGATGCGGCTGGTTGCCGAGCACGGCGTGCGGCTCCTGCCGGTAGATTCGGAACATTCTGCCATTTTCCAATGTTTGGAGGGCGAATCAACCGATACCGTTGAGAAACTTATCTTGACTGCCTCCGGCGGACCTTTTCGGGGTAAAGACCGGACATTTTTGGAAACCGTAACCGTTGAACAGGCGCTGGCGCATCCGAATTGGGTGATGGGCGCCAAAATCACAATCGACTCCGCCTCCCTGATGAACAAGGGCCTGGAGGTGATTGAGGCAAAATGGTTGTTTGGGCTGGAGAGCAGTCAGATTGACGTGGTGGTCCACCCGCAGTCTATCATCCACTCCATGGTGCAATTCCAGGACTCCTCCATCAAGGCGCAGATGGGCTTGCCGGATATGAAACTCCCTATTCAGCATGCGTTGCTGCATCCCTATCGGGCTGAAAATAAGCTAGATAGGCTGGATTTTACGCAACATTCAACACTCACTTTTGAAAAGCCGGATACGTCGGTTTTCCAGAATCTGGATTTAGCGTATCGGGCTTTGGCCCACGGCGGCACGATGCCGTGTGTGCTGAATGCGGCGAACGAGGTGGCGGTGGCAGCGTTTTTGAACGGCCGAATTGGCTTTTTGGAAATGAGTGACGTGATTGCGGAGACGATGGAAACCGTGGCGAACATCGCCGAACCAACGCTAGACGATTACGCCGTCGTGGACGCCGAAGCTCGCCGGGTGGCGGAAGCCGGCATCGGTCAGCAATAAAAAAAGAAACAAGAGTTAATTAGGTTGGCCACTTCGCTGTGGCTGGCCGCTATCAAATGAAAATAAAAGTTACATGGGTATATTGATAATGATTGGACAAGTGTTGCTAGGCTTGTCTATCTTGATTGTTTTGCATGAGTTAGGACATTTCTGGGCGGCTCGCGCCTTTGGCATCAAGGTCGAGAAATTCTACCTGTTTTTTGATGCATGGGGCGTTAAGCTGTTCAAATTCAATTATAAAGGTTGCGAGTACGGAATCGGTTGGTTGCCCTTGGGAGGGTATGTGAAAATTGCGGGGATGATCGATGAGTCGATGGATACCGAGCAGCTGAAAGGCGAGCCACAGCCCTGGGAATTTCGTTCGAAGCCCGCCTGGCAGCGCCTAATTGTTATGCTCGGCGGTATCATCGTGAACGTTGTTTTGGGCGTGTTGATCTTTTGGATGCTCACCTTTAAATATGGTGAAACCTATGTCGACAATACCCGACTGACCGACGGTGTTGTGCCCGGAATCATCGGCAAGCAGATCGGTCTGGAAACAGGCGACCACGTCCTCAAAATCGACGGGGAAGACGTTCGTTGGTTCAACGAGCTGACGAGCCCCAAAGTGCTGATGGGCGGGGTAGACCTCACGGTACGCCGGCAAGGCGAGTTGGTGACCGTGCACGTTCCTGCCAACATTTTGAACATGGTAGCCGATTATGACCGCAATGAGTTTGTAACCGAGCGGACACGCTTGGGGTCCCTGCTGATTGTCGGCGACGGCACGCCTGCCGCCGCGGCGGGGCTACAGGTAGGCGATAGTATCGTGCGCATCAATGATAAGCCGTTCAAGTTCTTTGATGAATTTCAAAGCGAATTGTTGGCCAATAAGGGTGGGACGGTATCCCTGCGGTTGATTCGTGACACCACGACGATGAACTTGGTATCGGCGGTATCCGAAGATGGCACGCTCGGCATCAACTACTCCGGACGGCTTGACCTGCCGTATGAGCGGTTTCAATATGGTTTCTTTGCGGCGCTCCCCATCGGAGCTGGCAAAGCGTGGAATACGGTTGCTGACAACGTGAAAGGCTTCGGAAAAATCTTCAAAGGCGAGGTACGTGTAGACAAAGCGTTGGCGGGTCCGGTGGGTATTGCCACGATGTTCGGAACAGAAGTGAACTGGCTGCGTTTCTGGACGCTCGTGGGCTTGCTGTCGATGATCCTGGCATTCATGAACTTGTTGCCGATCCCTGCGCTGGACGGCGGACACGTACTTTTTCTATTAGTTGAGATGGTGCAGGGCAAGCCATTGAGCGACAAGTTTTTGGAACGGGCTCAGATAGCCGGTTTTTTCATTGTGCTGGCATTGATGGTCTTTATCTTGGGTAACGATATTCTGAAGCTCTTTAAGTAGTTTCGTTGGCTGAAACGTGCGACGGACGACCGGGGCAATACGGTAGTTTAAACGGCCCATTGAGCGTGTTTTTTCCATGTTTTACGCGTCAGGCAATCGGCATTCTGATATCTTTTGTTAATTTAGGCGCTCAGATAGCCCGCGGGGGGCTGACACGACACATCTTAAACGCTAAAAATGAAACAGTACATTCTAAAAAACAAGGGAGCCAAAGCACTTTCTGCAGGGCTTGTCGTCTGCATGATGGCGGCTTGCGGTGCACCGGCGCCTACTGAAACTACGACAAACACAACAACAGAAGAAACAACCATGATAACAACCGACGGGCAAATCGCCCATTACGTGCTTTTTTGGCTGAAAGACGGCCTTAGCGAAGAGGAAGTAGACAATTTCGCCAATTTCTTTGAAGAGCTAAAACCAATTGCCAGCATCAAGTCTTTGCATTACGGACGGCCCGTAGCCACCACGCCACGCCCGCCTGTAGATAACAGCTTCAGTTATAACTTGGTCGTATTTTTTGATAGCATGGAAGAGCTGGATGATTACGAAAATCACCCCATCCACCTGGCTGCAATCGAGAAATATTCCCAATACTGGGAGAAGGTTTCCGTGCACGACTCACTGCTGAAATAAGATTCCACAGTTTCTATGGACGGCAGGCATCGCAAGGATATCTATCCCGGAGTCGAAGTGGCTATTATCCTCAAGAAGGACCAGCGGTCCGGCAAACGCACCGAAGGCATCGTGAAGGATATCCTCACCTCCGCTGCCGTTCACTCACGGGGCATCAAAGTCCGCCTGGAAGACGGGCAAGTGGGTCGTGTGGCGGAGATATTCGGCTAGCTTAAGCAGTCGTCCATAAAACACATAATCAAAACTAAAACCGCAGCGACCCCTGCGGTTTTTTTTTTGACGTAACCCGCCTTTTTTATTAACGGTAAATGGCTACGGATATCTGGCCGTCTTCGGTGATCGACCCACGATACATCCCTGCGGTATTGAAAGGCATCGCCAGCTTGCCGTTATTATCCAACGCGATCATGCCCCCCGTGCCGCCCGCCTGGCCGATTTTGTCGATTACTGCCTGCGCTGCCTCGTCTACGGAAAGCTTTTTATAATCCATCAGGGCTGCGACGTCGTAGGCAGCGACATGGCGGATAAAGAACTCGCCCCAGCCGGTGCAGGATATGCCGACTTGGCGGTTGGCGTAGGTGCCGGCGCCGATAATGGGCGAATCGCCTACGCGTCCGAATTTTTTGTTTGTCATGCCTCCGGTCGAGGTGGCGGCAGCCAGGTTTCCCGACTGGTCAAGCGCCACGGCGCCAACCGTGCCGTATTTCCGGTCGACCGTGGCGTTATTCGCCTGGCTTTCTCCGGCTGCGCCGTCATGGTCTAGTTCCATTTTTGCAGAGTCGGCAGCCAACACCCGTTGCAGGGCATCCCACCGCGATTCGGTGTGGAAATAGGAGGGGTCCACCATATCCAAGCCCTGCTGGTTGGCAAAGCGTTCGGCGCCAGGGCCCGTCATCAGCACGTGTTCAGAGCGCTCCATGACGGCCGCTGCGGCCCGGATCGGGTTTTTTATCGTGGTGACACCTGCCACGGCACCCGCCCGTCCGTCGGCCGTCATGATGGATGCATCCAATTCGTTTTTGCCTTCATGGGTAAACACAGCGCCTCTGCCTGCGTTAAACAAGGGGGAATCTTCCATGACCATCACAGCTGCTTCTACAGCCTCCTGGCTGCTTTGTCCCGCTTGCAGCAAGGCATAACCTGCTTTCAACGATTCACTGAGCGCTTGGATGAAGGCTTGTTCGGTTTCTTTGGTCATATTTTCCTTGAGGATGGTGCCCGCCCCGCCGTGGATAACGAGTACGTGCTTGTTTTGGGCGGATAATGTAGTAGCCATAATCAATAAGCATGCAAGAATGAATGGAAGTTGTTTCATTGGATTTTGGAATTTGGTTTAAATGTAACGGTTTTTTGTGGCTTTACCTTGTTTGGAAAGCAACACGACGGGAAATCACTTTTCACGATATAATTGGATTTCGTCACGGTTTGTGTCAGCTACGCGACAAAAACAGGCGCCAAAATCGTCGTGGCCGTCACCTTTCGCGCTGGCCGTGGGCCAGCGCTGAAAATATGATACTCTTTCGGGGTTAGAGACGTTTTGAAACCGATTCCCTTGGGCAAGCACGGCCAGCACCGCCACTACCCGGCGCCTAATCGTCAGCGGTGGAGCGGTTGCTGGAAAGATTAGTCTGAAACCATCTAAAGTTTCGGCATCACAGCATTAAATCATACTTTTGCGGCATGTCCGTTATTCGCGCCGAATTTGTTTGCAGCAATACCCGGGTAGATAAGCTACCTGCTCCGACCATGCCGGAATACGCATTTATCGGACGTTCGAATGTCGGCAAGTCGTCGCTGATCAACGCGATGACGGGAAAAAAGAATTTAGCGAAAACGTCGCAAACGCCCGGGAAAACCCAGCTGATCAATCATTTTCTGATTGAGGGCTCCTGGTACTTGGTCGACCTGCCTGGCTACGGATTTGCCAAAGCGTCAAAGAGTAGCCGAGCGAGCTGGGAAAAATTTATTCGCCGCTATCTGACGACGCGGGAAAGCCTCCAATGCGTGTTTGTATTGATTGATAGCCGCCACGAACCCCAGAACATCGATGTCGAGTTTTGCTGCTGGCTGGGCGAACACGGAATTCCTTTTGTGCTCGTCTTTACCAAGGCCGATAAGCATTCGCGGCTAAAGGCCGAAAAGCACATGGCGAAATTCAGGAAAAAGCTCTCGGACTGGTTCGAGGAAGTGCCGCCTTCTTTCCTCACCTCTGCGGAGACGCGGCAAGGCAGTGACGAATTGCTGGCCTTCATCGCAGACGTCAACACGCGGTTTTCCAATTAAGTGCCTTGGCGGGTTACGGTAATTTATAGAATGAGGTTATTTGGATGAGAAAATACTTTTCGCTTGTATTATTTGCCCACAGCGTATTTGCCTTGCCTTTTGCGGTGATTGGCTTTTTTCTCGCCGTCACCACGACGGTGTACGAGTTTGAGTGGCTGAAGCTGGTATTGATGCTGGCGTGCATGGTATTGGCACGCAATGCGGCCATGGCCTTTAACCGTTACCTGGACCGGGATATCGACGCGCTCAACCCCCGGACGGCCACGCGCGACGTGCCTGCCGGCCGGGTCAGTCCGCAGCAGGCTTTACTGTTTACCGTGGCAAACAGCATCCTATTCGTTGTAGCCACATGGTTCATCAATCCAGTGTGCTTTTATCTTTCGCCCGTGGCATTGGCCGTGGTGCTGGGCTATAGCTACACGAAACGCTTTACGCCGTTGTGCCATTTGGTGTTGGGGGTGGGGCTGGGCTTGGCACCGCTCGGGGCATACTTGGTGGTGGCAGGCCAATTTGATATAGTTCCGGTGTTTTATGCGCTGGCGGTGCTTTTTTGGGTCAGCGGTTTCGATATTATTTACGCCTTGCAGGATGAGGAATTCGATCGGGAGCACGGCCTCAGTTCGATACCTGCGTGGCTGGGCAGAAGGCGCGCAATGCGCGTGTCCGAAGTGCTGCACGTGTTGTCGGCCGTATTCGTGCTGTTGCCAATGGCTTACGTGCCCTTTTCCTGGTTCTATGGACTCGGTGTATTGTTTTATATTGCGTTGCTTATTTACCAGCATCGGCTAGTCAACCCGACGGATTTGTCGCGGGTAGACCGTGCTTTTATGACCACCAACGGTGTGGCATCGGTCGTCTTTGCTGTTTTCTTCATGCTGGATATCTTTTTTCTATGGACGGTTAACCCGTTCGCTAGTTAGCGGATAAGCTCTTCTTTTTAAGGTGGTTGGGGTATGGGGTCCCGAGCCGTGGCGCCACGAAAATACGGATACGTGTTGCCAATGCCTGAATAAATCCCTTTATTTGCAAAAACGGTAGTTTACTTTACATGGCAAAAAACTTATTAATTGTGGAGTCTCCGGCGAAGGCCAAGACGATAGAAGGATATTTAGGAAAGGACTTCCTGGTCAAATCCAGTTACGGGCATATCCGCGATCTGGTAAAGACCGATGACGCGATAGACACCGCCAACGATTTTAAACAGAAATACGAGGTGCCAGCGGACAAGAAGGCCGTCGTGAGCGAACTTAAGAAGCTGGCCAAGAATGCGGAAACCGTATGGCTAGCATCGGACGAGGACCGCGAGGGAGAAGCGATTTCCTGGCATTTGTTCGAAACCTTGGGTTTAAAAACGGAAAACACGAAACGAATTGTTTTCCACGAGATTACCAAGCCTGCCATCTTGCGGGCGATCGAATCGCCACGTAGCATTGATTATAATTTGGTGAATGCGCAGCAGGCACGTCGGGTGCTCGACAGATTGGTCGGTTTTGAGTTGTCACCCGTGCTATGGCGCAAGGTCAAACCGTCGCTTTCCGCGGGTCGCGTGCAATCGGTCGCCGTGCGCTTGATCGTTGATCGTGAACGGGAAATTAACCGTTTTGATGCCGAGGCAGCCTTTAAAATCGTTGCGATATTCAATTCAGGGAATAAGAAGGCACGCTTCAAAGCCGAATTACCCCAGCGTTTTGCCACTGCGGAGGAAGCCGAACAGTTTCTAAAAGACTGCATTTCGGCCGATTTTGTGGTTAATTCGCTCGACACCAAGCCGTCGAAGCGGAATCCGGCAGCGCCGTTTACGACGTCTACGTTGCAACAGGAAGCCAGCCGCAAGCTCGGTTTCTCGGTGGCCCGTACGATGAGCGTGGCGCAGCGCCTGTACGAATCGGGGCGTATTACCTATATGCGTACCGACTCGGTAAACTTGAGCGACACGGCCCTGCTGAGCGCTGAACAGGAAATCCAGACCGCCTATGGCGAGCGTTACCACAAGCGGCGTCAGTACCGTACCAAATCGGCGGGAGCGCAGGAAGCACACGAAGCTATCCGGCCCACGTATTTCGACCAGCACACCATCGAAGGCGAGTCGGCCGAGCGAAGGCTGTACGAACTGATTTGGAAGCGCGCCATAGCGTCGCAAATGAGCGAAGCTGAATTTGAACGCACCACGGCCCGTATCGGGGTGAGCACCCGGAAAGAGGAGCTGGTGGCCAATGGCGAAGTGCTGAAATTTGACGGGTTTCTCAAAGTGTACTTTGAGTCGACCGACGATGACCAGGAATCCAACGAAGAAAATAACGACAATGCGCTTTTGCCGCCATTGCAGAAGGGACAAACCGTTACTTTGGATAATATGACGGCGACGGAACGCTTTTCGCGCCCGCCTGCCCGCTATACGGAAGCCAGCTTGGTGAAGAAGCTGGAAGAATTAGGTATCGGGCGTCCATCTACCTACGCGCCCACTATTTCCACGATTCAAAACCGCGGCTATGTAGTGCGTGAAGACCGGGAAGGCAAACCGCGGGATTACCGTGTCCTGACGCTTCAGGGCAGTGAAATTGCCGCTGCAACGAAAACCGAAATGACAGGTGCGGAACGTTCGAAGCTGTTTCCTACCGATATCGGCATGGTAGTAAACGATTTCTTGGTGGAGCATTTTAACGGTATTGTCGATTTCCACTTCACCGCAAAAGTGGAGAAGGAGTTCGACGAGATCGCCCAAGGGCTAAAAGATTGGACGGATATGCTCCGTGATTTCTACGGTCCTTTCCACGGCGAGGTGCAAAACACGATGGAAACAGCAGACCGGGCGTCCAGCCAGCGTGATCTCGGCGTGGATCCCGAAACAGGCAAGCCGGTAAGTGTGCGGATCGGTCGGTTTGGCCCGCTTGTGCAGATCGGCCACCAAGACGACGAGGAGAAGCCACGCTACGCCAGCCTGAGGCCGGGTCAAATGATTGAGACGATTACCTTCGAAGAGGCCTTGGAATTGTTCAAGCTACCGAAAAAAGTCGGCGTATTCGAAGATAAGGACATGGTGGTTGCTATCGGTCGGTTTGGGCCTTACGTCCGGCACGATGGCGCTTTCTATTCGTTGCCCAAAGACGTTGATGTGCATGACGTGACGGAGGATACGGCCGTGACCATCATCCAGGAAAAGCGGAAAAAAGACGCCGAGAAAGTAATCCGGATATTTGACGAAAACCCGGATGCGCGTATCGAAAATGGGCGCTGGGGACCGTTCATCCGGTTCGGCAAGCAAAACATCAAAATACCGAAAGGCGCGGACGTGGATGCCATTACCTACGAAGATGTATTGAAATGGCAGGAAGAAGATAGCAAAAAGCCGAAAAAGACATTCCCGGCACGCAAAAAAAACACGCCACGATGAAGGAAGATTTGCCCGAGAATATCGTTGCCGACATTTCCATTGCCGTTGTATTGGAGAGCGAATCCCCGAGCGGTAAGGTGTGGAACGTCTATTTGGTCAACGAGAAACGCGTTCCCATCCGCAATGTGATGATCAGCTCCAAAGGATACGGATTGAAAGATGACCGGGAAGTCAAAACTTCTGTACTGAGGCATTTTATTGGCGACATTGACCCGGGCGAATACGCTAAAATCGAGGCGATCGACGACCAAGTATTTGGGCTGACAAACGAATATTGGCTGAGTTACTACATCGACGGCACGATCTACGACAAGAAATACATTTTTCTGCCCGAAAGCATCATTGACGATAACCTAATCCGCGTACCCGTCCTCAACAAGCCCGGCGTGGTAATCGGCGGAAACAATTGACGAAATGGCAACCCGCACCAATACGATTATAGCGATAGACGGCTATTCATCCTGTGGTAAAAGTACATTGGCTAAGGAGCTGGCGCGCGAACTTGGCTTTGTCTATGTCGATAGCGGCGCGATGTACCGCGCGGTTACCCTGTACTTCATCCGCCACGGCATTGCGCTCGACGACGAAGATGCGATTGCATCGGCACTGGCGAACATTCAGCTTGACTTCGTGCCCAATGGCACGCAAAGCCGTATTCTTCTCGATGGTGAGGACGTGTCGGACGCTATCCGGGAGATGCATATTTCTAACCATGTGAGTGAGGTCAGTGCCATCAAGCCGGTTCGCCATGCAATGGTAGCGCAACAGCAGAAACTCGGCAAAAAACGCGATATCGTGATGGACGGGCGGGATATCGGCACCACGGTTTTCCCCGATGCCGATCTCAAGGTGTTTATGACGGCCGATTCTAAAGTAAGGGCCGAGCGCCGCTATTTGGAGCTGCAAGCAAAAGGAGAGGCGGTGACCCTCGAAGAGGTGTTTGAAAACCTGGCCCACCGCGATTATATCGATACAACGCGTGCGGAGAGCCCCTTGGTGCGCGCCCACGACGCCGTCATACTTGACAATACCCAACTCACTCGCGAAGAACAGCTGCAGTTCGTTAAAGACCTCGTTTCCGAATTGCCTGGTCGCTAGGTATTGGCCGAGTTGGCGATTCGCGCGAGCATGTCTACCAAACGATTCGAATACGCATATTCGTTGTCGTACCAACCCACTACTTTGACTAAGCCACCCACTACCGAAGTCAGCGAAGCATCGAAGACGCAGGAATAAGGGTTGTTAATGATATCGACGGACACGATCGGGTCTTCAGTGTATTGCAATACTTGCGCAAGCTCCTGGTCAGCGGCGCTTTTGAATGCCGCGTTAATTTGCGCTTCGGTGGGTACATCCCGCACGTTGCACGTGAAATCCGTAAGGGACCCGTTGAGTACGGGCACACGGATTCCTGCGCCGCCCAGCCGGCCATCCAGATGGGGAAACACGTTGGTAATCGCTTTGGCGGCCCCGGTAGTCGTAGGGATAATCGATGCGGAAGCGGCACGCGCCCGGCGAAGGTCGCGATGCGGGGCATCGTGCAGGTTTTGGTCGCCCGTCATGCTATGTACGGTCGTGATAAACCCGTCCGTGATACCCCAGTTGTCGTCAATGACTTTCACCAAGGGTGCAACGTTGTTGGTGGTGCATGAGGCGCAGGATAGGATAGGAGCGCGCAGGTCGCTGTCGCTGTCATTGACACCCAGTACGATCGTCGGGATCTGTCGGTCTGCTGACGGGGCCGAGATGATGACTTGGCGTGCGCCAGCCTTCAAATGTGCCTGGGCCCGGTCTGCGGCGGTGAACTTCCCCGTAGACTCAATGACCACATCAACGTCCATGCTTTTCCACGGCAAATCTGCCGGATCGTTTTTGCACAGCATGGTTATGGGCTCACCGTCGATGACCATGGCGCCGTCGGCTACGCTAACTTGGCCCGGGTATACGCCATGTACCGAATCGTATTTGAATAAATGTGCCAACGTATGCGCGTCGGCCAGGTCGTTGATGGCGACGACGCGAACCCCTACGGGTTTGCGTTCGAGCAGGTTTCGGAGCGTGTTGCGTCCGATGCGTCCGAATCCGTTTATAGCGATATGTAGCATACTAAACTAAGCAAAAGTAAATTTTTGCCAAATGTAGGGTTTATTGTAGCGCAGGCAAACAAATTAGATGGTTTTGCCGTTCTAACCGTATGGCAAATCAACGAAAACATACGCCCACGGACTCCGAACAGGAGAATCCGGGAAAGGACAGGAGCGTAGTCGACAAGCGCGCCCAGCCACCGACCGGCAAAGAGGCAAAAACCGACAACCCCGCCAAAAAGCGGGAGCGGAGCGAACAGCCCCCGACGCGGCACAACGCGAAAACCTGAGTCAGGACTTGGCTAGAAGTTGGGTTTGATGAGGTACTTGTCGTAGAACCTGAAGATGTGCTCGGCAGCCTCTTCCGCCGTGTCGACGAGTCGGTACAGGTTAATGTCCTCGGGGTTGATCTTCCCCTCGGCGAGCATGGTGTTTTTGATCCAGTCAAACAACCCCCCGTAAAATTCGGTGCCAACCAGCACGATAGGGAAACGGGCGATCTTGCCGGTTTGGATCAGCGTGAGTGCCTCAAATAGCTCATCCATCGTGCCTAATCCGCCGGGGAGGATGACATAGCCCTGCGAATACTTCATGAACATGACTTTTCGCACGAAGAAATAATTAAAGCCGAGCAATTTGTCGCGGTCAATAAACTTGTTGTGGGCTTCCTCGAAAGGCAGTTCGATCGACAGACCGACCGATTTGCCGCCGGCCTCATATGCCCCCTTGTTGGCCGCTTCCATGATGCCCGGGCCACCACCCGAAATGATGCCGTAGCCCCGCTCGGTCAGCAAGCGTGAGATTTGTTCGGCCATGGCATAGTATGGGTCGTCCGGCGAGGTACGCGCCGATCCGAAGATGGATACACATGGGCCAATCTTGGCCAGTTTTTCAAAACCGTCCACAAACTCAGCCATGATCTTAAAAATCTGCCACGAATCCTTGACTTTGATCTCCTGCCAAGTTTTATTGTTGAAAGCACGCGTAACTCTGTCTATATTCATATATGCATTGTTTTATTGAAAGTTAATGGCCGATGCTGGAGTGGCTTTTCCCGGCGTGTGCCGGATATCCATTCCATGGGCCTTGGTTGCTAATGTACGTATTTTTCATAAATCATACTTCCCGAACACAACGAAGGGGTGCACGACAAATTTCCCTTTTGTCATGCTGAATGCAATGAAGCATCTTACATTTTGGGTGTTTTACGCCTTTAGATCCTTCCTGTCGTCAGGATGACAAACGTGTTTTTGTAATGAAAAGGAAATACGTCGTGTATGGGTGCACGACAGATTTCCGCTATTGTGGAAAAACTCCTTACAAACTATGCCGTCATCTCGACGAGGAATGAGGAGAGATCTATGGTTAAGCAGGATATGTCCACAGATTTCTCCTCCTAATGTCGTCGAAGTGACGTAAGCGGATTTTTGTCGTGCACCCGTCGTGCACTCGGAGGGTTTTCCAACAAATAATTTTGGCTATTTTTGTGGCATG
>CAYUIZ010000084.1:0-13539 GCA_964444885.1 uncultured Sphingobacteriaceae bacterium | reverse complement strand
TTATTCCTTATGTGCCGACGCACAACAAAGAAGTATCCAGGTATCGGGAAGGGTAATCAATGAAGATGGAACGGCCATTGGCGGCGTTTCAGTAAGGACGAGCGATGGTACGTCAAGTACATCAACAGACGATGCCGGTCAGTTTACGCTCCAGGTACCAGCAAATAGCATATTGGTATTTGGTTCTATCGGGTATTCGAGTCAGGAGATTGCAGTGGGTGAGACCGACCAACAACTGACGGTAACGCTGTTGGTTGAAACGAGTGCACTGGATGAAGTCGTCGTGGTGGGGTACGGTACGCAACGTAGGGAAGCAGTGACTGGTTCGGTCGCCTCGATCGGCGGAGATGTGTTGCGCGAAGTGCAGTCGGCCAATTTCACGCAAGCGTTGCAAGGGCGTTTGCCCGGGGTGGAGCTCACGCAGACTTCATCACAGCCCGGTGGTACCATGCAGATCCGCATCCGTGGTTCACGATCACTAACGGCCAGCAATGACCCACTGATCGTGCTCGATGGGATCCCCTTTGTGGGATCCATCAATGACATCAACCCGAACGACATCAAGAGCATGGACATCCTTAAGGATGCCTCGGCCACCGCCATCTACGGTTCGCGAGGCGCCAATGGTGTCATCTTGATCACCACCAACAGGGGGCAACAGGGCCAGCCAGCGCGGGTGGCCTACAACAGCTTTACCGGTATGAAACAGGTTTTTGGTGAGTTCCCGATGATGAGTGGGCCCGACATGGTCAGGCTCCGCCAGTTAGATATTCCGTACACCTCGTATGGACTGGACGAGGCCGAGGATGTGGATACCGACTGGCAGGGCTTGCTATATCGGACGGCTACCATGACCAGCCATGACGTGAGCATTTCAAGCGGTACCGAACGAGGCAGCTACAACTTCGGCGGCGGCTACCTGCTCGACCAATCCGTGCTCCCTACTCAGCAATTCAGCCGCTATGCGTTGCGGGGCAGCGTAGACCAGCAAGTGGGAAACCACTTTCGTTTCGGCTTCACGACCAACAACAACTATAACTTCAACGAGGGCAACCAGGTGAACGTGGGGGGTATCCTACGGACATCGCCCCTGGCCAACCCTTATAACGAGGACGGCTCCTGGAAGCGGACGGTAAGGGCGTCCATCGACGAACCGTGGATATATTCAAGGGAAATCATAGAAGGCCTGAAAGATCAGTGGCTAAGCGAAACCCGTGCATTTGCCAGCTTCAACTCCCTGTATGGCGAAGTGAGCATACCGTGGGTGGAGGGGTTGAAGCTCCGTGCCAACCTCGGGTTGGACTACCGGCAGAGTAATGGCGGTGGGTTCACGGGGCAAGGGGTGGGCAGCACCAACCCCACCAACCCATCGGCCGCCTCGGTGAGCAACCAGCACACCTACCACTGGCTCGTGGAAAACCTGCTGACCTACGACCGCACCTTTGCGGGCAAGCATAATATCAATGTGGTGGCCCTGTACTCGGCCGAGCAGAACAAATTCAACCGATCGCGCATGGCGGCCAGGGATATCCCTGCCGAGCAGTTCCAGTTTTACAACCTAGGGCATGCGCTCGGTGAAATAACCGTAGCGCCCGGTGACCAATGGTATGAGGTATGGGGGCTTGAGTCCTACATGGGACGCGTGATGTATTCCTACGATGATCGGTATATGCTAACTGCCACCCTGCGCTCCGATGGTTCCTCGAGGTTGGCACCCGGATATAAGTGGCACACCTACCCCGCTGTATCGGCAGGATGGAACATTGCACAGGAATCATTCATGCAGGGTATCGACCAGATCAACATGCTAAAATTGCGTGTAGGTTGGGGGCAGACCTCCAACCAATCTGTTGCCACCTACGCCACGCTGGGGGCATTGAGTACCCGCCCATACAATTTCGGAAGCGAATATGCGGTCGGGTACTTCGTGAACCAGCTCCCCAGCCCTCATTTGGGTTGGGAGTTCTCTAACACGGCCAACTTCGGGTTGGACTTTTCCCTGCTGAACCACCGCTTGTCCGGTAGCGTTGAATACTACATTACGAACACCGAGGACCTGCTCCTGAGTAAGGGCCTGCCTGCCACGTCGGGTGTAAGTTCGATCACGGAAAACGTAGGCCGCACCCAAAATAAAGGCATTGAACTTGCACTTAACGGTACGATCCTGGACAACCGCAACGGCTGGACATGGGAAGCGGGCTTCAACCTGTACGCGAACCGCAACTTGCTGGTGTCACTGGCATCGGGGATGGACAGGAATGTAAACAACTGGTGGTTTGTGGGCCATCCCATCGATGTGATTTACGACTTCAACCGAATAGGGCTTTGGCAGGAGGGTGACCCACACCGGGATATCCTCGAACCGGGCGCAAACACGTTGGGGATGATCAAGGTGGAATATTTCGGGGACTATGACGAGAACGGTGTGCCCACGCGGGCCATTCATGGAGACCATGATCGGATACCCATCGACATACAGTCCACTTTCCAGGGTGGGTTTAACACTCGTGTGGCGTACAAGGGATTTGACCTGAGTGTTGTGGGGCTCTTCAGAAACGGCGGTCTCCTCAACAGTACCATCTATGGGTCAGGGGGGTACCTCAATCTGCTCAATGGCCGGAACGGCAACATTGCGGTGGATTACTGGACATCGGAAAACACGGGCGCCAAATACCCCAACCCCGAGGGCATGAGATCCGGTGATAACCCGAAATACATGAGTACCATGGGGTATTTCGATGCTTCATTCCTGAAGGTACGCACCCTTACATTGGGGTACGATTTCAGCCAGCTTAGGCGTTCGGGCGTCAACCTGCGGATGTATGTCACAGCACAGAACCCATTTGTGCTATTCTCGCCCTATTATCGGGAATCGGGTATGGATCCAGAGACGAACTCTTTCGGTGACGAAAACGCGGCGGTCAACCTGTCTCAGAACCTGAGACGCATTACTACGATTGGCACCAACACACCCGCTACGCGCAATTACTTGATCGGTGTTAACCTTACATTTTAAACGAACAAACGATGAAAAAGACACATATCACTCCTTATCTGGCGACAGCGTTGATGACGTTGTTCCTGGTGTCATGCTCCAAGATATTGGTAGAGGAGCCGCGCCATATCTTTGAGCCCGGGTTTTTCCAAACTGAAAGGGGGGTTCAAGGCGGATTGACCTCCATGTATGCCCACCTGCGCTGGATATATGGCCAGCCCTATTATTACAACACGCTGGAAACCGGCACGGATGAATACACCTATGGCCAAAGTGCTGACGGAAATTTCCATGTGATGGATCTCAGCGGCATAGGCGAGCCAATCCATTCCCTGAGTAGCCGTTCCGACGCCATTTGGGGTGTCGCGTTCAATAACATCAACACTGCCAGCGGTGTCATTGAAAATGCGGAGTCCGTGGGAACCATTTCGGCCGCACTGATTGCCGAGGCTCGGTTCTTCCGCGCGTTCGATTATTTCCTGCTGGTGCAGACGTTCGGTGGGGTGCCATTAGACCTAGGTGCGGGAGAGTTGACATTCAACACCAGCGCGACGACAACCTCGGTACGCAACACGGTGCCCGAGGTCTATACCAAGGCGATATTCCCAGATCTACTGATCGCGATAAACGATTTGCCCGTTGTAGGACGCGTAACGGGCGGTGCCACTAAAACGCTCGCTCGCCTTTACTTGGCCAAGGCGTACCTCACCTATGCTTGGTGGCTGGAGAACCCCAATAACATCCCCACTTATCCAGAGGCTGCAAGGATCGATCCCGATGGACGCGATGCTCAGTGGTATTTCCAGCAGGCCTACAACATCGCCACTCAGGCCATTGATGACCCCGGTCCATTCGCCTTGGAGGAAACGTTTTATGACCTGCACGTGGGCGGCAATGACCGTAACCGGGAAATGCTCCTGTATGCCGACCACACGGAGGAAAGCGAGTTTTTCAACGGTACCTGCATCAACTGCTTTGCCGGCACCGATCCTGGCGGAAATGCGGCCGCTTGGATGGTCACATGGAACTATACGGAGATCAGGAGTGCGGCGAACCCCGATGGAACTGGGCCAGTAACTTCTGTAGACCGTGAAGCGTCACAGGGACTGGGACGTCCTTGGACACGTATGGCCCCCACAATCGGCGCCATTGAAAATACTTTTGCCGACAAAACCCTTGATTCACGGTACGATGGCACTTTTGCTACCGTTTACCGTGGCAACTGGAATAAAGCGGGAAACACCACCCCGGTTTTGTATAACGCCAATAACCTGCCTGTTTCTCCAGGTGACCCGATATTGACGTTCCTCGACGATGAATCGCAGGCGGCTAACATCGTATATCCCTCCGGAGGTAATATTTCGGGCAGGGCTACCCCTAATGTAGGCGCAGGCGAATTGCCCGGAAGGGCCGATTTCGTGATATCGCCCCGTGGCATAGGCCGCAGGGTATACCCCGGTCTTTGGAAGATTGGCACCTACCGTACGGATAATGGTGCCGGCCTTGGACAACCGAATGCCAACCTGACCCGTCCGTTTAAAATTGCCAAGTTCTCCGAACTGTACTTCGTGGCGGCCGAGGCGGCCGTGAAAGGGGCTTCGGGTACGCGGAGCGCACGCGACCTGATCAATGTGATCCGTGCACGCGCGGGTAAGTGGCGTTGGCACAACAACGGCAACGTAGAGAAAATAGAAGACAACAGTGCGGCCATGGTTGCTGCCACGCCAGCCACGATAGACATCAACTACATCTTGGCTGAGCGCTCGCGTGAATATTTCGGTGAGGGGTATCGCTGGCTTGATTTGGTAAGGACGCAGAAGTGGAACGAACTTGCGAGCACGTACGAGATTTGTGGGCCCAATTTCGGGGATCATACACCGCAAACCTTCACGCGTAGCATCCAGCCTTACCATTATCTGCGTCCTATACCGCAAGGCCAGCTTGATGCCCTGGAAATGAGCGCAGCAGAAAAGCAGGCTTATCAGAATCCAGGATATTAGGAATAAGCCTCCTTGGTACAGTAAGATAGCGGAATATTAATTTTATGGTCAGTTTTGAGAGGGAGGTCAAAAGTCAAACACACCATTCATTTCGATGAATAATGAAGACAATCTTATTATTTTAAATACAATTTAGAAGATTTCATCAACCGATTTCATCAATGTCCGAAATGGCGTAAGACTTTTGCCCCCACCTCGTTCTGCATACTGCATAGGCCAAGGGTGTTGGAAAACCGAAATGATCACGTAATTAGAATCGAATGAAAAAAGGCAGATTGTCACACATATACACGGCGTGTCTAATCGTGGTACTGGTTTTTGGTTGCCGCCGTGCTGCGGATCAAGCGGAAACGTTTAGTTCACTCAAAGAAGCCTTTAGAAATGATTTCAAGATTGGGACCGCATTAAACACTGATCAGATCAACGAGGCGGATGAATCGACCAATCGACTGATTACTAACCAATTCAACGCCATCACCCCGGAGAACATTATGAAAACCGAGGTGATCCACCCGAAATGGGGGGAGTTTGATTTTGAGGCGGCCGACAAGTTCGTGGCGTATGGCCAGAAACATGACATGCACATGGTGGGCCATGCCCTGGTATGGCACAGCCAATTGCCATCCTTCGTCCACCGGATTTCAGACGCGGATTCCATGCGGATGTTCATGGCGGGCCACATCGAGGCCGTAGCCGGGCGCTATGCCGAAAGCCTGCACGCCTGGGATGTAGTCAATGAGGCACTAAACGAAGACGGCACCCTACGGCAATCCATTTTTTACGAGCTGCTCGGCGAGCAGTACCTCGTCGATGCTTTCCGGCTGGCGCAACAGGCCGCGCCGGGCGCGTTGCTCTACTACAACGACTACAATATCGAGCAACCCGCCAAGCGGGAGGGCTGCCTCGCGATGATCAAGATGCTGCAGGATGCCGGGGTCCGGATTGACGGGGTCGGTATCCAGGGGCATTGGCATTCGGGGCGCGTACCTTTCGATGCTATCGAAACCAGTATTGAAGCGTACGCCGCATTGGGATTGGACGTGATGATCACCGAGCTGGATCTGGAAGTACTGCCACGTGATTTCCAGGGTGCGGAGGTAAGCGCACGGATGGAAGCAGGCGATCCCACGTTGAATCCGTATGTGGACGGATTGCCAGACAGCGTGTCCGGGCAACAGGCCGACGATTACGCGAAATTATTCAAACTCTTCCTGAAACATCGCGACAAAATCAGCAGGGTGACGTTTTGGGGTGTGAACGATGGTCAATCCTGGCTGAATTACTGGCCGGTAGCCGGCCGAACCAACCACCCCTTGCTCTTTGACCGAAATAACCAGCCCAAGGAGGCGTTCCATGCCGTTATCGGTATAAAAAATCCATAACGTCTCCGTCTCAGACCCATTGTATGCAAACAAACGCGAAGCACGGCCGGTTATCGGCCATCGAAAAAGTGGGGTACAGCTTAGGCGACTTGGCGGCCAATTTGGTTTTCCAAACCCTAATCACCTACCTGGCATATTTCTATACCGACATTTACGGCTTGCAGACCCAACATGCCGCAGCCATTATGCTCGTGGTGGGGCTGGTGGCCGGTTTCGGATTCAATCCGCTGGTGGGTGCCCTGGCAGACCGCACGCGCTCCCGGTGGGGCAAATTCAGGCCGTGGATTCTGTGGACGGCGGTACCTTTGGGGATTTCTGCCTTACTGGCCTTCAGCACACCTGATTTCGCATACCAGGGCAAGGTTATCTACGCCGTCATCACGTACACCTTGCTGCTGCTCTTGTATGCTGCCAACAACCTCCCCTACTCCGCACTAAGTGGTGTCCTCACGGGCGACATGAAGGAACGCAACAGCATATCAGCCTATCGCTTTGTTGCCGTGATGTTTGCCCAGTTTTTTGTTCAGGTATTTATGCTGCCCATCATCATCGCCGCCGGAGACGGGGACCGGGCCGCGGGCATTGAACAGGTGATGACCTGGCTGGCCGTCATTGGCACGATTATGCTATTGGTGACGTTTTTCACGACACGGGAACGCGTCGTGCCCAAAGCCGAACAAAAGTCGACATTAAAGGAAGACTTAGGCGATCTGGCCAAAAACAGGCCGTGGCTCATTATGCTGGTACTCACCACCTTGGTATTCATCACCCTCGCCATGAAAGGGGGAGCGTATGTCTATTATTTCGAGAATTATGTCGACGGTGAACGCCTCGCCCGGTTCGTTGCACCAATCCTTGCCGGTTTTTCCGCCCTGGGCATCAACTTTTTCGGTGAAGACCCGGTATCGGCGGGCTTTGGCCTGTTTAACGCGGGCGGGATTATTTTCATGATTATCGGGATTGGTTTCTCGAAGCCCCTGGCCGACCGATACGGCAAGCGTGACGTATTCGGCATCGCCTTGTTTGTGTCCACCCTGTTTATCTTGGTTTTTTATGTCTTCCAGCCGGGCTCGGTCACGCTCATGTACGCTTCGCAGATCATGCACGGCCTGTCCTATGGCATAACCATACCCCTGCTTTGGGCCATGATCGCCGATGTGGCCGACTACAGCGAATGGAAAAACAACCGAAGGGCGACGGCGATTATTTTTTCGGCCATGATGATGGGGCTGAAAGTAGGCTTGACCATTGGGGGAGCTTCGCTGACCTGGATATTGGGTTGGTATGACTACGTGCCAAGCAGCGAGATCGCGCAGGCCGAACCAGCCCGGCTGGGCACCAAGATGCTGGTCAGCGTGTTTCCGTCCATTCCGTTTCTGCTCGCCGCAGGATTGCTTTTCTACTATAAGATCGACAAGAAAATGGAAGTTCGGATTGAGGCCGAGCTGAAAGCAAGGAGAAGCGAATGAGCTGGAACAACAGTTGCCGTCGTACGGGCGATAATCGTATATTTAATTTTTTTACGGATTCCGCCTTTGGCGAAATGAGGAGATGGTATGCCAGAAGACCCAATTGACCACATCGATTTTGACGAACTAAAGCGAAAGGCCATTTCACAGCCCTTGGTGACGCACATTTATACAGCGGACCCATCGGCCCACGTGTTTGATGGCAAAATCTACATTTACCCATCGCATGACATCGAAAGCGATGTGCCATTTGACGATTTGGGAAGCCACTTTGCGATGGAGGATTACCACGTGCTATCAATGGGCCATCCAGATGGAGAGGCGACAGACCATGGCATCGCCCTGGACGTCAAGGATGTGCCGTGGGCATCGCAGCAACTGTGGGCCCCGGATGCCACCGAAAAAGACGGCACCTACTATTTTTATTTCCCGGCCAAAGACAAGGAGGGCATTTTCCGCATCGGTGTCGCCACCAGCCATTCGCCGACCGGCCCGTTCGTAGCCCAGCCCCAGCCTATCCGAGGGAGCTTTTCGATCGATCCGGCGGTGTACAACGACGACGGGGCGTACTACCTCTATTTTGGGGGTATCTGGGGCGGACAATTGCAACGCTGGCGAAACGGCACGTTCAATGCCGAGGGCGAAGGGCCCCTGGCGCACTTGCCGAACGATGACGAACCAGCGCTATGTGCTAAAATGGCGAAACTGAGCGATGATCTATTGGAGTTTGCCGAAGCACCCCGTGACATCTTGATACTGGACGAAGCGGGCAACCCCATCCTGCAAGGCGACAACGAACGGCGTTTTTTTGAAGCGCCCTGGATACACAAATACAAAGGAACCTACTACTTATCCTATTCTACCGGCGATACGCACTATATTTGCTATGCTACGGCGGGCAATCCGTACGGGCCGTTCACGTACCGCGGGCGGATACTGAACCCGGTGGTCGGCTGGACCTCGCACCACTCCATCGTGGAGTTTCAGGGCAAATGGTACTTGTTCTACCACGACTCCAGCCTGTCCCACGGGACCACCCACCTGCGGTCGGTCAAGTGCGCGGAGTTGGTTCACGATGCGGCGGGCCGTATTCAGACGATCGATCCGTACCGGGCGTAGCGGATAGCCCATTACAACGATGGAAAAAAAACAGCGCATGTTAAGTCGAGTTAGCTTACTTTTGATCCTAGTCGGTTTGGCTGTTGCCCCTTGGCCGGCGACCGCTGACATCACCTTGCCCAAGCTAATCAGCGACGGGATGGTTTTGCAACGGGATACCGAGCTGGACATTTGGGGCCGGGCGCGCCCTGGCGAACGGGTGACGCTTCGGTTTGGCGGCAAGACCTATCGGACAACGACGGAAAGTGACGGCGAGTGGCAGTTTCGCTTGCCGCCGCTGCCAGCCGGCGGCCCGCATACCATGCACCTCCAGGGCGATAACCGGATCACAATAGCGGATATCCTGCTGGGCGATGTCTGGTTGTGCAGCGGCCAGAGCAACATGGTGCATACGCTCAACATCCACGACGTGGAGTATGCCGACGACATCGCGCAAGCAAACTATCCGCATATCCGCCAGTTTCTAGTACCCAATGCAACAGACCTGGCCACTACCCAAGCCGATTTGCCCTCAGGCCGATGGGAACGCGCCGTCGGCGAAGACGTGCGGAGGTTTTCCGTAGTGGCCTATTTTTTTGCCAAGCAGCTCCACGAGCAACACCAGGTTCCCATCGGCCTGATCAATGCGAGTGTGGGCGGCACGCCGATCGAAGCCTGGACGAGCGAGGGCGGACTCGAAGAATTCCCCGATATCATGGACGTGATCCGGCAAAACAAGGATACGGCATATATCAACGCCAGAAACCGGGAAGCATTGGAATCGACCCCGCTGGCCACGCCGAACGATTTGGGCTTGCTGTCCGATCCGAAATGGTTCGAAACGGAATACCGTCCGGCAAGTGAATGGCGTACGATCAACGTGCCGGGCTATTGGGAAGACCAAGGTGTCCGCGACCTGGACGGCATTGTCTGGTATCGCCGCGAGGTGGACATACCGGCTTCCATGGCGGGCAAGCCTGCCCGGGTATTCCTAGGCCGGATCGTGGATGCAGATGTGTTGTACATCAATGGCCATGAAGTGGGCAATACCGGCTACATGTACCCCCAGCGGCGTTACCATGTGCCGGATGGCGTATTGAAAGCGGGCAAAAACACGTTCGTGGTACGCGTGACCAACCACGCCGGCAAGGGCGGGTTCGTACCGGACAAGCCGTATTGCGTTGTTGCAGGCGCAGACACCGTTGACATCAGGGGTACGTGGCTGTACCAAGTGGGCGAGGTATTCGACCCGGCCCGCGCGCGCCAAGCCGTGCAGGGCATATCGGCACAAAACCAACCCGCCGCATTGTTCAACGCCATGATCGCGCCCTTGGCTAACTATGCCCTGAAGGGTGTCTTGTGGTACCAAGGCGAAAGCAACACCGGCCGCCCCCGCGAATACGCCAAATTGTTGCCCGCATTGATCAGCGACTGGCGCAGGCAGTGGCACGATGATGCCCTGCCTTTCCTCTTTGTGCAGCTGCCGGGTTTCATGGAATACAACTACCTGCCATCGGAAAGCAATTGGGCCCAACTCCGCGAATCACAGCGCACCGCCCTCTCCATACCCCGCACGGGCATGGCCGTAGCCATCGACTTAGGCGAATGGAACGACATCCACCCAGCAAGAAAAGGCGAAGTAGGCACACGGCTTGTGCGCTTGGCCCGCCACATCGCCTATGGCGAGGACATCGTACCCTCCGGCCCCATCTATGCGGATTGCCGGAAAGAAGGCAACCAGATTATCGTCGCCTTTAACCATGTCGGCAATGGGCTGGTCGCCAATGACGGACAAGAATTGGCCGAGTTTGCCATCGCGGGAGAAGACCGGGTGTTTGTGTGGGCTCGGGCAAAAATAGTCGGGGACCACGTAGTCGTTTGGCATGAAAACATCCCCGACCCCGTCTACGTCCGATACGGCTGGGCGGACAATCCCGTCAACCCGAACCTTTACAATCGGGAGGGCCTGCCGGCTTCTCCTTTCCAAGCGGGTGTGCTTGCCCCCCGGTGACGGCAATTGGCCTCCAACATGCTATGCTAGGAGGAGTGGCCTTGTTTGGCCCGCACGAATGCTTTCGCGGCAAACCGGGCTTTTTGCCCGCTCCCCATTTTGTTAAAAAATGTTATTTTCCCGAACGATTTCGGCAAAAGGCCGCCTATTTGATAAATAAGCAGTAGATTGATCGTGTTTCATAGTGATTTAATGCCTAATTTTATAGGCTTTCCTATCCAAAGGTGAATGCAAGGCGGTTGTAGGGTCAGGCATTACGATCGGGATACGGGTGCTATCCCGGCTACTGGAATGACGCTAATTTTTTGAAGAATACATGAATACTAATATTGGGAATATGCTGAAGAGAGTGTTTGTCGTGATGTTTGCCGTAGTAGCTTTTGCAGCCTGCGGTTCCAAGCCACGCGTTAGTTTGGAGGGAGACTGGGTGATGTTGAGGCCGACGGCTCAGCACGCCGTGATAGCGAAGGACGTGGTGGGGCTGTTCGAGTCGGTGAGCTACAAAAGAGTGCCGTTAGGCGATTCTATCTCCAGCCTGATCTTCGACAATCTGATTGCATCGCTCGACGAGGGACGCAACTACCTCATGCAGGAGGATATTGACACCTTTGAGCCGTACCGGCACAAGCTGGGGGGCGACTTTAAGAATGGCGACCTGAGCGCCATGTACCACATTTATAACGTGTTTATGAAGCGCAATCTCGAGCGCTTGGAATATGCGCTTACGCAGGTGGATGCTCCCCATGATTTCACGGTCGACGAAGTGTACGAATACAACCGCAAGAACCGCCCTTGGTTTGCAAATGAGGCCGAAGCTGACGATCAGTGGCGCCGCCGGGCCAAATACGACCTGCTCAACCTCAAGCTGAGCAACACGTCAGGCGCGGACAGCGTGGATCAGAAAAACCGCGAAACTATCCGCTCGCGGTACAACAACCTGATTTCGCAAATCAAAAAGATGGACAGCAATGAGGCCTTCCAGATTATCATGGGCGCCCTGACCGAAGCCATCGACCCGCATACCAGCTATTTCAACCCGTACTTTGCCCAGCAATTTAATGAGGGCATGGCCAATACGTTCGAAGGTATCGGTGCTCGGCTGACAATGGAAAATGAAGTGGTGAAAATCGCAGAGGTTATCCCCGGGGGGCCCGTATTCCGCGACAAGTCGCTCAGCATCGATGACCGGATCATCGCCGTAGGCCAAGGCAAAGACGGCGAGTTTGAAGACATCATCGGCTGGCGCCTGGATAACGCGGTATCTAAAATCAAAGGCCCGAAAGGCACGATTGTCCGGCTCAAGGTAATTCCCGCAGGGCAAGAACTCTCGGCCGAGCCGCGGATTGTCTCCATTACGCGGGAGCGTATCGTCATTGAAGACGAATCCGCCCAGAAGCGGATCGAGGAAGTAACCGGCAACGACGGCAAAACCTACCGCGTAGGCATTATCAGCATCCCGAAGTTCTATATCGACTTTAACGCGTACCGCAATAGAGACCCGAACTACAAGAGCACGACGCGCGACGTACGGCTAATCCTCGATACGCTCAAGCAAGAAAACGTGGATGCCGTGCTGGTCGACCTGCGTTTCAATGGCGGCGGATCCTTGCAAGAGTCCATCGAGCTTACCGGATTGTTTATCGAACAGGGCCCTGTCGTACAGGTGCGCGATGCGCGCAACCAAGTTGAGGTCAGCAGCGACACCGATGCGGACGTGGCCTGGGACGGCCCGCTGGGTGTGCTTATCAACCGTTTCAGCGCGTCAGCGTCGGAAATCTTTGCGGGTGCAATCCAAGACTACGGCCGGGGCGTCATCCTCGGCACGCAAACCTATGGCAAAGGCACGGTGCAGTCCGCCATTGACATGAGCCGGGTCATTAGCCCAACGGACCGTTTGCTGCTCAAAGCCCGGTCCGAAAACACCAACATTCCGGCAGGTGCCCCCATCTTTGGCCAGATTAACATCACCATGGCCAAATTTTACCGCATCACCGGCAGCAGCACACAACACAAAGGCGTCATGCCGGATATCGTATTCCCGTCGATTTATGCGTCGGATAAATACGGCGAAAGCGCGGAACGTTCCGCACTGCCCTGGGATCAGATCAAGCCGACAAACTTTCAACCCGTTAAGGACTTGACAGCGGTCAATGCCAAGCTTGAAGCCATCCACCAGGAACGGATGCAGGCATCGCCCGAGTACAAGTTTATTTTGGAAGATATCGAACTCGTCGAACAGCGTGATTCGGAAACGTCAGTCACCCTGCAGATCGATAAGCTGCGGACTGAGCGCGAGGAAAACCGCAAGCGAAACCGGGATCGCATCAACGAAAGCCGTGCCTTTAGAGGGTTAGGCGAAGTACCCGCCGGCGCCACCAACGACGACGAATACGACTTCATGATTGACGAAACCCTGAAAGTAATGGCGGACTACCTGGCGCTGAAATAGTTCCTTTCGATTAGGAATAAATCGGTTACGTATCACGGCGATCAGCGCTTTTCAGAAACAGAGGCCGGACCAAGCCCGGAATGACGCTGAGGGCTCCGTCACCCCGAACTCGATTCGGGGTCCCTTGTTTACTTG
>CAYUIZ010000083.1:0-13652 GCA_964444885.1 uncultured Sphingobacteriaceae bacterium | reverse complement strand
GTCGTTGGCGCGGTTAGCCCGTGTGTGGGTGCTGATGCATATCCCGCCGATGGACGTGGCTTCCTACCAAAAGCTGATCGAGCAGTTGTTCGTCTACGGCGAAATGGAGGAACTTGTGGCGCTGTATTCCGCGCTGCCGGTTTATCACTATCCCGATGCATGGTCCCAGCGGTGCGCAGAAGGCGTGCGGAGCAATATGGGCTTTGTACGGCAGGCCGTACTGCTAGACAACCACTATCCGGCCCGCTACTTGGACGAAGGCTCTTGGAACCAACTGGTGCTAAAAGCCTTTTTTACGGACGAATACATTCCGCAAATTGTTGGGCTTACCGAACGCAACAACGAGGTGTTGGCCCGTACGCTCGTCGATTACGCGTACGAGCGGTCGGCAGCAGGCCGTGAAATTAATCCCATGCTTTGGATTCTGGTTGCGCCCTACATTGACGAGCGCGCGTTTGCCCTCATGTCGCAACGCATTGCGTCAAGCGACGGCCTCGTCGAACGCCAGGCGATCGCCCATGCATTTAGCCAGAGCAATTATGGCCTGGCCACCGATTATTTGGCAAAAAATGCCTTTACAAACGAATTATTAGATAATACTGCCAACGCGCCTTGGGCGGACCTTAGCGCGGCGGGCAACCAATAAAAATAGAATATGTGTACAAGTCATGATCAAGACCGATCGGCCATGGGGCAGCGTGTTGCCTTGGATTTGGATGCGGTCAAGGGGTTTCGGTTTTTTGATCCGCATATCCACATGGTGTCGCGTACGACCGACGATTACCAAGCCATGGCGGATGCAGGCATCGTGGGTATCATTGAGCCTGCCTTTTGGGTAGGACAGCCCCGTACGGGAATCGATACGTTCCGCGATTATTACAGCAGCCTGATCGGGTGGGAGCGATTCCGTTCGTCCCAATTCGGGATCAAGCATTACTGCACCATCGGGCTCAACTCGCGCGAGGCGAATAACGAGGCGCTGGCCGAAGAGGTCATGGAACTGCTTCCGTTCTTTGTGTATAAAGAAGGAGTTGTGGGTATTGGTGAGATCGGATTTGACGACCAAACGCCAGCCGAAGACAAATATTACCGCGCACAATTGGAATTGGCGAAGGAAGCCGGACTGCCGGTGCAGGTACATACGCCGCACCGCGATAAGACCAAAGGTACTTCGCGCAGCATGGACATAGCCGTTGAGCACGGACTGGATCCGGGCATGGTCATCATTGACCACAATAACGAGGAAACTGTCAAGGAAGTGCTGGACAAAGGCTTCTGGGCGGCTTTCACGATATATCCGTTTACCAAAATGGGCAATGAGCGCATGGTAGAGATTGTGAAGCAGTACGGTCCCGAGCGTATCATGGTCAATTCGGCGGCAGACTGGGGCATTAGCGACCCGCTGGCGGTGCCGAAGACCGCGGCATTGATGGTCGAGATGGGCATTCCTCGGGAACACATCGATTTGGTGTGCTATCAAAACGCTATCACGGCCTTCGCGCAGAGCGGGCAGCTGGACGAACAGACACTGCTGGAGAAGACAGACATCGACCAAGCGCAGCGATTTGAAGGAAATACTGTGTTGCGCGGTGGGCAGCAGCCCCGCCGGGATGCCGGATCTATTATTATTTCGTAAATTGCTGTGATGCCTATTGCCTGGAAGGCTTATGCGCAACTGACACGGCCGGCCAATGTGGTGACGGCCATCTCGGACGTGATCGCCGGTACGGCTATCGCCACGCTTTACTTGGGCAGCGTCGATTGGCAATGGCCCGTGGAAGCATTGTTGCTGGTTTGCCTGTCTACCATCGGCCTGTACGCGGGTGGTGTGGTGTATAACGACGTGTTTGATGCCAAACTCGATGCCGAGGAGCGGCCCGAACGGCCCATCCCCAGTGGGCGGGTAAGTGTGCGGAGCGCAGCCATTTTCGGCGGATTATTATTCGCCATCGGGGTGTTCGCCGCGAGCGGCGTCAGCCTCCTGTCGGGGATGATTGCGGGAGCGATCGTTGTGTCGTGCCTGGTGTACGACAAATGGGCTAAGCATCACATGGTCTTTGGTCCGTTTTTTATGGGCTTGTGCCGCGGCCTGAACTTGCTTCTGGGCATGAGCGTATTTGCGGCCGTATTGCCGGAGGTGTGGGCGTTATCCGGCATTCCGATCATCTATGTGGCCGCTATTACCGTCATCAGCCGGGGCGAGGTGCATGGTGGAAAACGTCTGCCCTTGCTTTTTGCCGGGTTGCTGTATGCACTGGTTATCGGTGCACTGGCCTATTTCGGGGTGATGCGGAGCGGTGGCGCGTTGGGCGTGGCCATCATGGCCGTGTTTGCCGTGACGATTTATACGCCGTTGGTGCGGGCGATTCGCACCGAAGCGCCGGTCGATATCCGCAAGTCGGTGAAAAGTGCTGTCTTGGCGTTGATTTTTATGAATGCGGTGTGGGTGGCAGCGACCGGCTCTTGGCAAATGACGGTTTTTGTGTTACTGCTGTTCCCGTTGTCCGTTTGGTTGGCTAAACAGTTCGCAGTAACCTAGCACCACGCAACGCATGCCGGATGACACGCGCGGGCGGGATTTTAATGAGTATAGTTAGTGATTTTGGGTTTGATAATATATGATTAAGGATTCAATAATTCAGGAATTTACCGTATCGTACCGCTATCCGATACACTTTACAACAGGCTTGTTCGCGCAGGGAAATCGCCTATTGGCTGATTTTTTTGCTTCGCAAGGGGCTGCGACGACGCCTAAGGTGCTGGTGGTTATCGACGAAGGCGTTGCGGCCAGTCATCACCACCTGACGCAGGACATCCAACGCTATTTTTCAGCGATGCCGGGCGTCACGCTGGTTAATGATCAGCTCGTCATTCCCGGTGGAGAAGCTTGCAAGAACGACCATGCTGTGGTTGACCGCATTATTGATGCGGTAGACCGGTACGGCATAGACCGGCATTCCTATGTCATTGCTGTGGGCGGTGGTGCGGTGTTGGATGCGGTGGGCTACGCTGCTACGATTGCCCACCGGGGCATTCGGCATATTCGTATCCCCACGACCGTGCTGTCCCAAAACGACTCGGGCATCGGCGTGAAAAATAGCATTAACTACCGGGGGAAGAAAAATTTTATCGGTACGTTCAGCCCGCCTTTTGCGGTATTCAACGACTTTGACTTCCTTCACACGTTGAGTAGCCGTGCATGGCTGTCGGGCATTTCAGAAGCCATTAAGGTGGCTCTGATCAAAGACCGTGCGTTTTTTGAATGGATTGCCGAACATGCTACGGCCCTGCAGGAGCGCGAGCCCGAAGCCACGAAATACATGATCTACCGTTGTGCCGAACTGCATCTGCAGCATATTGGCGGTGCTGACCCTTTTGAGACCGGCTCGTCGCGCCCACTGGACTTTGGCCATTGGAGCGCGCATAAGCTGGAGCAGTTGTCGGGCTTTGAGGTGCTGCATGGTGAGGCCGTAGCGATTGGCATCGCACTGGACAGCATCTATTCGTCCCTCGCAGGCCATCTGCCGCTGACCGATGCACAGCGTATCGTGGACGTGCTGCAACAAGTAGGCTTGCCGGTTTTCCATCCGCTCATCGAAGCGGAGGGCACGACCAATCCACTGTTGGTGGGATTGGAAGAATTTAGGGAGCATCTCGGTGGCCGACTGACCATTATGCTTCTTCAGAAAATCGGCAAAGGACTGGAAGTGAATCAAATGGATCACACGCTGGTGCTGAAGGCTGTTGCCTTGTTGCATGAGCGGGTGGGCGTACACTCTTAGCACGCGATGCAGACCGAATACGGACATCTTACCTATTGCACGAACATCCACGGAGGCGAAGCCTGGGACGCACACTTTGCGCTCTTGCGACAGCATCTGCCGGTAATCAAACGCCAAGTATCGCCCAATCAACCCATGGGCCTGGGACTGCGGCTCGCTGGTTTGGCCAGCAAGGAACTGAGCCAAGAGGCACAGCTGGCTGCATTCAAAGCGTGGATGGCGAAGCAGGATGTTTATGTATTTACGATGAACGGTTTTCCGTACGGGAATTTTCACGACGAGGTCGTTAAGGAGGACGTGCATGCGCCGGATTGGACAAGTGAGGAGCGGCGGGATTATACATACCGGTTATTCGATATACTAGCGGCATTGTTGCCCGCAGGAATGGACGGCGGGGTCTCGACGTCGCCTTTAGGCTATCGGCATCATTACCTGCATGATCAGGAAGTGTGGCATGCCATGCGCGCACGCGGTACCCGTCATGTGCTGGAAGTAGCGGCACACTTGATCCGGATTGAGGAGGAGCAGGGCAAGGTTTTGCATCTGGATATTGAGCCGGAGCCCGACGGCGTATTGGAAAATGGGCCGGAGTTTATCGATTGGTATGTAAACGAACTGCTTCCGGCTGGGGTGCTATTCTTGTCTGATCGCTTTGGGTGGGATGAGGAAGTCGCCACGCACAGGCTGAAGAAGCACATTCGGTTGTGCTATGACGTTTGCCATTTTGCATTGGGGTACGAAGATCACCGCGATGTGATGGCGCAACTCGGCGACCAAGGTATTCGCATTGGCAAATTCCAGATCAGTGCGGCGATTAAAGCTTCGCTGAGTGCAGATTCTGCTGCCCGACAGGCGGTTGGGGAAGCGTTTATGGCCTTCGATGAGCCCGTTTACCTGCATCAGGTCATTGCGCAGCAACACCATGGCGAGCTCGTTCGCTACAGAGACCTGCCCGATGCGAAACAAGGTTTGCTGGACCCGAATACGGCCGAATGGCGCGCACATTTCCATGTGCCTATTTTCCTCGAAGACTTGGGCGTCCTACAATCGACCCAATCGGATATTTTGGCCGTATTGGCGTTGCACAAAGAACGTAAGCTGACCCCGCATTTGGAGGTGGAAACGTACACCTGGGGCGTACTGCCCGCGGACCTGCAGCTACCCATCGCGGACTCCATTTCGCGTGAGCTGAACTGGGTGGCCATGCAATTAGCCGATTAACGCATAATATGAGAACTACGCGCCACGCAGCAACACGTTGTACGGCCGCGATCAGATAAAATGCCCTGCCCCGGTGCGGCATTTGAATGAATGTGAGGTAAAAACATGAGAAAAACTGTTGTAATAGACATTGTGGGGCTGTCTTCAGCCTTGATTGGTGACAAAACACCTTTTTTAAAGTCCTATTTCGATAAAAACCACCTGAGCTTGATCAAGCCGGTTTTGCCGGCATTGACTACCTCGGCGCAGTCGACGTACCTGACCGGACGCTGGCCCAGCGAACACGGCATTGTGGCTAACGGCTGGTATGACCACCGCGATGCGGAAATCAAATTTTGGAAACAGTCAAACAAGCTGGTGCAGGCCAAATCCGTATGGGATGTGGCGAAGGAACGTAATCCGGACTTCACCTGCGCCCAAATGTTCTGGTGGTATAACATGTATTCGGGAGCGGATTATTCGGTTACCCCACGACCAAACTACCTGGCCGATGGCCGCAAGATGCCCGATTGCTACGCGCACCCGGCTTCCCTGCGCGATGAGCTGGATGCCAAGTTCGGAAAGTTTCCCCTGTTTAGTTTCTGGGGCCCGGGTGCCAATATCGTGTCTTCCCAATGGATTGCAGACGCCTCCATGTATGTAGAGGAAAAATATAGCCCGACCCTCAGCTTGGTCTACTTGCCTCACCTCGACTACTGCCAGCAAAAGTTCGGGCCTCATCCAGAGAAAATCCATCATGAGCTTGGCGAGATCGATGCGCTAGTCAAGCGGTTGGTTACATTCTACGAGGGCCGCGGCGCCAACGTGATTTTACTGTCCGAATACGGCATCGTGCCTGTATCGAAACCCATTCATATTAACCGCGTTTTGCGTGAGGCCGGCTTGCTGGGCATTCGCGTGGAGCGGGGCCTCGAACTGCTGGACGCCGGGGCGTCCCAGGCTTTTGCTGTATCGGACCACCAAGTCGCCCACATCTACACGGTAAATGAACACGTTAAGCAAACTGTGCTGGAATTGCTCCGCCAAGTGCCTGGCATCGAGCTGCTGCTGGAAGGGGAATCAAAAGCCGCCCATCACCTGGATCATGAACGGGCAGGGGATATCATTGCGGTAGCCCAGCCGGATAGCTGGTTTACCTATTACTTCTGGCTGGACGACGCGGTGGCTCCGGATTATGCGCGGGTGGTCGATATCCACAAAAAACCGGGCTATGATCCGGTCGAGATGTTTATGAGTTCGAAAATGCGTGCGGGATACAAGCTGTTGCGCAAGAAATTGGGCTTTCGGTACGTGATGGATGTTATTCCGCTTGACGCTACCTTAGTCAAAGGTTCGCATGGTGCCGTAAATATCCCGGAAGCATACTATCCCGTGTTGGTCACGTCAGAAAAGCAAGACGCACTGGTTGAGCCCATCGCCATCCAACAGCTCATCTTGGATAGTGTGTTTGGCGAATAGGTAGAACCGCGGCGGAGTGCATCGGCCGATCCTGTGTCGTTTGGGTGTGTGGCTTACTATTGTGTTTACGACAGAACCTTATGCGCATCCAGTGCTTTTTGGGTCGCGCTAGTGAGCTGGGCTGATGCGGGTACCAAGGGGAGGCGTACGCGGGGCAACCCGATGCCGAGCTGGGTCAGAAATGATTTGACACCCGCTGGATTGCCTTCGGCAAAGCACAAGTCGGTGACGTGCAGCAGTTGGCTATGGATGAGTCGTGCTTCTTCATACTTTCCATCCCGGCATAAGCGCACCAAGCGGGAAACATCTGCTGGAAACGCATTGCCCACGACCGATATCGCGCCAATTGCACCCAAGGCCATCATCGGCAGGGTAACACCATCATCCCCGCAGATCAGCAGGAAATCGTCGGGTTTGTCGCGCATGATTTTGCTGAACTGGTCGAAGTTGCCCGAAGCTTCCTTCGTGGCCACGATAGGGGCAAAATCACGGGCTAAGCGCACGGTGGTTTCAGGGGTCATGTTACTCCCGGTGCGGCCAGGCACATTGTAGAGGATGATCGGCAAGGGAGATGCTTCTGCCACCGCTTTGTAATGCTGGTAAATACCGTCTTGCGAGGGTTTGTTGTAATAGGGGCTCACCGACAGTACGGCATGATAGCCCGAAATGTCGAAGCTACGCAACTGCGCGGCCACCTCGGCCGTATGATTGCCTCCGATACCTGCAACGAGTGGCACACGCCCGTTCACTTTTTCGGCCGTATATTTCCAAACATCCTTTCGTTCAGCGGCGGATAGGGTAGCGGTTTCGCCGGTAGTTCCCAGCGATACCAAATAATCCATCCCACCGTCGATTTGGTGGTCGATCAGGCGGCCAAGTGCGTCAAAATCGATCGCACCATCCGTGCCGAAAGGAGTAACGAGTGCCACACCGGCACCCTGAAGTTCGTTCATGTTTCCTGTAGGGTATTAACGATTAAAAAAGCGTTTCAAAAGTAGCGTAAATATATCGTATTACCTTGAAAAAATATGTTTAAAACGTTTAAACCTAGATTTCGATAAAAAGATGGGTCAGCTACCCGCGGTCATTCGACCAGCATGGCTAAGAGTTCTTCCTCACCAATGATGGGGATTTGGAGCTTCTCGGCCTTGGCCAGTTTGGAAGGTCCCATCTTGTCGCCAGCGACCAGGAAATCCAGCTTGGCGGAGATGCCGCTTAGCATCTTGCCTCCGTGGCTTTCGATGAGGGCGGTTAGTTCTTCGCGGCTATGCTGTGCGAATACGCCAGAGATGACAAAGGTTTTTCCGGCGAGGTTGTCGCCGGCCCGGACAGTTTCGGTTTCGGCGATCTCGAATTGTAATCCGGTGGCACGCAGTTGGGCGATCAGTTCGCGGTGTGCGTCTTTGCCAAAGTATTCGGTCACGCTGTCGGCAATCCGCTCGCCGATTTCATGGACGGATTCGATTTCCTCGCGTGTGGCGGCGGCCAGGGCGTCAATGGTTTTGAAGTGCTGCACAAGCTTTTTCGCAATTGTTTCGCCGACGTAGCGTATGCCCAAGGCAAACAGTACCTTTTCGAACGGTTTGTTTTTAGACGCTTCGATGCCATCAAGCATGTTTTCGATGGACTTTTCACCAAAACGCTCTAGCGTCACCAGCTTGTCCCGTGCGTCGGCTAGGCGGTAAATGTCGGCTATTCCGCGCAGCAGGCCCCGCTGAAAGAACGTATCGATCGTTTCATCGCCCATGCCTTCGATATCCAGCGCTTTGCGGCTGATGAAGTGCTGCATCCGGCCCACAATCTGCGGGGGGCACCCTGTGTCATTGGGACAATAATGGATCGCTTCGCCGTCCTTGCGCACCAGCGCCGCGCCACATTCAGGACAGGCATCCGGGTAGGACACGGGCAGGGCATCGGTGGGGCGCTCCGCGAGGTTGACGCCCATGACTTTGGGAATAATCTCACCCCCTTTTTCCACGTAAACGGTATCGCCTTCGTGAAGGTCCAACCGGAGGATTTCATTGGCATTGTGCAAACTCGCCCGCTTGACGGTCGTGCCGGCCAGCAGTACCGGTTTGAGGTTAGCCACGGGCGTTACCGCGCCAGTGCGCCCCACTTGGTAGGACACGGACAGCAGCGGCGTCTGCGTTTGCTCCGCCTTATATTTGTAGGAAATTGCCCAGCGAGGAGACTTGGCCGTAAAACCTAGTTCTTCTTGGTGCGCATAATCATTCACCTTAATGACGATGCCATCAATCTCGTAGCTCAGGTCGCTTTTGTGCGCTTCCCAATAACGGATGAAGTCGAGCACGCCCTCGATGGAACTGCAGAGTGCCGTATGTTCGGATACATGGAATCCCCATTCCTTGACGGCTTGTATGCTTTCCCAATGCGTGTTGAAAAGCCGGTTTCGGTTGTCGCAATACAGGAAGTACAGAAAGCAGTCCAGCGGGCGCCGGGCAACCGCTGCGGAGTCCTGAAGTTTAATCGTGCCTGCCGCAAAATTTCTGGGATTGGCATAGGGCGCTTCGCCATTTTCGATGCGTTCGTTGTTGAGGCGTTGGAAGGCCGGACGGTGCATGAAGATTTCGCCACGTATCTCGAAAAGGGCTGGAAATCCCGCTGTTTTTAGTTTATTGGGGATGGAATTAATTGTTTTTACGTTGGCAGTCACGTCGTCGCCTTGGGTGCCGTCGCCACGTGTTACCGCTTGCTTGAGCGCACCGTTTTCATAAGTGATGCTGATGGACAGCCCGTCGAACTTCAGCTCGCACACGTATTCCACGTCGTCACCGATGGCCTTGCGCACGCGCTCGTCAAAGTCGCGCAGTTCCTGTTCGTTGTAGGTGTTGCTGAGCGACAACATGGGCCAGCGGTGCTTCACCGTGTTGAAGCGGTCCGTGATGTCGCCACCCACCTTTTGCGTCGGGGAATCCGGATCCACCCATTCGGGGTACTTGCGCTCCAGCCCTTCCAGTTCCTTGAGCTTCAGGTCGAAGTCCAGATCGGACACCGCTGGATTGGCCAGTACGTAATACTGGTAGTTGTAGGCTTTTAACTCCTGTGTCAGCGCGTCGATGCGCGCCTTCGCTTCGTGTGGTGACATGCCGACGAAAATACGGTTTTTTGGCTGCTTATGGTAACGATAATCCGTACCGACGCATTGCGCTTTTTAGTCTGCCTGTCCGTTCTTCACTTGCTGGACAAAGCCGGGGATGCGATCCAAGTAATCCGGCTCGCCCAAGCGCTTGACTAAAGCGCTGCCGACGATAGCCGCATCGGCGTGATCCGTCGCTTTGGTGAAAGCTTGGTGGTCTGAAATACCAAATCCAATCACTAAGGGGTTTTTTAAGGCCCACTGGCGCACCCGCACGAAATAGGCCTCCGTGTCTTCGCCTACCGACAGGTTTTTGCCGGTAGTAGCCGAGGACGAAAGCAGGTAAATAAACGAGGTACTCAACTCATCGATTTTACGTGCCCGCTCCTCCGACGTTTGCGGGGTGAGTAGGAAGATGTTGCTGATGCCGTGTTCTTCGAATAGCCCGCGGTATAACTCTTCGTACTCGTACATGGGCAGGTCGGGGACAATCACGCCGTCCACGCCTACGGCTTTGCACGACTGGCAGAACCGCTCTACGCCATATTGCAAAACAGGGTTGAAGTAACCCATCAAAAAGACCGGAATCGAAACGCGTTGGCGCAGTTCGGCCAGTTGCTGAAATAGGATGTCCAGCGTCATTCCGTTGCTGAGCGCCACCTCCGAACTATGCTGAATGACCGGGCCGTCCGCTACCGGATCCGAATAGGGGAACCCGATTTCGAGAAAATCCACGCCGGCTTTTTCCAGCGCTTCGGCAATATCCAGCGTGCTGTCCAAGGTGGGATACCCGGCTGTGAAATAGGTGGACAGCAAGCGCCGATCGCCACGTTGTTGAATGATTGTTGCTAACCTGCTCATTATTAAAAACCAAAATGCTTCATGTAATTGTCCAAATCTTTATCGCCCCGTCCCGATAGGCAAACGACAACGGTATCTGACGGGGAAAGCGCCATTTTTTCCAGATGCGCCAGCGCGTGCGCGCTTTCGATAGCGGGTATAATGCCTTCCAGCCGGGTGAGCAGAAGCCCCGCCTCCATGGCTTCGTCATCGGTGGCAGCTACGTACTGGGCGCGCCCTGCCTTGTACAGCCACGCATGCTGGGGGCCAATGCCCGGATAGTCCAGCCCTGCTGAGATGGAATAGGGCTCCGTGACTTGCCCGTCCGGCGTTTGCATCAGGAGCGAACGGCTGCCGTGCAGCACACCCTCGCGGCCCAGCGCCGTTGTCGCGGCCGAGTGGCCGGTGTCGACGCCCTTGCCTGCGGCTTCCACCGCAATAAGTTTCACCTCGGGATCGTCTAGGAAATGGTAGAACATGCCTGCGGCGTTGCTTCCGCCGCCCACGCATGCCAGCGCGTAATCCGGGTTTTGCTTGCCCGTATGCTCCAGCAATTGCATTTTTGTCTCCTCCGAAATAATCGACTGAAAGCGAGCAACCATATCCGGATAGGGGTGAGGACCCACCACCGAACCGATGATGTAGTGCGTATCCACGGGGTTGTTGATCCAGTCGCGAAGCGCCTCGTTAGTCGCGTCTTTTAGGGTTTTGCTTCCCGATACGGCCGCCACGACTTGGGCGCCCATCATTTTCATTCGGGCGACGTTGGGTGCCTGCCGCTCGATGTCTACGGCGCCCATGTAAACGACGCACTCGAGGCCTTTGAGGGCACAAACCGTGGCGGTGGCTACGCCATGCTGGCCAGCGCCGGTTTCGGCGATGATCCGCTTTTTGCCCAAGCGCTCGGCGAGCAGAATCTGCCCGATGGTATTGTTGATTTTATGAGCCCCTGTATGGTTCAGATCCTCCCGTTTGAGGAAAATGTCCGCTCCATAGCGCTCCGATAGCCTTTTGGCTTTGTAAAGGGGCGAGGGCCGGCCCACGTAGTCTTTTAGCAGTTGTTCGAATTCGGCTTTGAAGCTGTCACTCTCGATGATTTCCAGGTAATGCTTCCGCAGCTCTTCCACGTTGGGGTAAAGCATCTCCGGGATATAAGCACCTCCGAAATTGCCGTAGTACCCTTTTTCGTTTACTTGATATTCACTCATGCCTAATGGTTTGAAATGCTTTATTCAATAATGCCATGTCCTTGAGTCCCGGTTGCGACTCGAATTTAGAATTTAAGTCTACCGCGTACAGCCGCTTGTCGGCTAAGGCCAGTGCCTGCTCCAGGTTGCCGAGTTGCAGGCCGCCACTCAGGAAGAAAGGCTTTTCCTGGTCATAACCCGCCAGCAAATCCCAGTCGAACGATCGTCCGCTGCCGCCGTGATCTGCCGTTTTGGTGTCGAAAAGGTAATAATCCACGGCATCCGCATAGCGCTCCAGCTGATTCCAGTCGAATCCTTCGCTGATACCAAAGGCTTTGATCGTTTCCACACCTGTAGCCTTGACGTGTTGGCAGTATGCGGCGCTTTCCCCGCCGTGCAGCTGAACGGCCTGTAACCCGAACTGGTTAATGCGGTCCCGTACGTCGGCCAGCTCCGCATCCACGAATACGCCGGTCTTTTTCGTGCCGGGTAGCTGGTTTACCCACCCGGCATCCAGCGATTCCACATAGCGTTTGGATCCTGGAAAGAAAATCAGCCCCAGGTAGTCCGGTGCCAAGGAAAGGACATCTTCGATGTTTTCCCGGTACTTCATGCCGCATACTTTGATTTTTAGTCCTTGCATGATTTGTACTATTGGCCGACCAGTTTGTTGAAACTTCGCAAGGCCCGGCCTCCGAGCAAGGAGGCTTCTGCTTCGTAATAGCAATCCGCGAATGATTTTTCGGGATGGAAGGTCCGGATGGCAATGGCCGCATTGGCCAGCACCACGCTATGCTGCTCAGCCGTGCCTTGGCCGCGAATCACTGTGGTGAAAATTTTGGCTGCTTCTTCCACGGTTTCACCGCCCGAAATTCGGGATGCATCAATCGTGTCGAAACCGAGGTCGGCAATCGAATGGTAGTGTTCGCCTTGGTTGCTGATGACCTTGAAGTCGCCCGTCAGCGAAATCTCGTCGTAGCCGTCCAACGCATGCAGGATACTGTATTGTTTGTTGCCCTGCTGATACAGGTATCCGTAAAGGCGGGCGAGTTCGAGGCTGAAAACCCCCACGGACTGAAATTCCGGATTGGCTGGATTGACCAACGGCCCTAGCATATTGAAAAAGGTCTTGATGCCTAGTTCGCGGCGAATGGGCGCGACGGTTTTCATCGCGGGATGGAACAGCGGGGCGTGGATGAAGCAGATATTGGCTTCGTCAAGCTGCCGGCCGATCTCTTCCTTATCGTTGGTGAATTGGTAGCCCAAGTATTCCATTACGTTGGACGACCCACAGCCGGAGGACACGCCGTAGTTGCCGTGCTTAGCGACATGGTAGCCGGCTCCAGCCACCACAAAAGAGGCTAGCGTCGAGATGTTAAACGTGTTTTTGCCATCGCCACCCGTGCCGCACAAGTCAATCAGCCGGTATCCCGGAAATTCCAGCTTCAGGCATAAATCGTACATCGCATCGCGAAAGCCCTCCAGTTCCTCCACGCGGATGCTGCGCATGCCATAGGCCGTCATAAAGGCGGCGATCTGCGAGGTATTGTATTTTCCGGAAGCGATGTTTGTTAAAATTTCATACGCTTCACTTTTTTTAAATGTCTTATATTCAAAAAGATGCGCTAATATCTGTTTCATCTGTAGAGCATAAAAAAAGCCTGCCTATAGGGGCAAGCCGTTATACGATTAGGAGGGGATACGTACAAAGGAGGTTGCCACAACGATTACCCGTTGTGCCACCAATATGCCGTATATCCTGATTGACCGTTCATTGTTTCTTCTACGCAAATATGGTGTATTGTTTTGTAAAATGCAAGGAGGTGATGAGAAAAAAAACATCTGTCGCGACACGAGCGACCGCTTTTGGAAGCAAGAAACATTAGCCGTGGCGGTTCATGGGTCAGCCGTTAAAATAGTCGGGTACTCATCGTCGTCATGCAGGTTGTATTTAGGGTAGTCATCGTGCATGCCGTGCGCACGCGGTTGGCCGAGGATTGCCCTTCTGTACAAAGTCGGTACGCGCGCTGCGATGGGACTACGCAACCCAGCGATTACTATGGATTG
>CAYUIZ010000082.1:0-13974 GCA_964444885.1 uncultured Sphingobacteriaceae bacterium | reverse complement strand
GGGCGCGGCACGAAAGACATGTTCGATTTTCGGCGGGGAAACCTGCCTCGACGTTGAGGCTTAGGCGGTAACGGCCTCCGCTTCGTCCTTTAGTTTGCGGTCGACGAAGAACGGAGCAAACGGTATAAGCGAGGCAATAAAAAATACAATGACCCGGCCCCATGACCATTGGTATTTAGCCTGGCAGACAAAGAGCAAGTACACGTACGCCACGAATAATGCGCCGTGGGCCCAGCCGACGTAGGTGACGCCCAGCGCCCCCCAATCGCCCGAAACGGTGCGCTTCAGCACGGAGAATGTCAATAATAGCACCATCGAGATGCCTTCGATCGTCGCTACTTTCCTGAATATTTGCAATGTCTGTTTTGCCGCTGCCATATTTTATGCTTGGAATGATTTTACGTGGCACAAAGAAAGCCATTTGTGCGCTCGCTGGCGAATTGCAGGGGGAGGTTTGACCAAAATGTGACGCAAACCAGCCCCCGCACCATATTTCTGCACCTTGTTCGAGCCGCCGCACGCCGAAAACCGTTTTGATAATTCCGTTTAAATTCCCTGTTATTGTTACAGCGTGCAGGATGGTACGGGTTGCTTTCCTGCCGTCGTTATCTTATCATTGTATCCGTATCCGATTATTAAAACTAGTTCTTTACATTTGAAGTAAACCGAGTGGGATAGCGTTATCGACACCTTGGGCCGTATGCATCATGATGCGGTCATGGCTATTGGATTGATATCCTGCGCAATTATGATTTTATCTGATCCGGGGCAACCTGGGAAGGAAAAACCAAGCACATACACAAAACACATACGACAACTAAATTTATGCCCTTCTTCATGAAAAAAAACAATGGTTTGGCCATGTTATTGGCAGGCTTGGCACTGATCTCAGCGTGTCAGAGCCAGGACGACAAAGCCGCCGACGAAGAGAAAAAACCGAAAATAGAAAAAGTTAACCTCCCGCCCGATTTTGTCGCCGACCACCTGTACAGCCCTTCTGAAAACAAACTGGGATCGTGGGTGTCGATGGCTTTTGACGGGAAGGGCCGGATGATCGTATCCGATCAGTACGGAGGTTTATATCGGCTAACTATCCCGGCCATCGGCGAAGCGGACACGCTCACGACCGAACCTGAACGTTTGGCTTTGCCTGGCGACGAGTGGGAAAATGATAGTACCCAGACTAAAATCGGCATGGGTTATGCGCAAGGCTTGCTGTGGGCGCACAATAGCCTCTACGTCGTGGTCAACCATTGGGGAGACGACAAACTTGAGCACAGCAGCGGCTTGTACCGCTTACAGGACAAAGACAACGATGACCAGTTTGACGAAATTACTTTATTGAGATCTTTTGCCGGCAATGGCGAGCACGGTCCGCACAGCGTGGTGTTGGGTCCGGACAGCACGTCGATCTACATCGTGGCGGGCAACCACACGGATGTGCCGACAGATTTCAATCGCTACCGGTTGCCCACCAACTGGGACGAAGACAACGTATTGCAACCCATTCTGGACCCCCAAGGCCACGCGACTGACCGCAAGGCACCGGGTGGCTGGGTTGCGAAAACCGACTCCGTGGGTGCCGAATGGGAATTGGTGAGCGCAGGCTTCCGCAATGCGTATGATATTGCCTTTAATGCGGACGGAGAACTGTTCTCGTACGATTCGGATATGGAATGGGACTTCGGTATGCCCTGGTACCGCCCTACGCGGATGATGCATGTGACCAGCGGTAGCGAATTCGGCTGGCGCACAGGCAACGGCAAATGGCCTACGTATTATCCGGACAACTTGCCCGCATTGCTGAATGTTGGACAGGGCTCGCCGACTAACTTGGTGTATGCCGGGAATACCCGTTTCCCCGAGAAATACCGCAACAGCCTGCTGGCTTTTGACTGGAGTTTCGGGATTGTCTACTCCGTGCAGCTTGAGCGTAATGGCGCTACATACGAAGCACGGGCCGAGGAATTCCTTTCCGGGGCGCCCTTGCCGCTGACGGATGGGGAGATTGGCCCGGATGGCGCACTGTATTTCCTGACTGGCGGACGCCGGCTTGACTCTGACCTGTACCGGGTGTACCACAAAGACCATGAAGATTTGGGTGGCGGGGCTAGCCGCAACACAGGCTCCATTACGCCTGAGATGGCCCTTCGGCGGGAACTGGAAACCTATCACGGCAGTGAAGCTGACGCGGGCATTGTCGAAAAAGTATGGCCGTACCTCAATCACAACGATCGTCACGTACGCTATGCTGCCAGCATCGCTTTGGCGCACCAGCCTGTGGGTTTGTGGGTGAGGCGTGCGTTTGAAGATACGAATGTCCGGACCGTGGCCAACGCGATGACCGTATTAGCCAAGCACGGACATACGGAGCTGAATTCGGCCATGCTGCGCAAACTGATGACAATCGATATCGATAATATCTCGCGCGACAACAAAATAGCCGTGCTTCGCGCAGTGGAATTGGTTCTTTACCGGTTGGGTGAAACGGACGAAACGACCCGGTCTAGGCTGATCGCTTACTTGGACGGAGCGTATCCTGCGGCAGACAACGCGCTGAACCGTGAACTAAGCAAAATTTTGGTGCAATTAAATGCGCCAAGCGTGGTTGATAAGACCCTCGATCTGTTGGCGAATGCCAAAGATGATGCGACGGTGGTGGACGAAACGTTCGTCAGCTCGTCGGATTTGATCTGGCGAAACCCCCAGTACGGCCTGGATATCGCCAGCACCTTGGCCAAGACTCCGCCAGCGCAACAGATATACTATGCGACGGCGCTCAGCAAGGTCGATGCCGGCTGGACACCGGAGCTGTGGGACCGGTATTTTACATGGTTTCATGACGCGTTCAGCTTTAAAGGCGGAAACAGCTACGTCGGCTTCGTAGACCGGGCCCGTAAAGCGGCCCTGGAGAAAGTTCCGGAAGATCGCCGCGAGCACTTCAGCACCATTTCAGGGGATTCCCTGCTTAATCAATCCGGACGGGCACTTGCCAACTTGGTAGACCCGCCAAAAGGACCGGGCAGGGCGTGGAAGATCGACGACGCGCTGAAGGTAATCGAAGAGGACGAAGGTGAGCGCGATTTCGCACGCGGCCAGTCTCTATTTGCGGCCATCCGTTGCGGTTCCTGCCACGTGATGCAGGGTGAGGGGGGCGCAGCCGGCCCGGATTTGACCCAACTGGGAACTCGGTTCTCGGTGCGGGATATGCTGGCGTCGATTATCGATCCCAATGAGGTGATCTCGGACCAGTACGAAGCGAAAATATTCCATTTGAATGACGGCACGAGTGCATTAGGAAGGCTGATTTCCGAAAATGCGGACAGCTACTCCATTTCGCAAAATCCGTACGATCCACATAACCTGCGCGAAATTCCGAAAAGCGAGGTGAAGGAAATCGGGCGGTCCAAAGTATCCATTATGCCTCCGGGCAGCCTGAATACGCTGAACCCCGACGAATTGAAAGATCTAATCGCGTACCTGATGGCTGGAGGAAACGAAGCCAACCCGGTATACGCCAAAAAATAAGTGAATATGCGCAACGAGAGCTGGATCGATAAATTGGCCAACCCCGCCCAACTTGGGGGCATTGAGACTGCGGTGCTCGATAACGGGCCTGCCCGGGGCACACGTGTCGCTTGGGTCAATACCGGTGCCGGCCTGCGTTATAAAGTGGTGCTTGACCGGGGCATGGATATCGCCGATGCGGCGTTCAATGCGCATGCCCTCGCTTGGCTCAGCCATGCTGGCGCCGTGCCTCCCTCGCCGGTCGCCTATCGCGGTATCGACTGGTTAGCGTCGTTCGGTGGCGGGCTGGTGACGACCTGCGGGCTGGACCATGCTGGTGGCCCCGAGGAAGATAGCCACGGCGCGCGTGGCCTGCATGGCCAATATAGTCGCTTCGCGGCTACGGTGGAGTCAGTCATACAGCCTGACCCCAGGGCGGGCCGCCTGGACATGAGCATCACCGGCACCGTCAAGCAGTCCCAGCCCCTGGGCGTGCAACTCGAACTGCGAAGGACGATCCGAAGCAGGCTCGGCGAGGCGGTTATCACCATCGAGGACGAAGTGTACAACCACGGAAACATCCCTGCACCGCATATGCTGCTTTACCACATCAACTTGGGCTGGCCCCTTGTCGACGAGGGGGTGGATATCTGCTGGCAAGGTGCATGGTCCTCCCGAGAGGGTGCCGACAACGCCCGGATCTTTCGGGAGGGAGAAGACTTCCGCACAGGAAAGCAGCCGCTCCGTGAGCATGTGGGCGGGGGCGAGGAAGCCGCATTTATAGACGTCGAAGCGGATGCCGATGGAAGATGCGTATGCGGCGTGCACAATCCCAAGCTGGGCTTGGCATTGGCTGTTGAATTCAACAAGAACCAGCTTCCCTGGTTGACGAATTGGCAACATTGGGGGCCGGGCGAATACGTGTTGGGTATGGAACCGGGCACGCATCCGCCTGTCGGGCAGGCGCGGGCACGCGAAGCAGGTACGCTGATCATGCTCGAACCCGGTGAACGCCGCACGTATGAAGTATGCATCCGCGTACATCAAGGCGATAACGAAATCCGGCAGTTTTTGGAACGCGTTGGAAAAAGCAAATAATTTATATCATTACTGAAAATAATATTAGGATATGGAAACAAACGAGTTAGCAAAAAAAGCATTGGAGCAGGGTGAGGGCATCTTGCGGTTAGCCCCTACATGGGTGCCCCGTTCGTTCTGCGTGCCGGGCCGGCGGATTAAATTGCATCCCGACGATTATTACGTACTAGGGGGCGAGCGCGGCGGTATTGACGAACGCTGGCTGTCGTCGACCACACCCGCGGAAAACGGACCGTTGACCGGCGAAAACGAAGGACTGAGTGCAATCGTGTATGAAGAGGAGGGCAAGCAAGTGCAGGTTTTGCTCAAGGACGCGGTGGACGAGTTGAAAGGGGAGCTGATCGGCTCACGGCTGTGGGACGAGTACCAAAGCTGGCCGATGTACTCGAAGTTTTTTGACAATATGGGCCCATTGCCCCACCACGTGCACCACAACGATGAAAAAGCGGCGCTCGTAGGCCAAAAAGGTAAGCCCGAAGCCTATTATTTCCCGCCCCAGCTGAATAATCACGGAGGTGATTTTCCCTACACGTTTATCGGGTTGGCACCGGGCACGACGAAAGAGCAAGTGCGCGAGTGCTTGGTGAATTTCACCAAAGGGGATAACAAGATCACCAACTTCTCCCAAGCATATCGCCTGGAGCCAGGAACGGGTTGGGACGTGCCCCCCGGGCTGCTGCATGCGCCAGGAAGCCTATGTACCTACGAGCCACAAAAAGCGTCAGACGTTTTTGCCATGTACCAGTCGCTGGTCAACGAGGCCATTATCCCCGAAGAATTGCTTTGGAAAGGTACGCCGAAAGAAAAAATTGGCGATTACGACGAGTTGGTTGACGTGCTGGACTGGGAGCTCAACCTGGATCCTAACACGTTGCAAAACCGGTTTATGGCACCGTTGCCCGTCCGTCCATTGGCCGAGATGGAAGCCGAGGGGTATATCGAGAACTGGGTGTGCTACAAGTCTGACGCATTTAGTGCCAAGGAATTGACCGTACTGCCCGGCCAGACTGTGACCATCCGCGATGCGGCGGCCTATGGCTTAATCATGATGCAGGGACGCGGCACGATGGGCGTATGGGAAATCGAGACCCCAGCGCTGATTCGCTACGGACAGCTCACCAACGACGAATTCTTCGTGAGTGAGAAGGCTGCTCAGGCAGGCGTCAAAATTGTTAACTTGTCTAAGACGGACCCGATCGTCATGCTGAAGCATTTCGGCCCGAATAACCCGGATCTGGTATTAGCTTAATTTTAATGTTTTAACCAATATATAACGATATGAGTACTGCAAATAATTTTCCCAAGCTGCACAACGCGACTTGGCCGGGAATCGTCGGCAAAGGGCCCGATTCCGAGCCGGTAATTCCGTTCGACGATCTGCTGGCCTACACCGCCGCGGCAGAAGTGGATGGTGTGAAGTTCGATGGCGTCGACATTGGGCTGCTGGAGCCTCATGTGGATATCAATGGGGGCAAGGACGAGGTAAAGCGTCTGGCCGACAAGGTCGCTAGCCACAACTTGGTGATCGGCTCACTGGTAGCGCCTATTTGGGCAGGATCAGCGATGGGCAGTAAGGAAAACCGCCAAGTGTTTGTCGATATGGTGCGCAAATCCTGCGAAGTTGGCCAACAGCTTCGCGAATTGGGCATACGGCCCTACGGCGTCATCCGTATCGACTCGTCGTCTTCCCCTTCTGACTGGGCAGCAGACCCGGCTGGCAACACCGCGGTGATTGCTGAAACGTTCCGCGAAGCGTGTGACGTGGCGGCCGACTACGGCGAGCGCCTGGCCGCCGAGGGTGAGATCTGCTGGGGCGGCATGCACAGCTGGAAAACAATGATCGATACACTGGAGGCGGTCGACCGCCCCAACATGGGATTCCAAGCCGATATGTCCCACACCTTCTTATACCTGCTGGGCTACAATGCGCCTGAGCATCGGATCCTGCCGGAGGATTTCCAATGGGGCGACCGCGAGGCACTGACCGAGGGGCTGCAGACACTCACACGCGCACTCCGCCCGTGGACGATCGATTTCCACGTCGCACAAAACGATGGTACGGTGTTCGGATCCGGATCGCACGACAAAACCGGACGGCATTGCTTGCCAAACGATCCCAACGGACGGTTAGATATCGCCGCCGATGCCGCACACTGGCTGCGCGACGAGAACGGTGAGCTGACGAAGGCATTCCAGCATATTTGCTGGGATGGTTGCATGTTCCCCAACGAGGTGTTGAACAAGCAACAAACGTGGAACGATATCCTGGCCGCACTGATTAGCGTGCGCAATGCCCACGGATGGCAAGGGTAAAATGGTTAAGTAAACAAAACGAATAGTGATGAGCAACAAGAAACAACTCAGAATAGGATTGATCGGATGCGGTTTTATGGGACGCACCCACGCCAATGGCTACAACCGGGTGCCCAATTTCTTTCCCGATTTGGTATACCAGCCTGTACTGCAGGCAGTGTGTTCGCGGCGGGAAGAAAAAGTAAAGGCCTTTGCCGAGCAATGGGGATTTGCCTCGTATGAAACCGACTGGCGCCAATTAATCGCACGGGACGACATCGATGCCGTGGACATCTGTACGCCCAACCATCTCCACGCGGAAATCGCGATTGCCGCTGCCGAAGCGGGGAAGATGGTCCTCACGGAGAAACCCTTGGCCAGAAACCTGGAAGAATCGAAGAAAATGGTGGATGCGGTCGAAAAGGCGGGCGTGGCCAATACGGTTTGGTACAACTACCGGAGGCTACCCGCTGTCACGTTGGCACATAAAATCATCGCTTCGGGCAAATTGGGCAAAATCTTCCATTACCGCGCTAACTTCCTTCAGGATTGGACCATTAGCGAAGACCTCCCCCAAGGTGGTGATGCAGCCTGGCGCATGGACGTCGATGTAGCCGGGTCGGGTGTAACGGGCGATTTGCTCGCCCACTGTATCGATACGGCGATGTGGCTTAACGGTGGTATTTCGGAAGTGTCTGCCGTGACCGAAACATTTATCAAGCAACGCGTGCATCTGGATACCGGAAAGATGCAAGATGTAGGGATAGACGACGCGTGTATTTTCCATTGCCGGTTCGCCAACGGATCGCTTGGGCTATTTGAGTCTACCCGCTACGCCCGCGGGCACAAGGCGCTTTATACCTTTGAGATCAACGGCGAGCAGGCGTCTATCCGTTGGGACCTCCACGACTTGAACAGGTTGGAATATTTTGATAACAATGTGGACTCGGATGTGAAGGGATGGAGTTCTATCCACGTCACGAATGGCGACCACCCGTACTTGGATAAGTGGTGGGTGCCCGGCCTGGGCCTTGGATACGAGCACAGTTTTATCCATCAGGCAGCCGATTTCCTGAAAAGCCTGGAGACGGGAGATCCCTGCCAGCCAGATTTCAAGAATGCCTACGAGACGCAGAAAGTGTGCGAAGCGGTCATTCAGTCGGCCAACTCGCGGAGCTGGGCCGACACGGGTGTTGAACTGGATGGATAATCGATGAAAATGAATTTAGCAACATTAGCGATGAAAAAAAACAGGAGGTACAGCCCGAAGCATGCCGTGTGGGCAATGGTGGCGTTGGTTTGCGTATCATGTGGCAACCCCGCCAACACGCAGCAAGAGTCTGATGGCGGTTCCATCGATATTTTCAACGGAACGAACCTGGACGGGTGGCGTGGCGACACGAACTTTTGGCGTGTTGAAAATGGCGCGATCGTGGGCGAAATAACGCCCGATACGAACCTGCCGCACAACACTTTCCTCATTTGGGATGGAGGTAGGCCCGCGGATTTTGAATTCGTAGCCGAATACCGCATGACCGGAAACGGCAATAGCGGCGTCAACTACCGAAGCGAGGAACTGACCGAACTGCCCTTCGCCCTGCGCGGCTACCAAGCCGATATCGACGCGGCGAACACGTATACCGGCCAGAACTATGAAGAGCGCGGACGCACAATCCTAGCCTTTCCCGGACAGCAGATGCACCTGCCGCAAGTAGAAGGCGAGATGGGCGAGTATGCCAAAGGTAACATCTGGACAGCAGCCGTAGAAACCGGCAACCTCGGTGACCGCGAAGCGTTGCGGGCGAATATCAAGGACAACGATTGGAACGAAATCCGTATCGTTGCCGTGGGTAATAACCTGAAGCACTACATTAACGGGGTTTTGATGAGCGAAATCGTCGACGACGATGAGAAAAACCGTAAGCTCGACGGGTTAATCGGCCTGCAGCTCCATACCGGCCCACCGATGAAGATTGAATTTAGAAATGTTCAATTAGCCATTCTAGAATAAACTTTTTTGGCCCTCAGGACTACCGAGTCTTGAGGGTTTTTTCTGTTATACCTAGTCGATGAGAATCCTCGTTGTTAGTTTCGTTTTCCTCGTAAGCTGTTTTCAGTCTTTTGGCCAGTCGCTAGAAGCTAAGAATTTGAAAGTGGATCATTTGCTCCGCGCCGACCTTCGCGTGGCGGGGGGCTACGTCATGGCTGGCAACCAGGGCGCCGTAGGACAGCAAACCCTTATTGCCAACGAACGGCCCCACTTGGGATGGGAGATAGAAAGCCTCCGCCCCGGGACTGCCCAATCCGCGTACCGGATTTTGATTTCGGCACATCGCGATAGCCTTATTCAGGGCTTGGCCGAGGTGTGGGACTCAGGCAAGGTCGAGTCCGATGAGTCCGTCAACGTGCTGTATGGCGGTTCGCCCCTGGCAACAAGTCGGCGGTACTACTGGCGCGTGATGGTGTGGGACAACGCCGGGCACGCCTCGCCGTGGTCGGATATCGCCCAGTTCGTCACGGCCGGCGAGCTTGCGGCTTATAAAACGTCGGTCTATCCCTTGCTCAAGAATGACCAAGTAGCCGTGCGTATCGAAAAACGGGGGGAGGTCGCGCGCGTGGACTTCGGAAAGGCGTCTTTCGGGCAACTGAAAGTGACCTTCGAATCAGCGCGGGGTGACGACACCGTCACGGTGAGGTTTGGCGAGGCGGTCCTGCCCGATGGTCGGATTAACCGGGCGCCGGGCGGCACGATCCGTTACGCATCGTACGACGTTCCCTTGCGCCAAGGCCGCCATACCTATACGGTGGAGTTTGCACCCGACCGTCGCAACACGGGTGCGCAGGCCATCAAAATGCCGGATTATATCGGCGAAGTATTGCCGTTCCGCTATGTGGAAATCGAAGGCTATACCGGGGATTTGGACAAGAGCGATATCGTTCGCGCAAACGTGAACTATCCCTTTGATGACTATGCCGCTCATTTCGAAAGTTCTGACCCCGTGCTTAACGCCGTTTGGGAGCTGTGCAAATACAGCATCAAGGCTACTTCCTTTGCGGGCGTATATGTGGATGGTGACCGCGAGCGCATTCCCTACGAAGGGGACGTGTATATCAACCAGCTTAGCCACTATGGCGTCGACAAGGAGTATAGCTTAGCCCGGCATTCCCATGAATATGTGATGCACCACGCGACGTGGCCCACGGAATGGATCCTCCAGTCGGTACTGATTGCGTACCACGATTATTTGTACACCGGCGACATCCGCTCGGCCAGCCATTATTACGAAGACCTGAAAGCTAAACTGCTCCTCCCGCTTCGCGAAGCAAATGGGTTAATCAGCACCCGCACGGGTAAGCAGGATGAAGCGCTAATGCGGGCCATCCATTTCAACGGCAAGTCGCTCCGTGATATCGTCGACTGGCCCCATACGGGCGGTTTTGGGATGGTGGGCAATGGCGAAACGGATGGGTTCGTGTTTACGGACTACAATGCGGTAGTCAACGCCTATCATTACCAGGCGCTGCGCGATATGCAACGCATAGCGGGCGAGTTAGGCCGTACGGACGATGCCAAGCAGTTTGGCGCGTACGCCGAGGAAACTTATGGGGCTTTCCAGTCGCTCTTGTGGGATGCCCAACAGGGAGCCTACCAGGACGGCATCGGCGCTGATCATGCGTCGTTGCATACGAATATGATGGCGATGGCCTTTGGTTTGGTACCGGAAGCAAACCGCACGCCCGTGATGGATTTTATCCGCTCGCGCGGGATGGCGTGCAGTGTGTTTGGTAGTCAGTTTTTGCTTGATGCGATCTACAATGCCGGGGATGCCGACTACGGATTGGCCTTGTTAACATCGCAGAGCGACCGCAGCTGGTACAACATGATCCGTGCAGGCAGTACCATCACCATGGAAGCCTGGGACAACAAGTACAAGCCAAACCAGGATTGGAACCACGCGTGGGGTGCGGTGCCTGCCAACATTATTCCGCGCAAACTGATGGGTGTGGAACCGCTGGAGCCGGGGTGGAAAACGTTTCGCGTGCGTCCGCAGATCGGGAGTCTGGCGTCGGCATCCATCAACGTGCCTACGATTCGCGGAAACGTTTCCCTGTCTTGCGTTCAGGACGACAGTTTGTATACGATGACGCTTACCGTTCCGGCCAACGCATCGGCGTACGTCGAACTTCCGGTCAAGGAAGGCAGCCGGCCAAGCGTGACGCTGAACGGCGACGCGATGCGGGTCAAAAGTGAAGGCGGATGGCTCAGGCTGCCGGTCTTGGGCAGCGGTACGTATGCGGTGGAGCTCGCGTATTGAGGGAAGTCAATGGCAACCATGATCAAACAAACGTGTAAATGGAAAAAATAGCGTTTACAATGAAACTGCTTCCGGGTTATAAGGAAGAATACAAACGCCGCCACGCGGCGATATGGCCTGAGCTGGTGGCGTTACTCAAGCAAAACGGTGTGAGCGATTACGCTATTTTTCTGGATGAAGCAACAGGTACGCTGTTTGCCGTGCAACGGCAGGCGGGCGGGCAGTCGTCCCAAGACCTTGGCGCTAACCCTATCATCCAGCGCTGGTGGGCCTATATGGCCGACATCATGGAGACCCATGCCGATAATTCCCCGGTCAGCACACCCCTTGAACAGGTCTTCCACATGGATTAATGCCTTGGTGGTGTAACAATGGTGCTGTGATAGTCTCGAAATGGAGTGTGAATTTTAACACAGCTTCGCGATATTAGACATGTTGCCTATTTTTGGGACAGTAAAGATCACTGTAGTAACGCAAGAGATGATGAAGCACGCGTCCCTATTGGAACACATCCAAATTAATGAATACTCGGCTACCCCGAAGTACCTGCAGCTTGCCAACGCCGTAATCAATGCCGTGGAAGAAGGCAAGATCAGCAAGGACGACATGCTGCCCTCCATCAACGAATTGAGCTATGTCTTGGAAATATCGCGCGACACGGCCGAGAAAGGCTACAAGCACCTCAAGCAGTTGGGGGTACTGGGGTCTGTGCCGGGCAAAGGGTATTACATCACCAATGCCGATTTCAGGCAGAAGATGCACATTGTGCTGTTTTTCAATAAGCTGAGTGCACATAAGAAAATCGTGTATGACGCCTTTGTACGCGCGGTGGGAGCCGACGTTTCGGTCGATTTCTACGTGTACAATAACGACCTTTCCCTGTTTCGCAAGCTCATGGAAAACTTGAGTAAGGAGTATACGCACTACGTTATTATTCCCCACTTCATTGAGGGGCGTGATAAAGCCGCGGCGATTATCAACACGATTCCCAAAGAACGGTTATTGCTGTTGGATAAGCTTGTGCCGGAGGTGGACGGGGAATACGCTGCGGTCTACGAAAATTTTGAAAAAGACATTTACCTCGCGCTGGAGCAAGCACGCGAACGCCTTAGTAAATACCACACACTTAAGTTGATATTTCCTGACAAGAGCTATTTCCCCAAAGGGATCATCAAAGGATTTTACCGTTTTTGCCAGCAATATGCGTTCAACCACTTGCTGGTAAGCGATATAGAGGAAGAACCCATTGCTGCGGGCGAAGTGTATATCAATTTGATGGAGGACGATTTGGTCAAGCTGCTAGACCGGGTGATTTCCATGAAACTGGATATCGGCCGGCAGGTGGGGATCATCTCGTACAACGAAACGCCGCTCAAGAAATTCATCCTCAACGGCATCACGACAATCTCGACCGATTTCCGGCGTATGGGAGAGATGGCGGCAGAACTCATCCTCGCGGACGAGAAACGCCACGAGGAAGTACCCTTTTACCTGACGTTGCGCCCCTCTATCTAAGAAATCCTTCGTGTCAGCTTAGCGGCTGCGCGGCGGCGCTACCGGGAATTCGCCCATCACTCCCGATACGATTTCGGGGAGTTCGTTGATGGCGCGTTCGGGGTTTTTGACCGAGCCCGTGCCACGCGCTTGCCAAATAACCGTATTCGTACGGCGGTCGCGGGCCTCGATGATAATATGCCCGGCGCGGTAACGCTCTTCGCCCACCGGGCGGTTCCACGCGTCGTAACCCCAGCCATAATGCCACATCCAAGGATTGTATCCCATAGGGCCGTACCATCCTCTGCTGCCGTAGATAGGGCGTTTTTTGTTGTTGACAATCGCGATGTAGCGGATAAGCAAATCCGGATCGTCGTTTGAATATTGTAATCCGCGCACTTCCAGCTCATCGTTCACCGTTTCCATGATGTTATGTCTCGCGATGTCGTTGCTATAATACGATTTGGATAGGGAGTCGACCGGCGGAAGCCAGCCGTAGGTCCGGTATTGCGAAAAGTCTACGCTTTGTACCCGTGTCGTGTGATAGCGGTATGGCGAACAGGCGGCTGCCAATACCATTAGGGGAACCATAAATTGCCAAAACCTTTTCATCCTCATATCTTTTTAGTGCTAAAATCTCGATGCTATGCGAGCGCCACCCCGCCTATATTATTAGACGGGAAACCAAGCGAAAGGTTTAACGTGTTTTTTGCGGGCAGGGGGCATCGGTCGGGGATCTTTGCGGGTTGCTAGGCGAGGTCTTCGGGGTCGTAGCCGCCCGTGCAGTCCATGCAGGCGTTGCCGTAGGCTTGGTACTCGTCAAAGGCAGCGCCGGGCTTGCCGAACAACGTGATGATGCGGTCCGTCCGGATCTGGGCGCCGCTGTCCAAGACGACGAACAGCCCCGCGCCCGGTATGTCTTCCAGTCCCACGGCACGTCCTTCCGCTTCGCCAATTCCGTCTTCCACACTGAAAAAGAATACCTTGCCACTGGTTTTCTTCTCGATTTGTTCCTCAATGACCTCACGGTATTCCCATGCAATGGGCAGGTACGAGCTGTTCGCAGGCGCAGGTTTTAATGTCATCGTATCCTTCAGGTTCTTTTTCATAGCCGTGCGTTTGATAACAAAAATACGAAAAAGAAAATTGGTGGTACGGTAGGCGGAATTGGCCAATGGTTAGGGCGTCGTTCCGTCGCGCTGTCCCCATGCGCTTGGGCCGCAACGATTAAAGTAAAAAAGTAGTCTCGTCCTCGATTGCATCGAGG
>CAYUIZ010000081.1:0-14566 GCA_964444885.1 uncultured Sphingobacteriaceae bacterium | reverse complement strand
TTCCTAGCCCCGGGTTTCAACCCGGGGGCTAGGAATGACGAACCACTCGTTTTGGAGGAAATTTTGCGCTTTTCGGCAAAATTTGTGACAAAACAACTAATTAGGGGAAAGAATAACCGTATTATAATCGAACTTCGGTCAACAGTGCTTTCGTGTATGCGAAGTTACGACGTACGCCTTTTCGGCTTTGAAGTGTTATCTTTGCGATATGTTTACCGGTATTATCGAAACCCTCGGCGAAGTCCGGGACACCGTGCGGGACGGAGGCAATCTTCACCTGACTATTGCGTCGTCAATCTCTGACGAATTAAAAATCGACCAAAGCGTATCCCATGACGGCGTATGCTTGACGGTGGTGGGCTTAGCACCCGGACAGCATACGGTCACGGCTATCGAAGAGACGCTTATGAAGTCGAATTTAGGTCGGTTGGAAGCAGGCGCGCAAGTCAACCTGGAACGCTGCACAAAAGTAGGGGACCGCCTCGACGGTCATATTGTGCAGGGCCATGTCGACCAAGTCGCGACCTGCCTGAGCGTAGCCCAAAAGGACGGTAGCTGGGTGTTTACGTTTACCTACGACCCGGCGTTGGGCAACATGACCGTTGAAAAAGGTTCGATAACCGTGAATGGCATTAGCCTGACAGTTGTAGATTCGCAGGCCGACCGGTTTTCAGTGGCGATCATTCCCTATACCTACGCATACACCAACCTGCATACGGTTCAGCCTGGCGATCCGGTCAATTTGGAATTTGATGTTATTGGCAAGTACGTAAAACGCATTATGGAGCTTCGTGCCTAACATGCAGAAATCGCTTGCTACCAGGAAATTACGATTCGTTTGTCATTCCTGCTTAGTTTTACCCCAGGGAAATCGCTTTAAAGCGTCCCTGATCCTGAAGGGGTGTCCTGTTGCTAGCCCGGGTTCAACCCGGGGGCTGGGCCAACGGGCAGCGCGAAAGGTGATGGCCACGAAGAAATTGGCGCGTGTTTTTGTTGCATAGCTGACAAAAACCGTGAAAAAATCCAATTATATCGTTAAACGTGATTTTACTGGTTTTTACCCGATACAGATATGAATACATTCGCCGCAATATTTGACATGGATGGGGTTATCGCCCACACCAACCCGTACCACACCGAGGCTTTCAAGACCTTTTTCGACCGGCATGGCGTGCCGTATACGTTGGCCGAATTTGAAGACCACATTTACGGCAAACACAATAGTTATATCATGAGCCATTTCTTCAGAAGGCCAATCGCTGGGGAAGAGCTGCTGGCGCTGGAAGCGGAAAAGGAAGGGCTGTTTCGGGAGATTTATGCGGCGCACATCCGGGCTATGCCCGGCTTTTTGGATTTTCTGTCTGAATTGAAAGCCGCTGGCTTTGCGCTCGGTGTGGCGACATCCGCGCCAAAAGCCAATCTCGACTTGATCCTTGATGGCCTCGGCATACGGCCGTTTATGGCGTCAATATTGGCGAGCGAAGATGTGTCCGCCCACAAGCCCGATCCCGAAATTTACCTAAAATCTATGGCTAACCTGGGCGCTTCGGCCGCAAACACCTTGGTGTTTGAAGATTCGCTTTCAGGCGTACGGGCGGGTTTAGGCGCGGGGGCAAAGGTTATCGGTGTGTTGTCCTCGCATCAGGCGGCCGAATTGCCCGGCTGCACGCACTACATTGCCGATTTTACTGTAATAAATGCTGCGTTTGCCCAACAGCTCATTCTGGACCAAGCACCCGCTTAGCGCCGCGTCATTTTGGCGTTGACCACGCGGATTGGGAAAAGGGCTTAGAAGACGTAGCCCAGCAAGTAATACAAGATAATAAAGACCACGATGGTGCCAAAGCACCCGAAGCCGAGTTTTCGTGCTCCCCATCCCGCAATTAATGCTCTGAATAGCTTATTCATGCCGCTTTTATTGGTTTAACGCATCGCTCAGTGCGTAGCTAAAAGTGAAACAACGGAGCGAAAAGAAAGTTTTTAGCCTTGAAACAGGGCGGGAGGGACGTTTCATGCCGGATAAGCCGCATAAAAAAAGCCATCCCACGATTCGCGGAATGGCTTTCTGAATAAAGAATACCGAATAGCTATTATTCAGCTACGATTTGTCCTTTCATGATGCCGTAGTGGCCAGGGAAGCTGCACAGGTAAGGGTAAACACCTGGCTGGTCGATCGTGAATTCGATCACGTCCGTTTCGCCTGGGCCCAGCAATTTCGTGTGCGCAACGATTGCCGACGCAAACGTGATTGGGATGTACTCGTTGTCTACCGCTTTGATGGCTTCACCACCGAAAGCAGCACCGTCTGTACCGGGCTTAAGCACAACCACGTTGTGGCCCATGGATTCCTTAGGAAGCTCGCCTACGTTCTTGAATGTTAATTTGATGGTCTCACCGGCCTTAACACGGAACAGATCCTTGTCAAATTGCATCAAGTCGTTGCCTTCAAGTACTATTTCGTTGGAAACTGCCACTGCGTCGAGGCCTGGGATATCGACACTCACCGCCTCGGTAGCTGGTGCGCTGGTACCCGCTGCAGATGAACTATCCGTTGACTGACCGTCGCCTCCACCACAAGAAGCTAAAAAGATTACGCCCGCCAAAGCTGGGGCAAAAAGTGATTTTTTCATTGTGTTAATTCTATGTTTAATGTATTAAAGATATGCAAATTTAATAAAATTGTGCCGGACATAGCGGTATGATACGTTAAAACTTTTTGTTGCTGTTCCGATAGCTGGTGCGAAGCTACCCACTACCCGCGGCTACAAATATGACCGAAGTCATATTATCCGCGAAAACGGATGCCATACGGGCTTTTTTGACGTTTTGCTGACGGTGGGCCGCCGCTAGCCTTAAATCTCCGGATGCCGCTCAAACGGCTTGGTGCGGTCAAACAAATACCGATAGGTGTGATGGGTTTTGTAAATTTCGGCGTCTAGTTGTTTGACGACATTGATCATTTTCGGGTTAAAATCGCCCACCCAGTTCATTTGCACGTCGCGGTATTTGATTTGGTGGTTATGTTGCAAAAATCGGGCAGACTCCATGATCAATGCCGCTTCCACGCCCTTTTTCTGGTGCGCTGAGACGATACCGAAAACAATACCGAACATTGTCTTGCAGTTGCCACGCCATTTGTTCCACACGAACAGCAACTTTCCCCACAGGTTGAGGCTGCCGTTGACATGCTTAACGATCAATTGGTTCACGTCGGGAATATTGACGAAGAACCCGACCGCTTCACCCTCGTAATACACAAACCAGACGATGCGTTCGTCGAGCACGGGGCCTAAGCTGCGCATGAGTTTTTTGGCGCCGCTCTCCGTCATGGCACGCACGCCAATGTGATTACCCCAGGCGCCGTTGTAGACCTTCATGAAGTCGAGGGCTGCCTTGTCGCGATCCTGGCCGGCGATATGGCCAATCGTGTAAGCGGGATTGCTGAGGACGGGCTGTGCCTTTTTTGATAGGGAATCGGCAATCGTTTCGTTGATGACCCGGCGGTATGTGAATTGCTTGAAGTAAACCTGAAACCCGTAATTTTCAAACAGCGCCCGGTAGTAGGGCGGGTTGTAATTTGCGCAGTAGCAGGGCTCGTGAAAGCCCTCGGCGAGCATTCCCCACCATTTCTCGCGACTCCCGAAATTGACCGGTCCGTCCATCGCTTCCATGCCACGATCAGCGAGCCAGTTCCTGGCCGTGTCAAACAAAACGTTGGCCACATTTTGGTCATCGATGCATTCAAAAAAACCACACCCACCGGTGGGCTGCTTTTCCTTAGCCGATGTCTTCTTGTCGTAGAAAGCGGCGATGCGTCCCACGGTACGAAAGCGCTCGTCCTGTACCAGCCAGCGCGCACATTCCCCCGATTTGAAAAGCACGTTTTTCGTCGGGTCAAATACGGCTTCCACATCGCTATCCAGGGGGCGTATGTAGTTCGGATCGCCCGCGTATAAGGGAGGCGCCATGCGAATAAAGAGCTTCTCGGTACGTTTGTTGTTTACTGGGATGATGTTCATGTTTCTCGTTCGTGGTGAATCGTGGCCTATGCCCATTGACCCGAAAGGCAAACTTAGGCATCTTGAAAATGAATTACAAGCTCGGATTTCGGAGTCCATTAGCTACGGGTGTTTTAATTTTCATTAAGGGAATCTCTTTTAGGACGTCTCTAACCCCGGCGGCGAGCAATGAAGAACCAAACGTTTTGGCGGAAATTTGGTTGGTGAAACCGACCAGGCAGGCAAGATTTGTGACACAGCAGCCCATTAGGGGCAAGATTAGCATTTTATGATCGGAACTTGGGTTAAGAGCAATTTCCCTGATGTTTTCATTATTCTTCGCTAAATATTGATTATTTTTTAATAAATTTGAAGTTATCTTGTAATTATCGCAAATAATCAACGCCATATGCATTGAAAATATCATATATTTGCGCTTTTGATTGTAATCCGTATTCTTTATTAATCTTTACTATACGCTATGCAGCTTAACAAAAAGGAAGCGTTGTTTGAGAGTGAAGTTGTCACCCGCTTTGAGCTATATAACAGTTTGTTTTTGACCCTGCCGTTTTACCGGGTAAAACATACGGGCACGCTGTTGCCCTTTTTTACTTCCCATTGCGAGCAGGGGGTGGCGGACCGGCTGAATCCCATTGATATTATCGAGAGTTTTTTTAATCAGTATAAACAATACGTACAGGAAGAAGATCGTATCGATCTACTATTCAGAATAATACAGTACATCGAGCGCCAGGTGGTCTTGTTTGACGCCATTGAGGATTCGTCCTTTGACAAAACCGGACGCGCGGACGAGGCCGGCACGATGGAAGCCATATTGCGCAAATCCGAAAGTAATAAGAAACTCCGGCATGAGGTGTTCGAGCGGTTGCGCGACTTTTCGCTCCGTCTCGTGCTGACGGCACACCCCACGCAGTTTTATCCCGGGTCAGTATTGTCCATCATCACGGACCTGACGCAGGCACTCAAGGAAAATGATATTAATAATGTGCATCTGCTGCTGCAGCAGCTCGGCAAGACGCCGTTTTTGAATAAAACGAAACCCAAGCCCACCGACGAAGCGACGAGCTTGTCTTGGTTTTTGGAGAATGTGTTCTACCCGGTAGTATCCGGTATCGAGCGCAAGTTTGAGAATGCCTTTGACATGCCCTCGTCCAGCTACACCCAGCTCGTGGAGCTCGGATTCTGGCCGGGCGGCGACCGCGATGGCAACCCGAATGTGACGGTTGAAAGCACGAAATATGTTTCCAACCTCCTCCGCACGGTGCTGTTCCGCTGCTACTACCGTGATTTTCGCAATATCAAACGCCGGATTACCTTCCGGGGCGTCGAGTCCTATATCGATGCCTTGCAGAAGCTATTTTACGAGAACAGTTTCCACCCCCAGGAGACGCCCGAAAACGTGACGCCGGAGATTGTCCACAATTTGCAAGAGGTCCGCCGCGTGCTTGTTGATTATCACGACAGCCTGTTTGTTGAAGTTATTGACGACTTGCTGCTCAAAGTAAGGACGTTTGGTTCCCACTTTGCCACGCTTGATATCCGGCAAGACAGTAGTGTGCTGCGCGATACGTATCGTTACCTGCTCGACCGGCACGCGGACGCGCTCGGCAGCCCGGCCGGCTACCCCGATTTGGACGAAGCGGGCAAGCTGGCGCTGATCCGCCTGCAAGAGCACGATCTGGACTTGGGTGAGGATGCTGAGCCATTGGTGAAAGACACCCTTGGCGTCATCCGTCTCTTGCAAACCATTCAGCAGTCTAGTGGCGAACGTGCCGCCCAGCGCTTTATCATCAGCAACTGCCAGGAGGCTTCGGACATCCTGCAGCTGCAGGAACTGTTCCTGTGGAGCGGCTGGAAGAAAGACACGCTGACGATCGACTTCGTGCCCTTATTCGAAACGGTCGACGATCTTGAGCGGGCGGCCAGCGTGATGGAAACGCTCTACACACATCCCCTGTACATGGCTCATTTGCGTTTGCGTAATCACCAGCAGACCATTATGCTGGGTTTTTCGGACAGCACGAAGGATGGCGGATATTTGATGGCCAACTGGTCGATCTACAAAGCCAAAATCGAGCTGACGGCCATGGCACGAAAATACGATGTGGACTTGGTGTTCTTTGACGGCCGCGGCGGCCCGCCGGCACGCGGAGGCGGCAAGACGCACCGTTTCTATGCCTCCATGGGCGAAGAAATCGTCAACGACCACATTCAGCTCACCATACAAGGACAGACGATCAGCAGCCAATACGGCTCGCTGGATACGGCGCAGTATAACATCGAGCAGCTGCTGCACGCTGGATTGGCGTCGCATTTTGACCGGAACGGAGGCGATACGCTCAGTGCGGGCAAGAAAGCCCTGATCGACCAGATGGCCGCCGTGAGCCATCAAAAATTCCTTGAATTGCGCCACAATCCGTTGTTTTTGAAATACCTCGAATCGCACAGTCCGCTTCGTTTTTTGTCGCAAATCAATATCAGCAGCCGTCCGGTCAAGCGCAATTCCGACCGCGAATTGCGCCTGGAAGATCTTCGGGCCATTAGTTTCGTGACGGCTTGGGCACAATTGAAGCAAAATATACCCGGATTTTACGGGGTAGGCTCCGCCTTGAAGGAGATGGAAGCCGCCGGACAGTGGGAAGAGGTCAAAGAATTGTACCGTACATCGGGCATGTTTAAAACGATCATTGACAACTGCATGATGTCGATGTCCAAATCCAATTTTAATGTCACCGCCTACATAGAAAAGGACGATGAGTTTGGAGATTTTTGGAAAGGCATGCAGGAAGAATACCAACGCACGGTGGAATATGTGCTGAAACTCAGCGACACCGAAGTGCTGATGGAGAATTATCCAGTAGAGCGCCGGTCAATCGCGCTTCGCGAACGTGTCGTGTTGCCTTTGCTGATGATCCAGCGCTACGCGATGATGAAGCTGAAAAGCCTGCCGCCCGACAGCAAGGAGTACCAGACGTTTAGCAAGCTGGTGACGCGGACCGTGTACGGCGTGGTCAACGCGGGTCGGAACTCGGCTTAGTGCAAATTTGCCTGTCCGGAGAGGCGTTTCGGATGAAAAATCCGAGCCCTTTGGCGGTGGTCTGTCGCATTTTAGATTGGATATCAAAACAAATTTATCTAAGTTTGTTGCTCAAAATTAACTGATGAAAAAACCCGCTTTCGGGCATCGGGCGCGTAAGGGCAACAGCCATAAGCACGGGGTGGGAGACGAGGTAAATAATTATTGTAGAATAACGATTCAGATGAGAAAATCAAATTTGTTAGCCATAGCGGCTCTGGGATTAGGCGTTTTTTTCGCATCCTGTAATTCCGAAAGCGGAGCGAATAAGGAGCAATTATACAACAACGCCACAAAAGTAGACTCGGAGGGATACACGTTCTTCAAAACCGTCTACCAGAAGGCGAGCTACGAGTTGGCTTATGCGGAGTACGCCGCGGCTAACGGCGCCCCTGCATCCTTGACCAACAATATTAAGGCGCTGTACGCCGAAATGCTACCTGAATTGGAATCCTTGGCAAGCGAGGCCCACGTGATCGTTCCTGACCCGGGCCAGCTGGTGTTTTCGGCCGACGAGCTGTTTAGCGACAGCACGCAAGTATTCGTTGCGGCCGACTACCAAAACCGCTTTGTGAAAGAACAGCAACTTTTGGTGGATCAGTTCAAGCGCGCATCGCGCAACACCTACAAACCGCTCCGCGCGTATGCGCAGGAGGCATTGCCCCGGATTCAGCAACTGTATGCCGACGCCGGTGGCGAGGCTGCCCCGGGCGCACATCATTAAACAAAACCACATAACTATGGCCAACCAACGAATCGTAACAGGTATTTTGTCTTATGGCATGTCCGGACAGGTGTTTCACGCGCCTTTTCTGGATCAAAAGACCCGATTCGAATTACGGGCCGTGGTTGAACGCACTAAAAAGCTGGCGCAACAGCGCTATCCGGAAGTAACCAGTTACGACACGGTCGATGCGTTGCTGGCTGACAAGGAAATCGAACTTGTCGTCATCAACACGCCGAATGATACCCATTATGAATATGCTTGCAAGGCGTTAGAGGCCGGCAAGCATATTTTGGTTGAGAAGCCCTTTGCGACGAGCAGCACGGAGGCGAAAGCTATTTTTGATCTAGGCCGGAAGGTCGGCAAGCATGTAATGGTGTTTCACAACCGGCGCTGGGACAGCGATTTCAAGCTGGTAAAAAGCATACTAAAACACGGCGAGCTGGGCGACCTCATCGAGTACCACGCACGATATGACCGTTACCGGCCCGAACGAAGCCACAAGATTTTCAAAGAAACCAAGGACCGGGCGGGCAGCGGCGTGCTATACGATTTAGGCGCGCATTTGCTGGATCAGGCCCTGAGCCTGTTTGGGAAGCCAGACAAGACCTTGAAAATCAATAAGACGCACCGGCCGGACTCCGAGGTGGATGATTTTTCCACGCTGGTACTTGAGTACACGAACGGCCCCGTCGTCTTTATCCACGCCAACCTACTGGTGGCCAATCCCGTTCCGGCTTACGTGCTCCACGGCAGCAAAGGGTCGTTCCAAAAAGACCGTACGGACGTGCAGGAAAATCAGCTCCTGGCAGGCATGTCGCCCAAGGAACCCGGCTACGGCATGGAGCCCGCCGGCAAGGAAGGCCTGCTCTATCAGATCGATTCGGACGGGAAAGGGGAGATCAGGTACCGGCAGTCACTGAAAGGGGACTACAATGGCCTGTTCAACGCGGTTTACGGACAAATACACCGTAACGAGCCATACCCGATAACCGAGGAGCAGGTGCTTTGGCAAATTGAGATTCTCGAGCAGACCGCCTGGAACGCGTAAGCCACCCGGCTTGCGGCATTCGGTATTGGCCGATGCGCTCTTTTATTTTTGATTTAACAGCATTTTAACCTTATTTTCACTTCCTATTGTTAGTATTGGCAGCAATCTTAACTCAGCAGATGCAGAACAAGACGAAGGGAAAATTACCATTAATCAACCGGGAACTCAGTTGGCTTTACTTCAACGAGCGGGTGCTCCAGGAAGCCGCTGACAAATCGGTTCCCTTGGTTGAGCGCCTTCGTTTTCTCGCGATTTTCTCCTCGAATCTGGATGAGTTTTACCGGGTGCGGGTGGCAACGCTCAACCGCTTGATGGATATCAACGCCAAAACCCGGACGATGCTGGGTTTTGATCCGCGCAATATCCTAAACGAAATCAAACGCATTGTCGTCAGGCTGGAGAAGCGATTTGATTACCTGTATGAACAGGACATTATCCCTGAACTGGAAGCACGTAAAATATTCATCATTAACGAAGTACAGCTCAATGTGTCGCGGGGCGACTACGTGCGTGAATATTTTCGCACCCAGGTACTGCCTAATCTGGTGCCCGTGATGCTGAGCGACATCGACAGCAAGAAGCCCTTCCCAGAGCTAACCGACCGTGCGGTTTACTTCATCGTGAAATTGATTTTCCGCAAAAAAACCAAATATGCCTTGGTCAAAATCCCCAAGGAAATTATTCCACGGTTTTTGATCTTGCCTGAGCAAAAAGGCCTGAACTTTATTATCCTGCTGGACGACATTATCCGCTACTGCCTGGATGACCTGTTCTTCATTTTCCAGTACGACAGCATTGAAGCCTATAGCATACAGCTCACCCGCGATGCCGAACTGGACGTGGACCTGCACATGAGTGAACGCTTTGTGGAGGCGCTGGAGCAAAGTCTCACGCTCCGCGACAAAGGCAGGCCCATGCGTCTGCTCTACGATAACGAGATTCCGAAAGACACGCTCGATTATCTGGTCGGGCGGATGCAACTCAAGCCAGAAGCACTTATTCCCGGCGGCCGATACCACAATTTCAAGGATTTTATTGCTTTTCCGAACGTGGGCGGGCCCGAATTGGAATATCCGCCCATGCGCCAACTGGAAGTGCGGGGCCTGGATCTGAGTACGAGTATTTTCAATCAAATGACTGATCGGGATTATCTGGTCAGTCTGCCTTACCAGTCGTTTGACTACATCGTACACTTCCTGCGCGAGGCCGCGATGGACCCCAAAGTGAAAGAAATCAATATCTGCCTCTATCGATTGGCGGAGAATTCCAGCGTCATTAACGCGCTGATCAACGCGGCACGCAATGGCAAGACGGTCAACTGCCTGCTGGAGCTCAAGGCGCGATTTGATGAGGAAGCGAACATCTATTGGCGACAGAAACTCGAAGACGGCGGCGTCAACGTCAATATCGGCGTGGCGGCGTACAAGGTGCACGCGAAGGTCTGTTTGGTGTCCCGCAAGGAAAAAGGCAAAATCGTGTATTATGCCAACCTCGCGACCGGCAATTACAACGAAAAAACAGCCAAGCAATACTGTGATCACAGCCTGTTCACGACCCGGCCGGGCATTACCAACGATCTGCGGCGCCTCTTTAGGAGCTTGGCCGCCCAGCAGTTCAAAGACAATTACCAGCATATCATTACCTCACCACTGGATACCCGCAAGAAGCTCTATAAACTGATCGATGCGGAGATCGAAATAGCCAAATCCGGCAAGAAAGGCTATATGGTGCTGAAGATGAATAGCTTATCGGACGAGGCGATGATCGCCAAACTATACGAGGCAAGCAATGCGGGCGTGCGGATTCAGCTCATCGTGCGGGGAATGTGCTGTTTGGTGCCCGGCATGGAGGGATACAGCACCCATATCACCGTCCGCAGCATCGTGGACCGTTACTTGGAGCATGCCCGGGTTTGGATTTTCGGCAATGGGGGCGACGAGCTGCTGTTTTTGGCCTCGGCCGATTTCATGACACGGAACATCGACCGCCGGGTGGAAGTAGGTTTCCCGGTATATGATCCTGATATTAAGCGAGAAATACGCGACATTATAAACATTCAGTTGAAAGACAACACGAAGGCCCGTGAGATCAATCAGGCCAATAACAACCGCTATATCGGCAGCCGGAGCAAGATCAAGCACCGCGCCCAGCTGGATACGTATAACTATTTGAAATATAAAACTTAACTATCGTGAGATATGCAGCCATCGATATTGGTTCCAATGCCGTCAGGTTATTGATTGCCGATATCATCCAAAACGACAAAGTCCTTTCGTTCAAGAAAAACACGCTGATTCGGGTGCCCCTGCGTTTGGGCGACGACGCGTTTATCAACCAGGAAATATCCACGCCGAAGGCCGAAGACCTGGTGAAAACCATGTCAGCCTTTCGGAACCTGATGGACGTGTACAAGGTCAGCAAGTACATGGCCTGTGCCACCTCGGCGATGCGCGAGGCACACAACGGTTCGGACATCGTCGGGAAAGTAAAGGACGCAGGCATAGACCTGCAGATCATCAACGGCGCCAAGGAGGCCAAAATCATTTACAGCAGCCACTTGGAGCGTCATATCGAGGCCAAGAAGGCGTATTTATACATCGACGTAGGTGGCGGAAGCACGGAGCTATCCGTATTTTCGGATACCAAACTCGTGGCGTCCCAATCCTTTGATATCGGCACGATTCGCATGCTGGATAACAAAGACAAGGAGGAAACCTGGGAGGCAATGAAGCGCTGGACGGGGGAGCATACCAAACCGTTCAAAAGTGTGTATGGTATCGGCTCGGGTGGCAACATCAACAAACTGTCGCGTCTGGCCAACGAACGCGGAGACAAGCCTATCTCATACAACAAGCTCAAAGCGCTCTACGCGTACCTGAACTCATTCTCACTCCGCGACCGCATTAACGTGTTGGGTCTCAATCAAGACCGCGCGGACGTTATTATACCTGCCTGCGAGATCTTCCTGACGCTGATGAAGTATGGTCGCTTGCGGCAGATTATCGTGCCGCGCATCGGACTGGTGGACGGCATCGTGCAGATGCTAATCGACGAGCGAGCCGGCGATTCGGACGACAAGTTGCTGCGGGAGGGGGCCTAAGGCAAATTTTGCACAGGGGGTCGGAAACAGGGCATTTCATTTATTTTCCCTGTTTGCAAAACAAAAAAATAACACTACTTTTGCACCTGTCAAGCCCGGGTGGCGAAATTGGTAGACGCACCATCTTGAGGGGGTGGCGCACTAAGTGCGTGGCAGTTCGAATCTGCTCCCGGGCACCAAAAACACGAAACCCTCTTGCCGTTAGGCGGGAGGGTTTTTTCTTTCCTGAATCATTCGGTCACTCCTTTTCCAGGGGCTCCAGCACGCACATAGCTTCCATGAGCATACAGCCGGTCAAGTGAGGCGTTAGCACGACATGGGCAGCCGTAGCGGGCGCCTGCCACCAACGTCCGGCATACAGCATCGTTTCCGGGTTGACGCCATGGGTTGCCATCACCGTTGCACTATGCGTGAGGTAATCGTGGAATTTCCGGCGCGTGTCGTAATCGACATCCGGTTGGTTAGCCAATTGGACGAAGTATCGGAAGAAAATGCCGTGAAACAGGCCACCATCGCCCCCCGGCGCATCGGTCAGGACGCCCCGGTTGGTCGACATGCTGTCAACGACGTAATGCGCTGCATGCACCGCTTCGGATAGATACCGATCAGCGCCTGTAATCTGATACAGCTCATGGGCAGCACCTAGGAACGTGCCGTTATTATAGGTGTAGACCGCAGGACTGATTCGTCCGCGGTCATTCATGTTGTCGAATATCTTTCCGGTTTTGGGGTCGTACAGATGCGCCTGCAGCCAATCATAGATTTTATGCGCTTCGTGCAAATAGGCTTCTTTCGGCTTTTCGCCGGGCTGCCCCACAAGGTCATACTGCCGGTAAATCCGCGCGGCGATAATGGCTGCGGGCCCGTTTGAACAGGCATTTTTGGATTTTCGGACGTCGGTTTTCCAGGTGATGCCGCCGCGCCACGGGTCTTCGTCTTCCGGGCCCCAAGTCGGCCATATCCAATCGTCGTAGAGTTGCTTGGCTTTCAGGAAGTACTTGTCGTCATGCGTGGTTTCATGCATGCGCAGCAGGGCCAACGCCATCCATTCCATATCGTCGACAAATTCGTTCCACCAAGGGTCACTATCCTTGCCCGAGAAGTTGTACTTGGGCGCACCTTCCCACCATAAGGGGTAAATCTCCAAGTATGCAGCATCGCCGGTGCGCAGGTAGGCGTCAACGATCACATCCATGGCGTGGGCTTGCGGCCAATAATGACTCGTAGTCAAGTTAGACAGGTCGCTGCCGTAGTTAAAATAATAACGCGTGGGGTACCCCTCGAAATTCGCGCCCCAAAAATGCCGGAGCAACGCTTGGGACATGCCCTCGGCGGTACGGTGCCAGTCAATGGGGTCGTTCTTTTCGGATATTGTGGCAGGCTCCTTCGCTTGCGTGGTGCCCAGCAAGCCGCCCATCAGGATAAATAGGGTAAAAACTACATTTTTCATCGGAATAAAGCTAGGGCTCCCACTGGCCACACGGAAATTGTGCACGCAGCGAGATCGCCAACGAGCGCCTAAAATATCAAATTATGGGGATAATCCGAGGCATGAACCACCACCCGATGGTCTCAATGGTGTTACAACCGGTTGTCATGCAGCCCCAGTTGTCCCTGTGGGAAAGGAAAACAGTTAGTCGACTAATCCGTGCCGGACCGCCACTTTGATCAGCTCGGCCGAATTTTTCACGTCGAGCCGGTTAATCAGGTTTTGACGATGTCCCTCCACCGTCCGTTTGCTGAGGAACAGTTTATCGGCAATCTCTGCATTGGTGTATCCCTCGCTTATCAGCTGTAGGATCTCGGATTCCCGGTCAGACAAATCGAAATGGACTTGGGGTTGTTCCGGCGGACCGTTTTTTTCCATCAAGTCGACCATGGTTTCCAACAATATCTCGGTGAGGTCCCCACAGATGTAGGTGCCGCCCTTGGCCACATGCTGTATCGCAAAAAGGAGTTCGTCGTATCCCACGTTTTTCACCAAGTATCCACGCACGCCTTTCGAAAACGCCTCTTTGACGTATTGTACGCTGTCGAGCATGGAAAGCATGATGATTTTAACGTCCGGGTAGTTTTGCTGCAAGTGGTCGGCCAGTTCCATGCCGCCCATGACTTCCATGTCGATATCCGTCAACACCAGGTCGACGCGCCTGTCGGCCTCCAAGAAATGAAGCACTTCTTTGCCATCATTGGCTTCGCCAATTACCTGCAGGTTGTGCTGGGATTCCAGCAACATCTTAATGCCATTCCTTACAATGAGGTGGTCGTCAGCGAGAATTATCTTGATCATAAGCGATGTAAACGTATAGGTATATTTTTGAAGGAGCGTCGCCGCCCGGACAACAGTTAGCTATTCCGTGCCGTGTGCGGGGCAAGCACCCGTCCACGAAACTAAACACCAAACCCCTCAGTATGTTTGCAACGGTATATGCAAAATAACGGCTGATGGCCGACTATATTGTGACGCGTCCGCCGGTGGCCGCGATTGTGGCACCCGACACGTAAGAAGCGGCGGCCGACGCGAGGAATACAAATACGGGCGCGATCTCCGCCGGCTGCCCTGGACGGCCTATTGGCGTGTTTTCGCCAAAACGGT
>CAYUIZ010000080.1:0-14908 GCA_964444885.1 uncultured Sphingobacteriaceae bacterium | reverse complement strand
GTGCTTTTCTGCGTGTAGCTGCGGGCGATGCGGGAGACCCATAGCCCGCTTTATGGGGAAATCATGATTTATATCCGCTTCGGCAAGCTTTCTTCCAAAAAAACCGATATTTTTGCGCTTTAACAATAAATTGACATGCATAGAACACATACTTGTGGTGAATTGACATTAGCCGATGTAGAAAAGACAGTCGTGCTGAGCGGATGGGTGCAAAAGTCGCGCGACCTAGGCGGGATGACGTTTATTGACGTGCGCGACCGATACGGTATTACCCAACTGGCTTTTGATGCCGATGATGACCAAACCCTGCGCGCCCAAGCGCGTGAGTTGGGGCGCGAGTATGTGATCAAGATATCCGGAACCGTTATCGAACGGGAGAGTAAAAACTTGAAAATACCTACCGGCGAAATCGAAATCAAAGTTTCGGCGCTGGAGGTGTTGAATGCGAGCAAGCTCCCTCCGTTCACGATTGAGGATGAGACCGATGGGGGAGAGGACCTGCGCATGAAATACCGTTACCTCGACCTGCGGCGCAATCCGGTTCGCAATAACCTGATCCTGCGCCACAAGATGGCCCAGTCCATTCGCAAATACCTGGACGAGCAGGATTTTCTGGAGGTGGAGACGCCTGTGTTGATTAAATCGACGCCTGAGGGCGCACGCGATTTTGTCGTGCCCAGCCGGATGAATCCGGGCGAATTCTACGCCCTGCCACAGTCGCCACAGACGTTCAAGCAGTTGCTGATGGTTTCCGGGTTCGACCGTTATTTCCAAATTGTGAAGTGCTTCCGCGACGAAGACTTGCGTGCCGACCGCCAACCGGAGTTTACGCAGATCGATTGCGAGATGGCATTCGTGGAGCAAGAAGATATTTTAAATACGTTTGAAGGGTTGACCCGCCACTTGTTTAAAGAAGTAAAAGGTATCGACCTGCCCGAAGTGCCGCGGATGGCGTACGCCGATGCCATGCGTCTGTATGGCTCCGACAAACCGGATATCCGTTTCGGCATGGAGTTCGTCGAACTTAACGACGTGCTTCAGGGGTCGGGCTTTCCGGTTTTTGACCAAGCCGAACTCGTGGTCGGTATCAAGGCTACGGGCTGCGCTTTCTACACGCGGAAGCAACTGGATGCGCTGACCGATTTCGTGCGTCGCCCGCAGGTGGGCGCGTCAGGCCTGGTTTATTTGCGGTATAACGACGATGGAAGCCTTAAATCGTCGGTAGACAAGTTTTACACGCCGGAGCAGCTCCAGCAATGGGCCGACGCCGTTGAGGCCAAGCCGGGCGACTTGGTGCTGGTGATGGCCGGCGATACGCACAAAGCACGCAAACAGCTCAACGAGCTGCGGCTCGAAGTGGCCCAGCAACGGGGCCTGCGCAACAAGGATACCTATGCGCCCCTGTGGGTGGTGGATTTCCCGCTGTTGGAATGGGATGAGGAAAGCGGGCGATACCACGCTATGCACCACCCGTTCACCTCGCCGAAGCCGGAGGACATCGCGCTCATGGAGAGCAACCCGGGTGCGGTTCGTGCGAATGCGTACGACTTGGTTATCAATGGTGTAGAGATTGGTGGTGGCTCCATTCGGATTCACGACCAAGCCCTGCAAGCGCGGATGTTCAGCTTGCTTGGTTTTTCGGCAGAGGAAGCACAGAAACAGTTTGGATTCCTGATGGATGCCTTTACCTACGGCGCGCCACCGCATGGCGGCATTGCCTTTGGTTTTGATCGTTTGGTATCTATTTTTGCCGGTATCGATAGCATCCGCGACGTCATCGCGTTCCCCAAAAACAATGCGGGCAAAGACGTGATGATCGACACGCCGGCGTCCATACAAAAGGAACAGCTGGACGAGCTTGGTTTGCAGCTTGCCGACCGAAAGGATTGATCCGGACAAGAGCAGGATCGTGGCACGCGTGTTGCGGCGCTAAGCCTTGGCAGTGCAACCCTATAGCCGCTTAAGGAAACAATGATATGGCAGTGACCCCCGAATCCCGTTTTTTGAAAGAAAGCGCCACCAAGGCGTTTGACAAGGCACATCGGCAGGTGATCAATTTCAATATTGACAAGTACGATGCGTCTGTGGCGCGTGGGCTTTCTTACCTGAAAAACGTGGAAAACGCCAAACGCAAGGGGCATATTATCAAATGGCGGGTGATGGAAAACCTCGACCGCCTGTTGCCCGAGTTTGAAGCCAATTTTCTCAAACGCGGGGGCAAGGTCATCTGGGCAAATGACGCGGCGGAGGCCCGGGAGGAGATTGGTAAGATTATCGCGCAGGCCGGCGCCAAGCGCGTGGTCAAATCCAAGTCGATGACTACCGAGGAGCTCGATCTCAACGAATTTCTCGAAAAGCGAGGTGTGGAAACCATCGAGTCGGACTTAGGCGAATACATCGTGCAATTACTCGGGCAGAAACCCTATCACATCGTCACGCCGGCCATGCACCTGAGCTTAGCGGATATCGCTCGGCTCTTCCACGAGCGCTTTGGCACGCCGCTGGATGCTTCCGCGGAAATGCTCACCCTCAAGGCCCGCGAGTTGCTGCGCGACCGCTACTTGGACGCGGATGTCGGCATTACCGGCGCCAACTTCCTGATTGCGGATACGGGCAGCATCGCTGTCACCGAAAACGAAGGAAACGCGCGTCTGAGCACGACCTTTCCCAAGATTCATATTGCTATCGCAGGCATCGAAAAACTGATTCCGTCCTTGACCGATTTGGACCTATTTTGGCCCATGCTCGCTTCGCACGGGACGGGACAAAACCTCACCGTGTACAACAGCATCCTCAGCGGGCCGCGCCAAGCCCACGAAACGGATGGTCCGGAGCAAATGTACCTCGTATTGCTAGACAACGGACGTACCGACTTGCTCGCCCAAAAAGAGCAGCGCCAGGGGTTGTATTGCATTCGTTGCGGTGCTTGCCTGAATGCCTGCCCCATCTACAAGAACATCGGCGGTCACACCTACCAAACTACGTATAGCGGGCCGATCGGTTCGTTGATTACCCCGCACATGAAAGGGGTGGAGGAATTTAAGCACCTCAGCAACGCCTCCAGCCTCTGCGGTAAGTGTACGGAGGTGTGTCCCGTCAAAATCGATATCCACACCATGCTGCTGCTCAACCGGCGGGATGCCGTGGCCAATAACCACGGTTCCAAAATCGAAGCCACCGCGTGGAAATGGTTCTCGTATGCCATGACGAAACGTCGTTTACTGGATTTTTTCGGTGGAGGTGTGAAGAATTTTGTGTTGCGCAACTTCTTTGGCAAAGCTTGGGGCAAGCACCGAAGCCTGCCAACGCTGCCGAAGAAATCGTTCAGCAAGCAGTGGAGCGAGCGCGATCGGGACGAACTGTGATGTTGGTTTTGGAAATTTCCGGTAATGCGTTTACGTTCCCTAATTTTCAATGAGCGGGGACTCCAGTGTTTCCTGCTCCGAAAAAATAGGATGCGGAGCGTTTTTACAGACCGCCACAGGCACCCATCGGCGTGTTTTAGAAACCCCAATAAACCCCTGAAAACCGTTATTTTACCGATAAGGCATAGTCTCTATCTTTGGAATGAGGGAAGTCTGACGGGAGAGTAGCGTCTACGATTTCATAGTGTCCGGAAGGACTCCACGTGCGTACTTCGTTGAGAACAGCTCAAATTGACGTCGAAATTAACAACCGTTAATCATGGTCGAAGAGGTAATCGCGGGGGTATTGAATTTTTTCCTACTGCTGGCGATTTTTTTGATCGTTAACCGGTGGAAGCGAAAAAGTAGGTTCAAGCGCCAATTGACGGTGGTGTTGCACGTACTTTTGGTGGCACTAAACGTTCAGTTCAATTTATGCGCGACGGGTCTGTTTTATGAGCCACTGATGGATCTGTTCGATATTCAGACGGATGGTTTTATGAATATGAATGGTGTGTGGACGGGATTGTCGATCTGGATCATGTTGGCATCGATCATGTTATATCTCGCCATCCATTTAAAAGAACAGCTCGTGCCTTATTACAGGACGATACGTATCACGCAGATTATCTTCATCATCCTGCCCATCGTGGTGGTTTTCGGCTTTCTCCTGTTGGCAGGCTTAAAGTAGAAATTAGCTACGTTTGATGAAATACGGCCAGCATGACCACATGCGGATCAAGGTGGAAGGGGAGGGTGTTTTTCTCACAGAAGACGTGTATTTATAATGCTTCGTGATGTATGATGTGTAAAACGGCGTTATTGATTAGTACTTTATTGATTTGTATTTCATGCCACGGACAAATGTTTGAGCGCGCTATGTCTTCATTTGAAGGAGAGTTGTATCCCTATCTTGGGGCCAATAATCGCTACGGATATGCGGATAGTAACGGTGAAGTTGTCATCGAACCTCAGTACCCGTATGTCGATTATTTTTATGATGGTGTGGCGGTGGTGCGATCGCCGGAGGGTAAAAATATATTGATCGATACCCATAATAGCGAGGTTCCGTTGCCAAATACGTATGATGAGCTCGACATGCTGACCGCTGCCGACCATGTTTTTTTGGAGACCACGAAGTATTATGTCAATCGATGGCGGTTTTGGGAATGGAAGTTTCTGCCTGGCTTCAGCATTATCGGTGGCGGAAGTTCGGATAGCCGTCTTTTTGATACGGAAGTAGCGCGAGAGAAGCGGACATTATACTGGTGGAACGGTGGTCGAAAAATGACGATGAAGCGTGGCGCGCGGGGGCGGTACGAAGCGACTTTTTCGGTCAGGGGCTTGGGGGAGGATATCGTCCTGATAAATGATGAACTCTATCAACTCGAAAACAACAAGGCTAAAAAGTTAGCAGGCCATGTGGATCCCTATAAATGGGTCGACGGAGGCTACTTGATGCAGAAAATTTCGGGGAGGTACCGTCTCCTTGATCGGCATGGAAAACCGGTGCGTAAACGCAGGTTTAAGCCGATGTCTGATTTGCGGGTAAACGTGGGGGGATCGGAATTCATTTTGGAAACCCAGTCCCGGTGGCGCCCAGGTCGTAAACGGGTGGCGGTTTATTCCGCTAACGACGGCAAGGTATTTATATACCCCGACCTGGACAAGGAGTTTCCTACACACATCCAGCCGTACGGGCTTCAGGATACGATAACGACGGAATCCATCCTGGCGCACGCCCAAAATATTGCATCTATTCCGAATACCGACCTCTTTATCTTCGTGCTGAATTTCGGGAGGAATGTCTACATGATGGATACATCCGGGGAGTGGCACGATCCAACCGATCACTACGATGATTTTAGGGTTGCTTCCGCGAGTGGCGCTGCCATTATTTGGCCGCCGCACGGTCACTTTCTGGAAGATCCCCCCCTTCCTGAAGGCTGGGATGTGAAATCCATCGGCAGGCTAGGCGGTATTGATGCGGATCGTTTGTTGAAAGTGGTCATCGGCAATGCGGACGAACGATTGGTCGGCGTGTGGGATCGGCATGCCAGCACGTGGTTGATGGACCCTGCCTATCATGCGATCGCAACGTGGTCAGAACACCGTCGATTTGCCGCGTTCCAACATGAGAAAGATGGCAAGTGGGGTTTCTTTGATCTCGCCAACCAAGTGATCCATATCCCAGCAACCTACGATCACGTGTTGGGAGGCGGTTGGGTGAGGATCAACCACCCCGAAACAAGCCAAACATTTTTCCTCGATGTGGACAGTAAGCGCGAATTTAGAAGCAAGTGACTCGAACTGATCCAGCCTGATCGCAGTCGAAAATAACGTTTTCGATGCGCCCGTCTATCGGCGCTAATTCCGCTATCTCCCTTTCGTTAATCCGGATGCCCTGATCTTCCCGTTTGGCTTTTCATAGGCCCACACAGCCTCGCCTGCATACCGCAGGCAGGCAATGACGAAAAAAATTAGATGCGTTTGCCCTGCTTGGGTTCCGATTATATTTTGCCAATTGGCATCAATGCCTTACCTTGCGTCCTGCAAAACCAAGCCAAGCCAACACTTTTATCGATAAACATTTAACTAGACCGCATTATGAACAAAAAATTGCCCACCGATTACTCGCGCCGGGATTTTCTGAAAACGAGCGCCGTAGCCGCAACCGGTTTTATGATCTTGCCGCGCCATGTTTTGGGCGGAAATGGATTTCTGGCGCCGAGCGACCGGATTAATTTGGGATACATTGGCACCGGCAAGCAGGTGGGCGGGCTGTTGCGCAACATCGCCCAGGTGCCCGAGACGATGGTGGTAGCTGCGTGCGACGTCGACAGTAAGAAACTCGCCCAATTTGTGGCCGACGCAACGACCGTCAATGCCGCCAAAGCGCCTCACCCCGTGGCCGGTTATGGCGACTACCGCGAATTGCTGGGACGCGCGGACGTGGACGCCGTGGTGATCGCTACGCCCGATCATTGGCACGCGATGAACGTAATCGACGCTGCGAAGCACGGCAAAGACATCTATTGCGAGAAGCCTTTGGCCCTCAGTATCGACGAAGGGCGCGCTATGGTCAACGCCGTTCGAAAACACAAGCGCGTCCTGCAAACCGGCAGTATGCAACGCTCGCAGTATAACTTCAGGCAAGCCGCGGAGCTCGTACGCAATGGCTATATTGGCCAAGTAACCGAAATCAACGTATCGGTGGGTGAGCCCGTCAAGCAGTGCGACCTGCCCTCCATGCCCATCCCGGATTACCTGGACTGGAACATGTGGGTAGGGCCGTCCTTATACCGGGGGTACCACCCCATTCTTTCGCCGCCCATTGAGGATGACGCGTGGGCGTGGTGGCGTGGCTACCGCGATTTTGGTGGTGGCTACATCACGGATTGGGGTGCGCATATGTTCGATATCGTGCAGTGGGCTTTGGATATGGATAAATCGGGGCCGGTGTCGTTCGTGCCGCCCGAGGAGCCAGGAGCGGTCGAAGGGTTGTACTACACCTATGCCAATGGCGTGCGTGTAAACCACAAATCCTGGGGACAATCCAACGCCATCCAGTTTATCGGTACCGAAGGGAAAATCGAAGTGTCAAGAGGCTTCTTGAACACCGAACCGGCGGGACTGGCCAAGCAGGAGCGGAAACCCTCAGATAAGCCCCTCTATTTTTCAGACAACCATTACCAGGACTGGATAGACGCCATCAAGAAGCGCAGCAAGCCGATATGCGACGTCGAAATCGGGCATCGCACCGCCACGGTCTGCAACGCGGTCAATATTGCCTACGAGCTGCAGCGCCCCTTGCAATGGAATCCCAAACGGGAGCGGTTCGACGATGCCTACGCGAATATGCTGAAGGGCCGTCCTTACCGGAAGGGCTGGGATTATACGGCATATTTGTAATCAGTCGATTGTGCTTTTGGGGCTAGCGGCGGATAAGCTGCGGGGCAAATAACTCCGCAACTTATCCGTTTTTTTGTGTTTGTAGGCAGGTTTCGACGCTAAAAAAACATTTTTCCTATTTTTGACGCCAATAAAAACCATGAGAACATGAATAAACTGCATTATTTAGTTGTTGCCGCACTAATGTTATTGATGGGGTGTGCCAAAGACGCGCCGATTGGCGAGGAGCCTATCGTCGACGAACCTTTCGTTGAGGGCATCATTGAGATGGGCATGTACAGCCACGGCGTTAACCTCGGATTCTTTATCGAAAATTTAGACTTCTCGCGCGACGATGTGGGGGAGCAATTTGTCGAGCTTGCCGAAAACCATGAAGAAGCGCAACGATTTTTGACCTTGGTGGAAGATTATTCCCAACGCAATCCGTTTTTGGGTCTCGCGCTGATGATGAACGGTGTGATTTGTACCTATCATGTGAAAGGCGATGTTGTGTTGGGCAAGGCCAAAGGACTGGGATTCATCTATGATAATTACCACAATGCGATGGAAGACCGGGGGCAATTGTACCTGAGGACACTCACGCAGCACGCCGAGATACCCGAGGCTGACCGGGCCATCTCCGTACAATATACGCCATCCGAAGACCTAGGGGCTAGAAACACCGTTGCGTTGGATATGTACCTCCGGCAGGTAGCCGCGCCACGCAGCGTGGTAGCGGGGTATGAATGCCGGGTGACCACCTATACCCTCAGGCCTGAGTACGCGGCTACTCCTGACCCGGACAATCCGCTTCCGGCCTCGCCCCAACTCTACAAGATTGTGGTGTACACATCGGAAGCGTTCGATCCAACCATTAATTTTACACATCCGTTCTACGTAGAAGAGCAGGCTGGTATACTTCAGCTAGAGATATATTACGAAAATTCTGATGAACCTACGTTGGTCATGAAGCCTGACCGGATCATGCCGCGTGTTGTGGCGAACTCCGAATTGGAAATTGACGAAACTGAGCCGTTGTACGAAATCAACGATCTTCAGGTGGCGTGGAAGATGTTTGCCATCATGATGAGCGGATGGGGTGCGCTAGGCGACACGGAATAAACGTTTAGTTTGTCGGTGTGGGAATGCTTGCCATGTCTGGCAGCCATTCGGGCTGCACCGACTCAAATTGCTCAGGGATGTCGTAAATCCGAATAATAATCATTTATTTGTAAGACCAAGCACATTACACCATGCCAACCGCGTGGGACAACTGGTCGGCGTTGCCATGCGGTAGCCCTGTCGTCCCCGGTTCGGCATGAACGTTTAAAACCTGATGAGTATGAAAGACCAATCGCTGAAAAAGCCCATGATGACCCGTTTCCTCGACGGTATTGAAAAAGCCGGAAACAAACTGCCTGACCCTGCCATCCTGTTTTTTTTCCTGATGCTGCTGGTTTGGATTCTTTCCGCCGTTTTGTCGATGGTTTCCTTCGGGGAGATTGACCCGCGTACGGGCACTGCACTGGAGGTGAGAAACCTGCTTCAGCCGGCCGCCATCGTCGCTTTTTTTGAGAACATGGTTAGCACCTTCACGAGCTTTGCTCCGTTGGGCATTGTGCTGGTGGCTATGCTGGGCGTTGGCGTTGCCGACTATTCAGGTTTCATCAACGCGGGTCTGAAAACCATGCTCAGTTTCACCCCGAAGATGCTCCTCACGCCGATGCTGATTTTGGTGGCCGTTGTGTCGCATACCGCGGCCGACGCAGGTTATGTGTTGGTCATTCCGTTGGGGGGAATCATTTTCTACGCCGCTGGCCGGCATCCGCTGGCCGGTATCGCGGCGGCTTTCGCTGGGGTCTCCGGTGGATTTAGTGCCAACTTCATTCCCTCGGGTATCGATCCGCTCTTGCAGGGTTTTACGCAGTCAGCGGCCCAAATTATCGATCCCGACATCCAGCTCAATCCGCTGAATAACTGGTTTTTTACAGCCGCGTCTTCCGTGCTGATGATCGCGCTGGGCTGGTACCTGACCGACAAGGTCATCGAACCCCGGCTCAAAAAGATGCCCGTGTCCGTAGCAGAGGAGGAGAAGCCCACCATGGACCCGCTCACCGGAAAAGAAAAAAAGGCATTCTACACGGCTACGTTGGTGATGATCCTATGCTTATTAGGTTTGTATTTCTGGGCCGCGCCAGCTTCTTCGGCATGGCGCGATCCGGATGGCGAAATTACCACGCTCGCCGCACCCTTGATGCGGTCGATCGTACCCCTGATCTTTGTGATTTTCCTGATTCCGGGCGTTGTCTACGGGCTCATGTCGGGCGTGTTCAAGACCTCGAAGGACATCATCACGAGCATGTCCAAATCCATGTCGTCCATGAGCTATTACATCGTCATGGCATTTTTCTGCGCCTTGTTTATCGATGCGTTCGGGCAGTCCAATATCGGTGCCTTGCTGGCCCTCAAAGGGGCTTCGGCGTTGCAGTCCATGGCCCTGGCTCCGCAGGTAACGATCGTGGGTATTGTGCTGATTACTGCCTTTCTCAACCTGTTCATTGGGTCGGCGTCCGCAAAGTGGGCACTGGTAGCGCCTATCATGGTACCCATGCTCATGCAATTGGGTATTTCGCCCGATCTCACCCAAGCTGCTTACCGCGTGGGCGACTCCGTTTCGAACGTAATCACGCCTCTGATGCCGTATTTCCCGCTCATCGTGGTTTATTGCCAGAAATATGTCAAGTCCACGGGAATCGGTACGCTGGTGTCGATCATGATGCCTTATACCATCGTGTTTGGCATTGCGTGGACGATATTCCTCTTGATCTACTGGGCGCTGGGCATCCCGTTGGGTTTGCAAGCCACGTACGAGTACCTGCCCTAGGGGAGCCCCTTGTCCCGCCACGTCGCTGAGGATGGCGATGGCGATGAGCGTGTTGATCATCTTGCATAACCTGCGTTCTCCGGGCAGGCCACGCGACCCCTTTGCCAAAAAATCGGTAACAGACTGTTTTATTCGGGTGTTTTTAGTGGGCGATTATCAGTCGATGATTAATTGGGTGTGCGGACCCCAAATCCCAAGCCGCCGGTGCGCCCGACGTTTTGGGTTCGCCCCGCTTGAGCACCATCAGCATTGCCCTCGCAATTCCCCACTGTGGTCAATTTCAGCAAGGGCACTGTGCGAGTCATGTTAACCAATACGCAGGATACAGGTTTTGCCAAGAGCCGGTGTCAAACGTGTCATTTCGCACCTAAATGAAGTGAAGTTTGTAAATTTAAAAGTCTGATAATTAGCTATTTCTCGTGTTTTCAAAATAACAAAAGCGATGAATTTCGGGCTTGTGATACAGCCTGTTTTTTGCGTTGGGAGTGGGTTCGCTGCCTTAACTGGTATAGGATTTGCATCAAATCCGTAAATAAATAAGAAACACTACTAATAGAAAACAAGTCATGAAAACGAAAATCAAACACATCGGCATGGCCTTTATGGGGCTGATGCTTGGAATAGGGGCGCACGCCCAACAAGTCCCCACGGAAATTACCCCCCGCAATTCGTGGATCAAAGCAGGCGTCAACGTCGGGTTGCCCGTGGCGGACCTCGCGGACCAGAGTAACATCGCCCTCGGCGCGGAAGTCAAGGGCCAATTGATGTCTACACCCAACTGGGGTTTGGGCTTGGCAAGTGGTTATACCCATTATTTCCCCAAATCGGGAAGCGAGAATTTTGGATCGGTGCCGGTAGGGGCCTTCGTGCGCTACTATCCGGCACGGCAAGGGTTTTTCGCTGGCGCGGATTTGGGCTATAGCTTCCAGACGGGCAGCGGCACCAACGGAAACGGCGGTATCTACGCGCGCCCGCAGGTGGGCTATCACAACCGTTTGTGGAACGTCTTTGCGTTCTATAACGGCGTATTCCGCGAGGCGGATCGTGGTGGGCATCTTCAACATGTCGGCATCGGCACCACGTTTAATATCATGTTTAACTAGGATTATCCGCACGAGTTAGCGTATGCGCGTGGCGCAGCCTACTGCTCCTTGCCCATCAGCGTTGGCCGTGGCGATGTTGCCTTTCGCGGCGGTCGCCAAAAGGGTTTTAATCGAAGCCTGGCGCAAAGGAAATGCGCCGGGCTTCGGGCGTTTAAATCTCAACCAAGCTGTTGAAATTACCCTATCGCCCGCCGAAACGGAAAGGGGATATCCGAAGGGGGATTCATTGGTTGTGTATCGGACGTTTGGCGAAGTACGGATGTGGGAATGCAGGGAAATCCCTTCGTCAACTAGGCCATTCGGATGAAAGGGACCAAAGCAAACCACATGATGTAGGAGAGGGCGACGACCAAAATACCGTCGATACGATCCGGTTTTTCTTTACGCTGTATAAATTTGTACAGCAGTACGATAAGCCATGCCGCATGGGCGATCGACAGGTAAATGATGTCGCCGTAGATAGCTTGGAAGGTGTCATCATTCATCAACCATAGGAGCGATCCTAGGGAGAGCGCCGTTGTAACAGCTGCCAAGCTTGCCGCGTGTGTCTTTCCCAAACGCACGACCAACGTTTTTTTATCAGCCCGTTGGTCGGCGGCAAAGTCCGGCACGCCGGCCATGATAATCGCCGGAAGGATGGAAAGAAATAGGGGCACGCCCAATAGCCAAGGAAGCGTTGCGGAGAGGCTTCCGCCTTGGAAGACGAAGCCACATATAATAACGGCAAAACTATGTGTAAAGGCAACCACGATTTCACCCCAGCCGTGGTACGAAAATCGGAGTGGTGGTGCCGTGTAAGACACCGCAACCAAAAATAATGCAACCGCCATCAGGAGGATATGAACGAACGACGTGACGGATAGGAATGCGACAATAAGCGCTAACAAACCACTGAGAAGGATACATAGGACAATTGCTTTTTTGAGGGATGATTCGGTGATCAGTCCCTCGACCAAAACCCTCGATCCGCCTGTAAATGGGCTAAAAAAGCGGTTCAATCGATCGGTTTCGCGGTCGTAATAGTCGTTGCTAAACACCACAACCACCTCGATCACAAATAAAAGTACATAACCCAGTAGAAACACCCAGGCATCGAACGCACCGTACAGTCTGGCGTAGGCAAAAGACCCCATGCCGTAAGCGAAGAACGTCATGGGATAAAATTGCAATCGAAGTGCTTTTGCCCAAGGAAGCACTGACCGTTTGAAGCGCTGCCACGGCGATAGTACCCCTTGGTGTAGGTCGCTGCCTTTTCGCTGCACTTGGCGTAACCATTCGTGCTTTTGTTCCGTGGTTGAATGTTTTACCGGACTGATTTTCATCGTATGCACCGGGCTCACGCCACAAAATTCCAATGTTGCGTTGCGTATTGCTTTGACCGAAGGGGCACCATTGATCAACCAGTCTACCCATACGGGTGTGTCCATGGTGGTAATCAGTTGTGCCGTACGGGGGCGCAACAATTTATCGAATGCATCGGCTTGGATCTCCCGGAATGCGAAGCCGGGAATGAAGACGCGGTCGAGAAAGCCCTTGAGCAGTGCCGGCATATTGCCCCACCACGTCGGGTAGACAAATACGAGGTGGTCCGCCCACTTGATGAGCTTTTGAGCCTGAAGGATATCCGCTTCCAAATGTTGGTCCTGGGGGGAGTGTTCCATGACATTCATCTCAAATCGCATATCCGCCAATGCAAGAAACGCGACTTCCACACCCGCTTCATTCGCACCGCGCATATAGGCCATGGCCAGATCCCCGCAATAGCTATCCCTGCGGGGATGCCCTAAAATCACCAATACGTTCATCGTCGCTGTTTACTATACACAACAGCTGACTCTCCGAAAGGGTTTACTGAAGAGGAATTAAGTGCTGGCCGCCCGATCGGTAAAGGGTAGGGGCGCTTCCCGATGCGATATGTAGTTTGTGTTGATTGATCAGGTTTTACGGAAAAAGGGTGCAATGATAGCCAAATAGTTAGGGTAGATTGAGATGGTACCGCACAGAACGCCCCGCTCCCTCCTGCACCAATACCCCCATTTCATTCATTTGCTGCAAGTCCCGTGTGGCGGTGGCTTTTGAAACCTTGGTAATGCCCATGTACTTTTTGGCCGTCATCCCGCCTTCGAAACCCTCGGCCCCCTTGTGCAGCATTTTATTTATCGCCTTCCATTGCCGCTCGTCAAGCTGGGTTTTATACCGATCATAAAACTGCGCTTTCTTCAACGTGAACAGTACCATGGCTTTGGCATCACGCTGCGCGTCCAGAATCACATTTGCAAAATAAACCACCCACGCGGTAACGTCCAGCGCGCGTTGCGCTTTCTTCAACGCATCATAATACGCTTTTTTATTGGCTTCTATGGTTTTGGAGAGGCTCAGCATTATAGGCCGTCTAAGCGATTGCGATAGCGCTTTTTCCGCTATCGCCCTACCGATGCGACCGTTGCCGTCTTCAAACGGATGGATGGATTCGAAATACAGGTGTGCGATGGCAGATTTTAATATGGCTTCGGGCACCTGCCCTTTTAGTGAAAAGGATGCTGAATTATACCATCCGACAAAGCGTTCCATTTCTTCCGGTACCCGTGTCGATGGCGGTGCTTCGTAATGAACGATTTCGCGCCCATAAGCACCCGAAACCACTTGCATGGGTACATCTCCCTGTCGCCACTCACCCGGATTGACACGACTTGTCGTGCCCCCAAAAAGTAATCGGTGCCACGCTTTGAGCATATCCGGTGTGAGCGGTTCCTGAAAGCCTTTCCTTACTTCCACCATCAATCGGGCTACGCCCGATGCCCGCTGGTCTTTTACGTAAACAGGCGTATCGTTTAACCCCAAATTATTCCGGATGGAAGACATCACGTCCTCGTGGCTTAAGTGCTCTCCCTCGATTTCGGAGGTTTTCACCGCTTCGGAAAGCATAAGCTGGAGCAGTGTTTCTTGCTTAAGCGTATCCGGCAATCCCTGGATAAGGCCATTAACTTCCCCTGTTTCCTGCGCAAATGCAAGAATATACGGCTGAACTTCCGCGACGTCGTACGTAAAGCCAGGCCATCCCGGTAGTTGCCAATTATACACCATGAGCCGATTGCAGTTCTTAATCGGCTCAAATATAAGTATAATATGAGCCGATTACAAGCGTTATTCGGCTCATTGATTAAGCGTTAAAAATATTACCGTTTTTTTATGGCCTCAATTGTACGCGCGGTGCGTAAGTAATCGGGGGTCCAGCCCGCCCTTTCCCATTAGCCCAAAAAACAACCGTAGGCGTCATTTTCAATTTCGTTCAACAATTTATGCAGGTCAGCATGCTCCGGTTGTGACTCCTAAGCCTCCCATTTTCCTGATGCACGCAGCCAATAGAGTTTCCATAATTTAGAAGACTTCACAAAGCGCAGCTTGGCAAATGGTAATTCTAAAATATTCGTCGGATCATTCCATTGGGGTTGGATTTCAAACAATAAAGCAGTTTGTCCGTCCTAGGAATATCCAAAATCCAATTGCTTACGGACTTCTTCGTCTACTGGCCGTAGTGATTCAATAAAGCTCCTTAATTGAACTTCGGTCATTGAAATAGGTGGTTTCTCCATGTTCGTTACGTTTTACTGCTTATCAATTTTTTC
>CAYUIZ010000079.1:0-15143 GCA_964444885.1 uncultured Sphingobacteriaceae bacterium | reverse complement strand
TTTTTTATGGTGAAATAAAGAGCTGTTTCCTCATATTCAAATCCTAGATTTGTTTGATCATGGTCGCTCCTGCAACTCAACCGGCGGGTCGTCGTTGCTTGGTGCCGAAAGCACCGCAGGGGCAGGGCTACGCTGGAAATCAAGGTGTTGAAAGCAGTCCTGAATACGAAGTTTGCCATGCTACGGGACGACCAATCCGCTCTGCTCAAAGGCCATGTTTGTAAAACCGGGCGTGGTGGGTGTCTTGATAATATATATCGCATTCCCAGTCGCCGTGTGGCAAGCGTTGCACGATTGCGTCAAGGTCAGGTAGCCGCTCTTGAACGCATCGGCGTCATGCTTGTCGATAGCTTCGGCCAAATTCCGCAACGGCTGATCGATCATCGGCATGGCAACGGTTTCGGGGTCGTCGGGATACCACGTACGTAGCTTTTCAAATCCTTCTTCCAATTCTTCGATCATGTGTTCGGCAAGTTCCCAATTGCCTGCTGCGCCCGCAAACCACAGGTTGGAATGGTGCACTTGGGTGCTTCCACGCATTGTCTCGCCCCACCCGGGCGTATGGGCATTATCCAACCTGGCTTCCAAGCTGTCAATACGTTTGAGGGCTTGGTTTAACGCGGTCGAATTTCCCTGACAGCCCGCCAACCACACTACCACAAACAGGATAAGTAGTGAAACGGTGTATGTTTTCATCTTGATGCCCTTAGTTCATATCCGGCCGTGGTGTATCGGCAGTCGAAGGGGGGAGTATGGGTATCACCCTGGCCGATTCTGGCAACTCCCCCGTCAATGCCCCTAAAAAGACAACGATGTCATCCAAGTCGTTGTCATCCAGTTTTTCGCCGAATTGCAACTCATTCATGATGGATACGGCTTCTTTCAGACTCCAAACACTACCGTCATGGAAGTAAGGGTAGGTGCGGGTGATGTTTCGCAGTCCGGGCACCTTGAAGAAATAGTTTTCGTTTTCATTCATCGTAATCTCGGCGCGTCCCATATCAGGTATTTCACTGCCGGTCAGCTCCCAATAGTCTTTCATCACACCGAATTTCTGGTAGATATGCCCGCCCAATTGATGGGTCATGTGGCATGTCTGGCAATTGGCCACCATGAAAGCATTCAGCCCTCTTTTCTCCTGTTCATTCAACGCATCCACATCGCCTTTCATGTAGTCGTCGAAGCGGGATGGTGTGATCAAGGTTCGTTCAAATGCGCCGATGGCCCGTCCGATATTGGCCAAAGTGATAGGGGCTTCATCCTGCGGGAACACCTCGTTAAAGAGGTTTACATATTCAGTGATGGAAGAGATCCTTTCGACGGTAATTTCCTCATGCGGAATGGCCATTTCCACAGGGTCTAGAATCGGCATGGTTGCTTGTTGCTCCACATCGATGGCCCGCCCATCCCAAAACTGGGTGGTGTGGAAAGCGGCGTTTAGCACCGTCGGGGCATTTCTTCTGCCCAACTGCCAATTGTGGCCCACGGAGGTCGGCAGGTTGTCAACTCCGTACGTACCCAAGTTGTGGCAACTGTTGCAACTGATAAAACTGCTTTTTGACAACCTGGCATCGTGCCAGAGCATCTGGCCGAGCCTGATCATGGTTTCCGACATTTCGTAATCTTTGGATTCGATGCTTTCGGGCATGATGCCAAAATACGAAAGGGATTTGCGTATCAGTTCTTGGTCCGCTTCCGGAAGGTGGCTCAAATCCGCCGTAGTGAAGACCTCTTCTTCGGCTACTTGTTCTTGGTTCGTGCAATTGGAGATAAATAAAAGTGTCGAACCTATGGTAAGCACGACGGCCAACCGCTTTCTAAAATCTTTCATCGCTCGGTGTTTTAGCTTGTGGGTTTTATGTGTTCTGTATGCTAAAGATACAACAATTTAGCTGATTCAAACCACGGATACCGCTGGGTATTTGCTATTTGTAACAGTTATCGATAAACGGATCAGCAACTTGGGTGTCCGGATAACCGATTCGAAAACCGACCGCTTGTGCCACGGACGGCTATATTATTGGGTGTTGGTGGATGAAGGGAAACCGAAAACCGCAGCAATCAACCGAAAGACACCGCAACAATCGCGTGCAGCGTAATGCGTATCTTTGGCTTATTCAACAGCAAAGAAAACCGACATACATTGAAAATGAGAATCAAAAGGTCCCGTTCAGCACAAACATTAATTGCAGTGGGTGTGTTGCATCCCTAAAGCCTCATTTGGATGGTGTGGAAGGTATCGGGCGCTCCCGGTTTTTTTGATGAACCCTTATAAAAAATAGATAAACAGATGATTATGAACAACGTAAAATCAATTTTGTGGATGACCGCGGTTAGCGTCGCCTTATTTGGCTGCGGAAATGGAACGTCCGGGAATTCCGGCGATGATCACCAGGCGCATGCACATGACGAACATCACCATGATGACCATCATTACCACGAAAGCTCGGATCCGCTCGAACTGGACAACGGTGATCGCTGGGTAGTCAATGAGGAAATGAAACCTTACGTCGCGCAGGGCGAAGCCTTAGTGGACGAATTTATCAACGATGACAAGCAAGACTATCGTGTATTAGCCGAGGACGTGAAAGAACAAAACACCCAACTGATCTTAAGCTGTACCATGACGGGCAAAAGCCACGATGAACTGCACAAATGGTTGCATCCGCACTTGGAATTGGTTGATCGATTAGAAAAAACGACCGATGAGCGCGAAGCGAAAAACCTGGTCGCCCAATTGCAAACTTCATACGAGGTTTACCACCAGCATTTCCAGTAAACTCGGTGTACGCGGGTTGTTCCGTTTACCAAAGCAGGTAGGCGGTTTGACACGGGTTTTAGTTTGCTAACCAAGGGCTTTGTGGGCTGCTCAGGGGGATTGATGCCGCGGCGGTTAAAAGATAGGCCGGCCAGTCAAAAGCGTGCTGGCAAGCGATGAAGAACCCTTATTTTTATTCGGACGTTGAGGCAACGCTGTCCGTGCTGCCAACGTGTGAGGCGGGGGCGGCAGGTACCGATTCGGAGGTGGGCGCCTCCGCCTCCGCGTCTGGCTCCTCATGTTCGTCTTCCGGACCATACCGGCAGCTCAGTCCTGTACTGGTCATCACCCATTCCGTGCGGTTGGGCCTGCCACCGAGGTGGTGTTCGTGGTTATCCCCGCATTGGCGGAGGGGAAGATCGCGCATATGCCAGCCTAAGGCATCGTCAATGAAAAGAGTCGTACCTACGGGAATGTGGAGTACCAGCCGTAGGCTTTGGTCACGCATCAGTTCCTTGTCCCCGAGGGAAAAATGGCTGTCAAACACGAGCGACGAACTGTCCTGGCGCAGGGTATATTCGATGTCGCCCGCGCGTTGTGCGGCCCGCTCGTACGTCTCACCCCGTGCGGTATATTCCATTGTCACATAGGGGGTTTCACTGCTGTCTATCCGTGCGATCCGGATATGGGCCCTGTTTTGTTCACCGAGAAAAGCGACGTTCCGATTGGCTGCCCGTTGCCGGATCGCCAGGGCGCGGTCGGTACTGTCACGCTGCAGGCGGATGATATTAACGTCGTTTTTGTACAAATGGAAAACCGGTGATGGTCTTAGTTTCACCTCTTCCACAATGGTACTTTGCTCACGAAAATCCTGTGCGGTACGGGTGGCATACACCGTGGTGAGGCCAACCGCGACCAGCCACAGGGCCAGTAAGGTGAAGCCGGTGTAGCGGCCTATCAGCACCCGGTTGAACAGTATCCGGATAATCAATGCCACGAGTGCTAGCATCGGGATAAAGGCAACCCCAATGGAGCTGATCAGCAGTGCCGAACGGTATGCGGGGTCGATGACATTCATGGGAAATATCTCCATGTCCGTGTTAGTGCCGAGGATACCGAAACTGGCCACGACGGCAACCATCAGCACAATCAGGCCTATGCACAGCCCGATGATGAAAAACACCCCGATGATTTTGGCCAGAATAACAAATAATTTTCCAATCGCGTTTCCTGCCGAGTTAGCCCCATTTCTAAGACTGTGCCCGGCGCCGGAAAAATTTGTACGGAGGCCCTCCATCTCCTCCTCAAAAGTCCGTTTGAAATTATGCAGTGTCGCTGCCTCCCCGCGCATGGCCATGCGGTCTGCCCGGGTGCGGGCCAGGGGCATGACAACCCACAGCACGATATAAAGCAACAGCCCAGTGCCGCCAAACACGAACAACAGGACGAGGATTAGCCGTACCCATTTTGGCTCCATACCGAAGTAATGGCCCAGTCCGCTACAAACGCCGCCAAAGACCCGGTCGTCCGGGTCGCGCATCAGCTTGCGCTGCTGCCCTCCCGCAGGCGGTATGTCGCCCGCTGCGTAATAGGAATCTTCCGTGTCTGAGGTTTCGCCGGCAAAGTCATCGACACGGCCCATTTGCGAGATAACCTCCTCCACGTCGTTCATCGCAATGACCTCTTTGGTGCCGGCTACAATGCGCTCGCTAAACATTTCTGCAATGCGGTTTTCGATGTCGCCTACGATTTCGTGGCTGTCGGCCGTGTTGCCAAAATGCCGCTTGACATCGACCATATACGAGCGGAGGGTGTCGTACGCCTCTTCCTCGATGTGGAATACGATTCCGTTTATGTTGATGATAATCGTTTTATTCATGGTCTGTGATTTTACTGTTGTTCGTCTTGTTGTGATGATGATGCAGGGGCCTGCCTGCCCTGTACGGCGGTGTCTACGGCAAATACCAACTCTTCCCAAGTGGCGTCAAGCCTGCGCAGCACTTCCTGCCCAGCAGGCGTGATGGTGTAATATTTGCGCGGGGGACCAGCGGTCGACTCCCGCCAACTGTAGCTGAGCAGTTCGTTGTTTTTCAGCCGGGTCAAAAGCGGATATAACGTGCCTTCTACCACCAGCAACCGCGCCGTCTTCAGTTCCGCAATGATGTCGGAAGCATATATTTCACCGCGGGCGATGATAGAAAGGATACAGTATTCCAGTATCCCCTTCCTCATTTGCGTTTGCGTGTTGTCTACTATCATAATGCAAAGATATATGCTTTGTATGGTATTATGCAATACACAGTACTATATAAAATCAATGTTTTTGCATAAACTCCTGTAAATCAATAAGAAAAATTTTAATAAATTTCGCTGATCGCGTTTTGAGATGGGGCTCGACCGATGGTTTGGCTAAGCGCGTTGCTTTTGCTCACAAAAGAAGACACGGTCAAATGTGTCATTTCGAACGCAAAGTCGTAAAGGCGAGAAGCCCGAAATAGTGGGAATTAGCGGTTTCTCCTGCTCGAAATGACAAGACATAAGAATTTCTGACTTTTGATAAAGCTTCTTTTCTCAGAATTCCCGGCGCGCGAGATAGAAGTCCTCTTTCTCCCGCATGAGTTCCTGGTCTTCGGCTGTCTTGTCCCGATAACCGCAAAGGTGGAGAATACCATGGATGATGACCCGGTGCAGCTCATCTCGCTCGGATACGCTGTAGGAGTTGGCGTTTTCGCGCACCCGGTCTATGCTGATGAACACGTCGCCGCTTAGTACATGTTTTTGCTCTGTATTATCAAACGTGATGATATCGGTGAGCGTATGGTGATTAAGGTATTGTTTGTTAATCGTTAGCAGGTACGGATCCGAGCAGAAAACAAAGTTCACATCGCCGGTGGAGCGGCCCTCGGCTTTCGCGGTGGTCTTCACCCATTCCCGTATTTTCCCTTTCTGCTTGGGTTTGAAGTCAGTATCCTCGTTAAAGAAGTTTATTTTTCGCATCGCTGTGTGTTCATATCTACAAGTTAGGCATATTCTCAGCGCGAAAATTCCCGCTGTTCGAGGTAGGACTGCAAAATGATGGTGGCCGCCACTTCGTCAATGAGCGACTTTTGCTGGCGTTGCGTCTTGCGAAGGCCACTTTGTGCGATGGCCTGGCTGGCCATCTTCGAGGTGAACCGCTCGTCAATCGTAACCGTCTCAATCGAGGGGAACTGCTTCCGCAGTTTACGGACGAAGCCTACGACGTGCTGTGCCGATTGGCTGTCAGTCCCGTCCATTTGGCGCGGCATGCCCACGACGAACGTGGAGACGGGCTCCTTTTCGAGATAAGACGCCAGAAAGGTGAAAACGTGTTCGGGGTGCTCGGTTGTCAAGGCCGAAGCAATAAGCTGCAACGGGTCTGTCACCGCAATCCCGATCCGCTTCGTACCATAGTCAAAAGCCATTATCCGCATAACTATCACGTTTTATAAATTACGTCCTGCCATGGACTGCTGGGGGGACTGCCCGGCAACCATTTCAGGTAAAGATAGCGTCTTTTTGCAGGAAAATGGAAAATAAAACGCCTAACCGCCTATTGCGGAAGGGCTCAGTCGCCACTGAAGTAATAAAATAAAAAAATGACCGCCAAGATGAAGATCGCGATAACGATTGCCCACTTGATGGTGTTGCCGGCAGGCTTATCGTCCTTTTCTTCCAGTGCCTCGGGCGCCGGATCCGGATTTTGCTGGTGGGCATTATAGTCTTGCTCACCCCTGGGGTGTGGCGTAGACGGTTGGTTTTCTGTTGCCATAGCCTGTTGATTTTAAGCGGAGGAGGCCACATCGGGCCACCCTCCGGATACTAGTAAAACAACGGGCAGCAAGAAAAGTTCAGGCGCTCGCCACTAAGGCTTGTTAGAATCGACCACTAAACGCTTATCGCGGTTGGCAATCTCCCACGCCGTGTGGAAGACAAGGCGTGTCCGCTTGGCCATCATTTCGAAGTCAATCTTGTCGATCGTATCTTCCGGAGTGTGGTAATGCGGGTGCAGGCCACTGAAAAAGAAGATGACCGGAATATTATGCTTCGCGAAGTTATATTGGTCTGAGCGGTAGTATATCCGCATGGGATCGTTCGGGTCATTATACATGGTGTCGAGTTCCATGTGGGTATAGTTGGCATTTGCGTCGCGCGCGATGGAATCCAGCTCGGAGCTCAGCTTGTCCGCGCCGATGAGATGCACGTAGTTGTGGTTGCCGCGCAGGTGTTTGTCATCAATGCGGCCGATCATGTCCAAATTGAGGTTGGCGACGGTACTTTCCAGGGTGAAAATCGGGTTTTCAGCGTAGTACGCGGAACCCAACAGGCCTTTCTCCTCGGCAGCAAACCCGATAAACAAGAGGCTGCGGCGCGGCCCATGTCCTTCGGCTTTAGCCTTAGCAAATACCCGCGCTACTTCCATCATGCCCACCGTGCCAGAGCCGTTATCGTCCGCGCCGTAGAAGATACGCCCGTCGGCAGCTTTGCCATCGTGGTCGTAGTGGCCCCCGATGATGAGGACTTCGTTTTTCAAATCGGTACCTTCGATAAACCCGAGCACGTTGTCAGCGGTAAATGGCTCAACCGTCATACCGAACGATGCCCGTACCGCATTGCGGATGGTTTTTGACTGGGGCTTGGCGCCCGCCTTGAATCCATCGACACTCATGTTGGCTTTGCCGAGGATGGCATTAGCTACGTCCAGCGTGATGGATGCGACGGGTGTTGACGTGCCGGATGGCGCTGCCGTGGCATTTTGCTCCAGCATGATGCGCCCGCCTGTCAAGCGGTTGCCGAAACGTTCCAGCATGGAGCTGACATTCGCACTCGCTGCTAAAATAAGCTTGGGTTGCTTCGACATCACGTGCTGCAGGCGTTTGTTGCGCGCCGTAGACCACTCAGACGGCTCCTGGGTGCCGGTAATCAGGCTATTGCCTTGGGCATCCCTTGGCTCACCTTCATCGATCACCAACACGACCTTGTCTTTGATGTTGACGCCGGCCAGGTCGTCGTATTTGCTTTCCGAGATACCGAAGCCGACAAAGACAATATCACGTTCACGAATTGTCGTTTCAGGGTTGCTGCCTTGGATGTAAAAATCCCGTCCGTTAGTGAGTTCCTGTCCGCCGACCGAGAACGAAGATACCTTGAGGCCCGAACGGGCAAGCTTGACGGGCTGATAGTACGAACCATCAACCGGCGCTGTAAGCCCCCAGCTTTGGAATTTGTCAGCGATGTAGGCTGCCGCTTTTTCGCCGCCAGGTTCGCCTGTGCCGCGGCCCTCAAATTCGGCCGAAGCCATCACCGATAACAGGACGTGCGCACTTTCGGCGGTGAGCTCGGCGCCGTACTGCTGTTGTACCGGATCCGGTCCCTGAGCCATGATGCAGCTGCCGATTGCCGGCAGCAGGAACAATAAAAGGAATGCTTTTTTCATGTTTTAATGGTTTTTTGCCTAATACTTGACCTGAGGTATCGTGTAACGTTATTTCATGCGAAAATAGCAGGCATTTTGGAACTTTGTCCAAAAACAACATAATTGTTAGTATCGGCGGTGGGCTAGCAGGGTATCTTCCCTACGCGCCGCGTATGGCGGCCGCCTTCGAATCCCGTGGCCAGAAACTTAGCAACGATTTGCTTGGCCAGGCCAAGCTCGATAAAGCGGGCAGGAATGCACACAATATTCGCGTCGTTATGTTGTCTCGCCAAGACCGCCAATTCTTCCTGCCAGCAGATTGCTGCCCGTATGCCCGCATGCTTGTTAGCCGTGATGGCTACGCCGTTTGCGCTGCCGCAAATTAACACGCCTTTCTCAAACTCGCCCCGCTCGACGGCTTCCGATACCGGATGTGCAAAATCGGGATAGTCTGCCGACTCGGCCGAGTACGCCCCGAAATCCTTCACCTCGTGGCCTGCCTCCTCCAAGAATGTGATCAGCGGCCCTTTGTATTCAAAGCCGGCGTGATCGCCTCCAATCGCTATTTTCATCTCGCTGTGTGTTTAGTTGTTCATATCAACGTGCAGGGAACTCCATCGGCGGCACTAGTCCTCCGACATACCCATTTCCGCCTGTTTTTTCTTGTATATCCGCGCCGAAATCAAGATGCTGATTTCGTAGAGCAGGAACATCGGCATACTGACCGTCATCATGGTGATGATATCTGGCGTAGGGGTAATCATGGCGGCTACGATCAGGATGATAATAATAGCATACCGACGTGTGGCCCGCATGAAGTGGGGAGTCATGATGCCGACTTTAGACAAAATCAGAATAACCATGGGCAACTCGAACACAATGCCGCAACCCAACGACAGGGTAGCCACGAAAGATAGGTACGAGCCGATGGTAATGGTGTTGGTAATGTCTGGGCTGATGGAATAATTGGCCAGGAAGTTCACCGCTAACGGCGTTACCATATAGTAGCCGAACAGTACGCCGATGGCAAACAGTAGGGTCGCATACAGCACAAAACCACTTGCCGATCTGCGCTCGATATCCGTGAGTGCAGGCTTGACAAACAGCCATACTTCATACAACAGGTACGGGAAACCCGCCATGACGGCAATCAGCAAGGACGAGTTGATCTGCGTGATAAATTGGCCGGCCATCTGGGTGTTGATGATTGTAATGGGCAATTCGGATACGCAAAAGCCCGGCATATTAAAGGCATCGGCAATTTTGCACATCATCCGATAGGTCCAAAAATCGGTGGTCTTCGGACCCATGATGATCTCGTCGAATATGAAATCGTAGAACGAAAACGCGACAATCATAAACACGACCACCGCTATCGCCGAACGGATAAGGTGCCAGCGCAAGACCTCCAAGTGGTCGAAGAAAGACATCTCTGCCTCCAGGCTCTTGCCCTTATCCTTTATTGCCTCGATTAGCTTCTTACCGGAAATTTTGCTCATGGGGGTTAAAAAAAACAAAAATATCAATCCTTTTGGAATACCGAGCCCTTGCTGCCTAAAAAAGATTGCGTGGGCACCGCGGGGCAAAGGCCGGGGCTAGCAATCGGGATGCGTTTCGCTCCGTTTTTTTAAGCAGTGGCCCTGGCTTGTACGATGGACAGTTGCTGTGCGACTTTGCCAGCGATCTCCAAGAAAGCAGCGGCAATGGGGTTTTCCTCGTCGGTGACCACCGGGAAACCGCTGTCACCGCCGTCGCTAATGCTTTTTACAAGGGGTATTTCGCCCAGAAACGGGATGTTGTATCGTTCGGCCAAGGCTTTGCCGCCGTCTTTGCCAAACAGGTAATATTTGTTGTCCGGCAATTCGGCCGGTGTGAAATAAGCCATGTTCTCGACCACGCCGAGCAACGGAATGTTGATGGAGTCCATCAAAAACATCCCGATTCCCTTGTTGGTGTCTGCCAGCGCCACTTGTTGCGGTGTGGTCACGACTACGGCGCCGGCGATGGGAAACCCTTGGGCAATGGTGATGTGTACATCGCCTGTGCCCGGAGGCAGATCGACGATGAGGTAATCCAGCTCGCCCCAGTCGGCATCGTTAAACAGTTGCTTGACCGCCGTGCTGACCATGGGCCCGCGCCAGGGTACAGGCTGGTTGGGATCCGTGAAGAACCCGATGGAAAGCAGTTTCACGCCGAATTTTTCGATCGGCTCGATGAGCGTCTTTCCATCGGCCGTCTTGCTGGCCTGTGGCCGGGCACCGTCGACGCCAAACATAATGGGCTGTGAGGGACCGTAAATGTCCGCGTCAAGCAACCCCGTTTTGGCGCCTTTTGCTTGCAGTGCCAGCGCCAGGTTGGCCGCCACGGTCGATTTGCCCACGCCGCCTTTGCCGGAGGCAACCAGCACGATGTTTTTGATGTTGGGAAGCTGGTTGCGCTGGGGCGATCGCACCTGCGAGGTCATGTTGATGTCCACGGTGATGTTTTTGTCGACGAATAGCGCAATCGCGTTGCGGCAGGCGCGTTCGATATGGTCTTTCAGCGGGCATGCCGGCGTTGTCAATACGACGTCGAATGCTAAGCGCGACGGGGTTATATCAATATTGCGGATCATGTTTAGCGTCACCAGGTCCTTTTTCAGATCCGGATCTTCCACATGCCCCAGTGCATGTAACACTTGTTCTTTGGTAATCATGTCTCTCCTACTTGTCTCACCCACAAACTTAGTGAATCAGAAACACAAACTTGTCATTTGTTTGTTTTTAGTGATATTTAGCGCACCATTTCAGCGAGGCAAAAACAAGATGGACAACCCTGTACGCCGCTCAGCCCGGCCTTGGCCGGCACAATTTTTCAGCCGTTTTTCACGGAGGCAATACGTCATCGCGGCATCCGTCGCGGGCCTGTTGTGCGTGCTGCTTGTCGTCGGCTTGCTGGTGTTCATGAGCAAGCGCGAGGCTTTGCTGGCTTCCGCGATTTCGCGCGCGCAAGCCAAGTTGGACCGCGACTACGATTTGGACCTAACGATAGGCAAGGCCTATTTTTCGGGGCTTAACCGCGTCAATGTGGAGGAGGTGGCACTTGTCCCCAAGGACCGCGAAGCCTTGCTCGGCGTAGCGCAGGCCAGCGTCAGCGTGCGTATCCTGCCCCTGCTCACCGGCACGGTTAAACTGGGTGCGGTGCAGGCCAATGACATTGCGGTCACACTGATCAAACAAGACAGCATCAGCAACTACGATTTCGTGTACAGGCAGCAGGAGGTGGACAGCACGCAAACGGCGCCTGAACCAAACCAGTCCGCGGATATGTCGGCATCGGCTAATGAGCTGCTAAACAGGGTGCTTAGGTTCATCCCCCGCGATATGGAAATCCGTAACCTGTCCTTGACGTACGCGGACGACTCGACACAGCAACACCTGCTGGTGCCTACCGCAGACATGCGCAACGGAAATCTTGAGTCGGCGGTGTCGCTCAACGACCGCGACGCTTGGCAAGTCTCCGGAAAATTGTATCCAGACCGCAGACAGCTTGCGTTTAAGGTGCACGCCAATGGCGACCCCGTGGACGTACCCCTGCTGCAAAGCAAGTACGGCCTCGAAATGGCGTTCGACACGATCGAAGCCCGCCTCAATGACGTGGTGTTCAGAAACAAGGAGCTGCATGTTGACGGTGAATGGGCCGTCCATAACCTCAAAGTCAACCACTGGCGCATATCCCAGCAAACCGTAATCCTGCCGGAAGCCTTTATCGATGCCTCCATTATCGTCGGTGAAAATTATATGGAGCTCGCCGAGCACTCGGCGGTCCGCGTCAAGGATTTGACCGTGCACCCGTACTTTCGCTACACCAAGTCGCCCGAGGCCACCTATGCGCTCCGGGTAAGTACACCGGAAATGGATGCGCAGGATTTGTTCGACGCCTTCCCCAAAGGGCTTTTTGAGTCGCTCGAAGAAATCGAGGTGTCCGGCCGCATCCGATACGAGATGGAAGCCTTCCTCGATTCGGCTAACCCCGACAGTGCGCAGTTCAGTGCGCAGATGCATCAAGAGGGATTTGCCGTCGATGCTTGGGGCGAAGCGGACTTTCCCAAAATCAACGGGGTCTTTACCTACACGCCTTATGAAAACGACGAACCCGTACGCGACATTATCGTCGGGCCCCAAAATCCAGACTTCATTCGCCTGCACGAGATATCGCCCCATTTGCGCAATGCGGTCCTAACGACCGAAGACCCCTCTTTTTTTTCCCATAATGGTTTTGTCGAAGACGCTTTCCGGTCGTCCATTGCTATCAATTATAAAGAAAAGGCTTTCAAGCGCGGAGGCAGTACGATTTCCATGCAACTCGTCAAAAACGTGTACCTCAACCGCAATAAAACCATCGTGCGAAAAATCGAGGAAATCATTATCGTGTGGCTATTGGAAAGCACGCGCGTGGTTAGCAAAGACCGTATGTTTGAAGTCTACCTCAATGTCATCGAATGGGGGCGCAATGTCTACGGCATCAGTGAGGCCGCGCGATACTATTTCGGCAAGCACCCGGGCCAGCTCACCGTGGGCGAGAGTATTTACTTGGCTAGCATCGTGCCGCGACCCAAAACCGGTCTGTACGGCTTTATGCATGACGGCCGGCTCAAGGGCCACCTGAGCGGCTACTTTGGCTACATCGGTAATATCATGGCGAGGCGCGGGCTGATTGACGACGAAAGTGGCCAACTTTATGGATTTTATGCTGTAAGTTTGCGGGAACCCCTCCGCCCGCCCAAGCCGGAAGGCATCGACACCGCCACCATCAGGCCGCCCGAAATGATGCCCTTGCCGGAGACGATCGAAGACTCTAGAACGCTATTGCAGCGTGTTTTCGGCCAACTGGGTTCGGAGAACTAAGCGGCAGCAGATGAAAATCAAAATAGACCAAAAGCAATTCGAGCAGGTCATCGACTACGACCAGATTAAAAAGCGTGCTCGGCTGATTGGCATCCAGCTAAATGTAGCGTACGAGCATCAAAACCCCGTGTTTGTGGGCGTACTGAACGGTTGTTTCATGTTTATGGGCGACTTGATGAAAGAGGTGACCATTGCCTGCCAGATATCCTTTGTCAAGCTGGCCTCGTACCAAGGTACCGAGCGCAACGAACGCATTCATGAGCTTTTCGGACTGGATGTAGACCTGCGCGGACGCGACGTCGTGATTGTCGAAGACATCGTCGATTCGGGTCATTCCCTCAAGCACACCATTGACGCCGTCAACCGTCACAGCCCGGCGTCCGTCGCCGTCTGTACGCTTCTCATGAAACCGGCAGCCCTGCAGCATCGCTTTGATAACATCGCCTACGTCGGTTTCGAAATCCCCAATGAATTCATCGTCGGATACGGCATGGATTACAATGGTCTTGGCCGAAATTTGCGGGATATATATAAGGAAGTGACGGATTGAGATACATTCGCGTTATTGCTAACTACTAAAATTAATAATACGCGCCCTATCCTTTCGGTGTTGTAATTCCTCTTCCCGGTTGTTGATGGCGGCCTCACTTGGCAGGACTTCTTCGCCATGCGGGTTAATGTAATAATCCCGCCCGTCTTTCCGGACCTTGGTAAACCCGAGTGCATAGTTTTCCATATCCTCATACTCGATGGGAACCACCACGTCAAACTGCTGGTTGACGACCCCGATTTTACCCGCTTTGACGACCCAAGCCCTGCCGTCATAAAACGGGCCGATGCGGTCGTATTGCGGTTCGCAAAGGATATGGAGGTCGTAATCCATCGCGCCCAGCTTGTCGCCCTGGCGGAAGGTCGTGTGCCGGGTGCCCCAATACCCACCGAGGTACGCGTAGTCGGTTTCCAGTAACAGGCGCCCCTCCATATCATATATATCATAGCCATCAGGTTTTTCGGCATATACCCGGTGGCTGACATAATCCAGGGAGATGTTGGTGTATTGCAGGGGAACTACCACCCGGCCCAAACGGTTAATAGCCCCTTTGGCCTTGTCTTTTTCCACCTCGGCCAGGCCATACCGAAACGAGCCCACCCGATCGTACGCATACGGGACCCGAGGCCGGAACCGTTCGTCCGCAAAACCCCACAGCCCGGATCGCTTGATGGCCATCCGGCCATTGATGGCTGTGCCTGCATCATCCAGAACCGGCGGGATAAGCTCCGTCAGCAGGGTATCGATGACGGCTTTTTTACCGTTCTGGTGTACCGTCGCCAGGTCGTTGCGGTCGCCATGCCGAATCGGATAGAGCGCTGAATAGGGGAAGTCCGCCATTTCCCCACCTGTCTCCGGATCGATGAACGTGAATGTGGATCCGCTCCGGTTGTAAATCAGCCGGTCGCCAAAATAAGCCAAGTCGTAAAGTGTGCGGTCCGCCGGAAGGATTGTTCCAGCCGTATCAATCAAGAATCGCCTGGAGATGCCTTGATCCCGCATACTGGCGATGGTCAGCCCGTATGGGCTAAACGACCATGCGCTATGGAATTGGGGTGCAATGGTTTCCCGACCGGTCTGGTCAACATAGCCCGAGCGGGACATGTCATAGGATGCTTCGCCTTCGTAGCCCACGATAGCATAGCCGTTGTTGAATTCATAAGCGTAATCGTAGTCCGTTTCGGCGATTATGTTGAAATTGCTGTCCATTAGGATGAGCTTGCCATCCTTTTTTACCCATGTTTTTCCCTCGCGGAAGCCCATGCGGCATTCCTCGTAATCAAAAGGCAGCACCGTTTGCCCGGCGGTATCCACAAAACCCCATTTGCCGTCTTTTTGGGCGGCGATGTACCGTTCGTCAGGCAAGAAACCGAGGAAACCGTATTCAACGGGGATGGCAACCGAGCCGTCAAGCCCGTAAAACCCCACCAGGCTATCGCGTTTGGCCCGGATGTACCGATCCCGTACCAGGACGAGTTCCCGGTATTGGGCGTTGATAAGTACGTCGCCGTTAGC
>CAYUIZ010000078.1:0-15208 GCA_964444885.1 uncultured Sphingobacteriaceae bacterium | reverse complement strand
GGCATAGTTTGTAAGGAGTTTTTCCACAATAGCGGAAATCTGTCGTGCACCCGTGCAATTGGGTGCACGACAAATCCTCACAAACCCGTGGTTGGTGTTGTCACCGACCACTTTCCCGGGTCTGGCGGTTGGTCATAAGACACAACCGCAGGTGAGAAGGGAAATATGTCGTGCACCCGTCAATTCATTTACCTCCATAAATATATTGTATTTTTGTCGGATGGAGATACTCGCGCAAACCACGGAATTCAAATCCTCGCCGGAGCTGGTCAAGAAGCTGTACCAACACAGCATCATCAAAACCTACCCCGCGGGGAGCATTGTTCTCAACGAGAATGCCCACATCCGCTCCATACCCATCGTTGCCCGGGGCGTGATGAAAGTCATCCGCACGGAAGAGGACGGACGGGAAATCCTGCTGTATTACATTAAGGCCGGGGAGAGCTGTATTATGTCGTTTCTAGGCGGCATGCACAACGAAACCAGCAAGGTGAAAGCGGAGGTGGAGGAAGATGCCGAGATTCTTTTCCTGCCGATCGACAAGGTCTCCCTATTCATCAAGGAGCACCCCCAATGGCTCGACTATATTTTCAAGCTCTACCACAAGCGTTTCGAGGAACTGCTGGAGATCGTCAATGCCATCGCGTTCAGGAAGGTTGACGAACGCCTGCTCGCCTTGCTCCGAAAAAAGGCCGCAATCACCCAATCCAGCCAGATCCAGGTCACCCACGAACAGCTGGCCAATGAGCTGGGCACGGCGCGCGTCGTGGTTTCGCGGTTGCTGAAGCAACTGGAGGAAAACGGCGTAGTCCAGCTCGGCCGCAACCGGATCGTCCTCTCGTCGCGGGATGCATAGCGCCGGGCACGAAAGATCGCGTTACCTTTGCAACCTGCCCCAATCAGGGTGCTTCTCGCTGCTCCCTTCCCAAAACGCGGCGTCCTTTTGCCTCCAGTGTAACTAAAGTAGCTGTATAGTTCGAGCGCTTAGCTGACCTTTGCGGTACTATGGATATCGCAGGCTATTCGGCATCAATCGTTATTGGCATCGCGCTCGGGCTCATCGGCGGGGGAGGGAGCATCCTGACAGTTCCGGTGCTGGTGTACCTGTTTCGGACCGATGCCGTGCTCGCCACGGCGTACTCGCTGTTTATCGTCGGCACGACCAGCGCGGCAGGCTCGGTTTCCTATTTCAGGCGGGGCCTGGTCAATCTCAAGACGGCTGCCATCTTCGGCGTCCCGTCCATCGCCGCCGTCTTTCTCACGCGGGCGCACCTGGTGCCCGCCATTCCGGACACGGTTTTTACCTTAGGCGGGCTTGTCGTCAACAAAGGCATGCTATTCATGCTGCTCTTTGCCTTTTTGATGGTGTTTGCCTCCTACAGCATGATAAAAAAAGACCCGCGCACCGCGGAGGAAACCAAACAGCCCCAACGGTTCAACTATCCGCTGATCGTGCTTGAGGGATCGCTTGTGGGCGTCCTTACGGGCCTGGTGGGCGCTGGCGGGGGCTTCCTGATTATTCCCGCGCTCGTCCTGCTCAGTCGGCTGCCGATGAAAGAGGCTGTCGGCACGTCCTTGCTTATCATCGCGGCCAAGTCGCTGATCGGCTTCTTGGGCGAACACGGCACAACGGCCATCGACTGGACATTCCTGGCGGTCGTGACCGCCTTTGCCCTGGGCGGCCTATTAATCGGGACGGCCCTGGCCAAGCGGGTCGACGGGGAAAAGCTCAAGCCAGCCTTTGGCTGGTTCGTGCTTGCCATGGGCATCTATATCATCGTCAAGGAAACAATTATTCGATAAACCAAAACACTTATATCATGTCAACACCACACCAATACGAAGTCAACATCCAATGGAACGAAGGGCGCAAAGGGATTCTGTCATCGCCCGTACTGGACGAAACGATCCATTGCGCCACGCCGCCCGAGTTTCCCCAAGGCGTGCCCGGCATCTGGTCGCCCGAGCATCTGTATGCCGCCGCCATTAGCAGTTGCTACCTGGCCACGTTCCTGGCCATCGCCGAGAATTTCAAGCTCCCTTTCAAGGACTTCCGTTGCACCACGGTCTGCCAGTTGGAACTCGTGGACGGGCGCTACCTCATCAGCAAGGCGTCCATACGGCCGACATTGGCACTCGAAAACCTTGCGGACGACCGAGCCAAGGCTATCCGGGTGTTGGAGAAGTCAAAGGCCGCGTGCCTAGTCACCAACTCCATGAAAACCGACATCGTGTTGCTCCCGGAGCTTGTGTAACCAAAGTAACCGTCAGCGTCGGCTTTACTGCCGATCTTTGTACCATAACGCAAACAAACATCCTTTAAAATAAAGCAAACCATGTTTTTCCAACACATTTATGACAAGAGCTTGGCCCAGGGGAGCTATTTCGTCGGTTGCCAGGCGACCGGCGAGGCGATCGTGATCGACGCCAAGCGGGATATCGACACGTACCTGGAGATCGCCGCGGCAAACAAGCTGCGTATCACCCACATCACCGAAACACACATCCATGCCGACTTCCTTTCGGGTTCGCGGGAGCTCGCCGCCGTCACGGGTGCTACGCTTTATCTCTCGGACGAAGGGGGCGCGGACTGGCAATACGAGTTTCCGCACGTGGGCCTGCGCGACGGAGACCTTATCACCGTGGGTAACCTCAGCCTACGGGTGATGCACACGCCGGGACATACGCCGGAGAGCATCAGCTTCCTGCTGACCGACCATCCCGCCACCGACCAGCCCGTGATGGTATTCACCGGCGATTTTGTGTTCGTAGGCGATGTCGGCCGTCCTGACTTGCTGGAAAAAGCCGCCGGCCTTGTCGGCACTAAGGAAGTGGGCGCCAAGCAGCTCTACCGCTCGCTCCAAAAGTTTGCCTCCCTGCCGGAATATGTGCAAGTGTGGTCCGCGCATGGTGCCGGCTCGGCCTGCGGCAAGGCCCTGGGTGCCGTGCACAGCTCGACGGTGGGCTATGAAAAGATTCGCAACTGGGCATTCCAATACGGCGATGATGAGCAAGGGTTCACGGATTACCTACTGGCAGGCCAGCCCGAGCCACCAGCCTATTTTGCCATGATGAAACACCTCAACAAGGTCAAGCGCCCACTGTTGGTCGAAGTGCCGCGGCTCGCAAAACTGACGGCAAAACAGTTTCTGTCCGCCTACGAAAAAGGCATCACGGTCATTGACACCCGCGACAAAGCCGCTTTTGCGAAGGGATATATCCCCGGCAGCCTGAACATCCCGGGAAACAACTCGTTTTCCACGTGGATGGGCTGGCTGGTCAACTACGAGGAGCAGTTTGTCCTCGTGGCCGACGACGGACAGACGGAAGACCTGACACGCAAGCTAATGCGCATCGGGATGGACAACTGCTACGGATACATTTCCGGTGTGGAAGGTCCGGGGCTGCAGCTCCACACCGCAGACGTCATTTCGTTCGAGGCGTTCGAAAAGCTGGCTGATAGCCCCGGCATCCAAGTGGTGGACGTCCGGGGGCTGACGGAATACGAAGCCGGGCATGTGGACGGCGCGGACCACGTTTTCGTAGGAACGCTGCCCGCCCACCTCGAACGCATCAGCAAAGACAGGCCCGTGGTCATCCATTGCCAGGCGGGCGACCGCGCGTCCACGGCGTATAGCCTATTGGCCAAAAACGGCTTTGCCGATACCCAAGTCTATTTCGGCGGCATGGCCGAATGGGTAGCGAACGGAGGCAAAACCTCCCGCGTAGCGCAGGAAGCAACATTAGTCGTGTAGCCATGGGTTTCTTTGCGACATTATTCGGCAAGCGCGACAATAGCGCGCTCAACGAAGCCATAGCCAAAGGCGCGTTGTTGGTTGACGTGCGCACGCCTGCCGAGTTCGCGGCGGGCAGCGTCAAAGGCGCAACCAACATCCCGCTCGACCGGATCGGCCAGCATGCGGACAAGCTGCGGAAGAAAGCCAGCGTGGTCGTATGTTGCCGAAGCGGCGCCAGAAGTGCGCAGGCCAAGGCCATTTTGGCGCGCCAGGGATGCCAAAACGTAGTCGATGGCGGTTCTTGGCAACAAGTAGAACAAGCCGTACAGGCCAAATAAAGTAGTGGCAGCAATCAGCATATTGGCAACAACCTTGAATAAGCATGAAAAAGAACATGGGAAAGGCTGACCGGACGATCCGCGTCGCCATCGCGGCCCTCGTGGCCGCATTGTATCTCACCAACGTGGTTTCGGGTACCTGGGCACTTATTTTCGGAATATTGGCCGTCGTGCTTATCTTTACCTCGTGGATGGGTGTTTGTCCGCTGTATTTGCCCTTCGGCATCCGTACACATAAACGCACACAGGCATGAATAGCATACTGACCGGCTGGAATATCATGCGCGCACTGCGCCTGGTGATCGGTATTGTCATCGTCGTCCAAGGCATACAGGCCAACGAATGGATGCTGGTGGTGATGGGTGGGCTATTTTCGCTCATGCCCTTGTTTAACGTCGGGTGCTGCGCAACGGGAAACTGCGCCGTGCCCAACCGGCCGGCGCGCCGGAAGGAGTCGGAAGAAATCGAATACGAGGAAGTAACATAAGCATGGCAAGGTTCTTTTTGGTCAGCTTGCTGCCGATAATAATCGTATCTTCGGGCTGTGGCGGCCTCCAGCGCGACACGCTCGGCCACCAACAGGAAGAAGCACGGCTTTATCTGGGCGACAGCATCTCGGCCACTACACAGGCAACCTTGCTGGCGTACGTGTCGCAGGCGATCCAAGCGGGTGGCACCGGCCATGCGGTGGATTTTTGCAATATCCATGCGATGCAGTTGACGGACTCCTTGGCACAAACATACGGCGTGAGCATACAGCGGCTGAGCGACCGAAACCGCAACCTGGCCAATGCCCTGCGCACCAAGACGGACAAAACAGCTTGGAAAAGCATGCAAGGAGCCGCTCCGGAACACGCCGCGCACCTCCTTCTGGACGATAGCGAGGGAAACACCCACTATTACAAGCCGATATTCATCGCCATGCCTACCTGCCTCCAATGCCATGGAAAGCCGCAGGAGGACGTGGCAACCGGCACCTTGCAAACGATCAATGAAAAGTACCCGGACGACAAGGCCTTGGGATACGCACTAGGCGAGTTGAGGGGAGTTTGGAAAATAACGTGGACACAAAACAACTGAAATGGGCATATTCATCAAAAAGCACATCCTAACCATCGCCGGGGTGCTCATAGGCGCCCTGGCGGGATATTTGTACTGGCAATACGTGGGTTGCAACTCCGGCACTTGCGCCATCACGTCCAAACCGGTGAATAGCACCGCCTACGGATCGGTGATGGGGGGCCTTGTTTTTTCCATGTTCCAACCCGGTAAAAAGAAACAACATGACGTTTAAGGAAATCATTAACCAAGACAAACCCGTGCTGGTCGATTTTTATGCCGACTGGTGCGGCCCCTGCAAAGTGCAGGCACCCATACTGGACGATGTGAAGCAACGCGTAAAAGACGATGCGACGATCATTAAAATCGACATCGACAAAAACCAGAAAGTAGCGACCGCTTACCAAGTGCGCGGCGTGCCGACGTTAATTCTTTTCAAGAACGGTGAAATTCGTTGGCGGAAGTCGGGTGTTACCCAAGCCAGCGACTTGGAGCGGCTTATCAAAGAAAACAGCTAGACTATGCGCCTGATTATTATCGTTATCGTCCTGTTTGCGGTGTGCAGCCGCGCCGAAGCACTGGGACAAGATACGCTTCGCCTTGAGAAGCTCTCCGTGGCATCGTTTTCAGAAGCGGTTGCTGGGGTGGACAGCGCTGTTGTCATCGACGTGCGAACGCCGGGCGAGTTTGCCGAAGGGCACCTCGCGGGAGCCCTCAATATCAACTGGAATGGGGAGTCTTTTGTGGAGCACGCCGCCCTACTCGATAAATCCACGCCCGTCTATGTGTACTGCCGCAGTGGCGGGAGGAGTAACAGCGCAGCACAAAAATTGCGCGAGCTCGGGTTCAGCCAGGTTTTTGATATGGAAGGTGGCATGATGGCATGGCGCGCCGCGTCGTTGCCCGAAACCGGCACAGCCACGCCCACCGAGGAAGGCATGGATATCGACGAATACAACGCCTTGCTCCATTCCCACGACCGCGTGCTGATCGATTTCTACGCCGATTGGTGCGTGCCCTGTCTCAAGATGAAACCCTATCTGGAACGCTTACAGCAGGAGATCGGCGACCACGTGGCAGTCATCCGCATTAATGTCGACGAGCATCCGAAAATAGCCGAAGAACTGGGTGCCACCATCGTGCCGGTGCTTGTCCTCTACGAAAACAGCGCACAAACGTGGACGCACCACGGTTACCTGGACGAAGAAAGCCTCCGGAAACAACTGACCCAATAGGCCGAATAGTCCAGCTCCAAAACGACTGGGCACGAACCCGTCATCGCGGTTAACAGCACCGATAAGCCGCTGTTTTCCAGCTTGATCCTGAAACGATGCGTTTCACTGTACTTCTTTGTCATTAACCCCTTTATTCGCTATGATTGAACTATTGAAACAACCCTGGCCCTGGTACGTGGCTGGGCCTTTGGTGGGACTCACCGTACCGGCGTTGCTGTTGCTGGGCAATAAGTCGTTCGGCATCAGCTCTTCCCTGCGGCATATTTGCGCGGCATGCGTGCCGGCCAAGATTCCGTTTTTCCAATACAACTGGAAGCGGGAAGCGTGGAACCTGTTTTTCGTGCTGGGCATTTTTATCGGAGGGGTCATTGCCGCTACCTTTCTCGCCAACCCCGACCCCGTAGCCGTGGCGCCCGCACTCGCGGCGGAACTCGCCGGATACGGCATCACAAACTACGAACACCTCGTGCCGCGCGACCTGTTCACCTGGGAGTCCCTACTGACACCCCGGGGCCTCATCCTCATCGTGGTAGGCGGCTTTTTGGTGGGCTTCGGCACCCGCTACGGCGGCGGCTGCACCAGCGGGCATGCCATTATGGGCTTATCTACCCTGCAATGGCCTTCGCTTGTGGCCACCATCAGTTTTATGGTGGGTGGCTTTATCATGGCCAACCTGATTCTCCCCTTGATTTTATCGCTATAAACCATGCACATGAACAACGCACAAAACACGGATTTCGAAGTCCGCTCGCTCGATACCCTTTCGGCCAACGAAAATCAGCCGGTACTACCGTGGTACCACAACCTCAAATACTTGGCGGTCGGCATCCTGTTCGGGGTCGTATTTGTCAAAGCGGAGGTGGTCAGCTGGTTCCGCATTCAGGAGATGTTCCGCCTGCAGTCATTCCACATGTACGGCATTATCGGCAGCGCGGTGGTTGTAGGGTTGCTTTCGGTCTGGATAATCAAAAAGTTTAAGATGAAGACCGCCGATGGCGAGCCAATTACTTTCCACCCCAAGGCATTTAACAAAGGACAAATCTACGGTGGCGTGCTATTCGGCTTCGGGTGGGCGCTGACGGGCGCATGCCCCGGCCCGCTGTTTGCGCAGATCGGCACGGGCGCCACAGTCATTGCGATAGCCTTGCTCAGCGCCATTGCAGGGACGTGGGTATATGGTGCGCTTCGCGAGAAACTGCCCCACTAATGGTCGCGGTTGGCCGGCCCGTTGAACGCGCCCGGCCGGTAACGGATGCCCGGCGTCAGCCAATACATCAGCGCAACGCGCGAATACCGATAGTTGAACGGCGCGAGGAGGATAGACACGGAAAGCGATACCGTCAGGTATAGCCAAAACGAGCTGTCGTTGCCCGTGATCAGGTAGGTAAGCAAGCAGGCGATCACGATCTCGGCCACCACCATGGCGTAGCTGACGAACATGGAGACGTAAAAGTGCCCCGGGCGCTGCTCGAACTTAAGCTGGCAGTGCGGACAGTGTTCATTCATTTTTTGCACCTTTAATCCATACGCGCGACCCGAAAACATCGCGCCGGTCCGGCACCGTGGACACAGCGACTGGACGGCCGCCTGATATTCGGTTAATTCTTTTTTTGCCATTTTTCTACTGTATGTCTTTGTCGCGCCGGAATTCTTCCGGCGTCACGTGTATTGCTTTCTTAAAAAACTTCGTGAAATACGAGCTGTCGTTGAACCCTAGATGTGCGGCTATTGTCGAAACGGGTTTGTCCGTGGCCACGAGCAGGCGCTTTGCTTCCAGCAACACCCGGTTGCGGATTACTTCACCGGCCTGGATACCCAAGTACTCCTTGCACAGGGCGTTGAGGTGGTTGGGGGTCACAAAAAGCATATCCGCATAGTCCTTCGGCAGGCGCATAACGGGGTAGTGCTGTTCGATGAGTTGCTGGAAATTGTGGAGCAGCGTGTCGTTGTAGCTCGACACCCGCCCGCCATCGTGGGGCGACGCGTATTGCCCGAAAAGCATAAGCAAATACAACAGCGACACCCGCTCTTGGTCGACGCCGGCCGCACCCGCAGCCTCGTACGCCGCCAGCAACCGTTCGCATACCTCCTGAACAAAAGCACGCTCGCCTTCCGGAATCTGAATGACGCACTGTGCTGCACTTCCGCTAAAGAACGAAAACCGGTCGAAAAAGGCCGGCCGAAGCAAGAGCGACTGGAAAAAGCTTTCCGTGAAATTGACAACGTAGCCTTCGATTTCCTCACCAAACGCCCATTCGTGAATCTGCCCCGGCGCCATGAAATACACCTCCCAAGCTTTCGCCTCGAACCGGGAAAAGTCAACACTATACGACCCCGACGCACGGGTGAACACCACAAAGTGGTAAAAGCTATGCCGGTGGGGAAAAAACAAATCCCGGTGCTTTTCCAAATACGAGGAAAATCGCCCGACGAGCATGCCGTCTTTCCGGTAATCAACCAGTGACTTAGGGTCGAGTATGGGAATATGCGTTTTCAATTCATGCAAAGATACGGTAATCCTTACTCATGCATGCGGTGTTTTACAGGGGTTTAATGGTATTTTTCGGGGAAAAGAGCACTTTTTCGCTTTGATTGTCCCACCGTCGAGTAGTGGACACTGTATCCCGTCATACTTTGGTTTTTTGTTCACAAAACCTACCTTTATCCCATAACCCTTAATTTTCGGCACCATGCACATCCGTCTGTATTTCCTCCTCTTGCTGAGCTGCTCGGGCATGCTCCACGTTTACGCCCAGCCGGGCGCCGCCCGTGCGCATGGCGTGCATATCGGCGTAATGGCTGCCGGACCGCAAAACAGCATCACTGACGTGCGCGGGGTGCGCGTCGGGCACACGACGCGGATCGCGGGCGATGCCGTCCGCACAGGTGCCACGGCCATCCTCCCACACGGCGGCAACCTCTTCCAGCAGAAAGTGCCAGCCGCCATTTATGTGGGCAATGGCTTCGGCAAACTAGCCGGCAGCACACAGGTGGCCGAACTGGGCAACATCGAAAGCCCGATCATCCTCACCAACACGCTGAGCGTGGCCACCGCCATCGATGCGGTCATCACGCACACGCTTGGCCAAGCGGGCAACGAGCAGGTGCAATCGGTGAATGCCGTAGTAGGCGAGACCAACGACGGGCATCTCAACGACATCCGGGGACGGCACCTGCGGCCCGAGCATATCCTGGCCGCAATCATGTCGGCGGATACCACGCGGCCCGCCGAGGGCAATGCCGGCGCAGGGACGGGAACGGTGTGTTTTGGCTTCAAAGGCGGGATCGGCACGGCTTCGCGGCAGCTCCCCGACGCGTTGGGGGGCTATACGGTCGGTGTGCTCGTGCAGACCAACTTTGGGGGCGTGCTGGAAATCAACGGGGCGCCGGTAGGCAAGGAGCTTGGCCAGTTTTCGTTTAGCAACCACCTGCTCAACAGCGTGGATGGCTCCTGCATGATCGTCGTGGCAACGGACGCCCCGCTCGGCGACCGCAACCTGCAGCGCCTGGCCAAACGCGCCTTTATGGGGTTGGCAAAGACCGGAGGCATCGCCTCAAACGGCAGCGGCGACTATGTGATTGCGTTCTCCGCTGCGCCGGAAGCGCGGATAGCCCATGTCTCGGCCGAGGGCGTGGAGCGGCAGCCCAGGCTTGCTAACGAACGGATGTCACCGCTCTTCCTGGCAGCTATCGAAGCCACCGAGGAAGCGATCGTCAACTCCCTATTCGCCGCCGAAACGATGACAGGCAAAAACGGCAATACCGTAGAGGCCCTACCCCTACACCGCGTCATCCCCATTTTGCGGGCGTACGGCGCCATCCCAGAATAAAACGGATGCGCTACCCCTTAAGTTCCCGGACACGGCGCGCAAAGGCTTCCTGCAGGCGCTGGGTGACGGGCCCGCTGCCCGGTGAGGCAAACAGCGATTCGCCCCCGTGCAGGATCTGCCCGATGCCCAAGACTTGGGTGGTTGTGCCGGTGAGGAACGCCTCCGCGATGCCTGACAATTCGGAAAGGCGAAGCCCCTCTTCCCGTACTGGGATACCTGCTTCGCGGCAAAGGTCCAGTACCAGCATCCGCGTGATGCCGGGCAGTACATGCGGCCCTAAGGGGTGGGTGAACACGACGCCATCCCGGACAAAAAACACGTTCGTATGTGAGCCTTCGGTGAGCACCCCGTCCCGAACCAAGACATTCTCATCGGCTCCGCCGTCGTGCGCCGCTTGGTTAGCCATGACGTTGGCGACCAGCGATATCGACTTGATGTGGCACTTGTGCCAACGCTCATCGGGGGAGAGAACCACCGTCGCCAGTTTATCCTGAATACCCTGAAACGAAAACGGGTAGGCATAGGCCATGGCCGTGGGCGTAGCCGAGGACGGGAACCGGTGGGCCCGCGGTGCCACACCCCGCGTTACCTGCAGGTACACGCAACCCTCCCCGGCCGGGAGGTTGGTCCGCGCAACGGCCTCCCGGGCGACGTCGGCCAACGCGGCGGCGTCAAAGGAAATGCCGATCTCCCCCAACCCGTCCTGCATGCGCTGCAGGTGCTCGGTTAGCGCAAAGAGCTTGTTGGCGTAGACGGAGACGACCTCGTAGATGCCGTCGCCAAAAAGGAAACCGCGGTCAAACACGGAAATCATGGCTTGTTCTGACGGCCGCCATGCACCGTTGATGTACACTTCTGTCGGATACGCATTTTTCATGCTGCTGGTTTTTAGCGGGCAACGGCGTCGGCCTGTCCGCTCCATTTGCCCAAACGAGTATACGGGTTTTTGCGGATTTGTGACGAATAGACGGAGCGTTATTTGAAGGACGGCTTTACAAAAAGTACAAGTTGAATGCGGAGGAAGTTGCGTTTATAGAAAGTATGATCAAGCCGATGGGGTAAAAATTAGATTTTTAAAAAAGCACCATGAGTAAACCACAGGACCCCGAAAATAATTCAGCGTTCATTCTCTTTGCAGGAGAACTCTTTTTTCAAGAAGCATACCATAAGAAGTATGGTCAATTGAAAATGCAGGTTTTTCAACCTCGCTTAGCTAAATATATCATTGACGAAATAGACACAGTTTTAGCAAACCATTATGGTTTTACGGATGAGGAGTTGGACTTTATCATCAACTAAGATATCAAATACCGAATGGGCAAAGAGTTGTCTGAACCTGGATTTTCGCAAGATGATGAAGATGGACAAGATTAAAATCCCGGTAATCTGGATAATCTTACTATAATCGTGGTTCAGACAAGGGTGGTTCAGACAATAAAACACACGCAATGATGACCAAAGAAGAACAAGATAAAACAACCCACGCCATTATCGGCAGCGCTATGGAAGTACATTCCATAATGGGCAACGGCTTTCAGGAAGTGGTGTATCAACGGGCATTATCTTTTGAGATGAATTTGCGAGGTATTGAACATCAGCGTGAGTTTGAAATGCCCTTACTCTACAAAGGAAAAGATGTTGGCGGAAGAAGGGTTGATTTTTTGGTTAGTGGTGAAATTTCGGTGGAGATAAAAGCGATTATCCAATTAGAAGATGTGCATTTGGCACAGGCAATGAATTATCTGGAAGCCTATAATTTACAAACAGGTTTACTCATCAACTTTGGTGCAAAAAGCTTACAGTTTAAGCGCCTATTCAACAAAAAATACAATCCAAACTAATCCTGGTAATCAGCTTAATCTTAATAAAATCTTGGTTCAGACAATTTGATAATGAATGAGCAACTCAAAATATCCATCCGCTTTTTTGATGATCGTGAGCTACGTGCCGTTTGGGATGATGAACAGGCCAACTGGTGGTTTTCGGTTTCCTGGGTCTGGCGGTTGGTCATAAGACACAAAGGTTAGAAAAAGCAAAAACATACGGCATTACGCAGCACATCAAAAACATTTTTACCGAAGGCGAATTAGATGAAAAAGTGGCAGTTCGGAGTTTCCGAATAACCACTTTTAAGAATTGAACTAAAGTCTATACGTGAAATTTTCGATAGCATAATTTATCCGGTAAAACAGAAAATAGCTCCTGATCACTAAGTATAAGCTCCTTATAAAAGCCTTTTACGCTATTCAGTTGTTGTGTCCCAAAAATATGCTAAATTTGGGACGAAATGAAAACAACAAAAAGGCCACAAGTAGAAAATAAGATTGCAGAAGCACTGAAAACCTATCCAAAAGGAGGTGTTCTGTTTGTGGACGACTTCTTAGACTATGGCAATCCCGAAAGTGTAAAGAAAGCTTTATTACGTCTGAAAGAAAAGGAAACTCTAGTAAGGTTGGCTCACGGGATTTACCTGTATCCAAAAATTGATAAGGAACTTGGTGTTCTCTTTCCATCAACCGAAGAAATCGCAAACGCCATTGCCAGAAGGGATAAGGCGAGAATTGTTCCGACGGGAACTCAGGCACTGAACAAATTGGGTTTATCTACACAAGTCCCAATGAGAATAGTTTATCTTACTGATGGAGCAGCAAGGACTGTTAAAGTTGGAAAACGAACTATTACCTTCAAAAAAGCGAGTCCTAAGAACCTTTTAACAAAAGGTGAAATCAGCGGTTTGGCCATTCAAGCTCTTAAAACCGTTGGACAAAATAAGATAGATGAAAATACAATAGAAAAAATCCAAGCTATTTTAGAAAAGGAGAAAAAGGAAAACATTATCCATGATGCGAAACTCTCTCCTGCTTGGATAAACAAAATATTAATGCAAGCAGTAACATGAACACCACTTGGCTAACATTACCCAAAGAAAGAAGGATTGAAATTCTCAACCAAGCAACAGAGTTGACAGGTTTACCCGCTATAGCCATTGAAAAGGATTGGTGGGTAACATTATGTTTGAATGCTTCATTTTCATTGCCATACAGCGAAAACATTATTTTCAAAGGTGGCACTTCTCTGAGCAAAGGATGGGATTTGATAGAGCGATTCTCGGAAGATATTGATTTAGCGATTGATCGAAAATTCTTCGGGTTTGAAGGAGATATCAGCAAAACGCAGATCAAAAAACTCAGGCAGCAATCTGGCGAGTTCATTTCAACAGAATTTCTCAAAGACTTGACTCAAGTTTTGACAAATTGGGGAGCAATAGCAGAATGTGAATTATTTGTACAGCCTGTAACCAATTCCGACAAAGATCCGCAGGTAATCGAAATCCATTACAATTCAGCCGTGGATACATCTGAATATTTACCGCAAAGAGTTTTGATTGAAGTGAGTTCACGTTCCTTGATGGAGCCGACAGAGAAGCGGGATATCAATTCGATTTTGAGCATTAACTTCCCAAAATTGAGTTTTGCTACTGAAAAATTTAAGATTCCATCGGTTCTTCCACAAAGGACATTTTTAGAGAAGGTATTTTTGCTACACGAACAATTTTCCCAAGAACCTGAAAAAATTCGCATAGACCGTCTTTCAAGACATTTATATGATTTAGAAAGATTGATGGACACCGAATATGGGATTTCAGCATTACAAGACGGGGAACTATTACAATAACATTGTTGCTCACAGAGAAAAATTCAACCCCTTAGGAGGACTTGACTACCACAACCATACTCCCGGTAGAATCAAAATCTTACCACCTGACCCTGTAATCAAGGACTATGAAAATGATTATTCAGAAATGACCAAGTTTATGATCTATGGAGAGGCGTTAACATTTAAAAAGTTAGAGAAAAAGATCATAGAACTGCAAACAAGAATAAATGAAATTAGCCAACCCTAAGCGAGCACGTTGCCAAGTCGCTCAACAGTTAGTAAGAATTTCTTACGAACTGCGGCAGACGGCAAAAACTACGACACCATGCATGATAGCCTGGATATCGTTATTTCATTCCTTTTTGAACCACCAAAACCCCATTTCTCTACAAACAAACCGTTCTCTTTCCTGTTAGCAACTACACACGAAGCGCAATGCGCCGCTGTCCATTCCGGCAGTTTCTCCAAAAAAGCAATCGCATGACGGACAATAAAAATTATGACGCCATCATCGTGGGTGGGAGCTATGCGGGTCTTTCGGCGGCCATGGCTTTGGGGCGCTCGATGCGGCAAGTTTTGCTGATCGATAGTGGTTTGCCCTGCAACCAACAGACACCGCATTCGCATAACTTCATTACGCACGACGGTGCCAGCCCAAGCGAAATAGGCGAAAAAGCGCGCGAGCAAGTACGGAAATACGACACCGTAACGCTCGTGAGTGACTTGGCGGTAAGTGGCCGGCAAACCGAATCCGGCTTCGCCATGGCGACCCAATCCGGCAACGAATTCCAAGCAAAAAAACTGATTTTCGCGACGGGGATAAAAGACATCATGCCCGATATCCCCGGCTTTTCGGCGTGCTGGGGTATTTCCGTCATCCATTGCCCGTATTGCCATGGCTATGAATTCCGAAACCGAAAAACCGCCGTTTTCCTAAACGGTGAAAAAGCATTTCACATGACGGCCCTGGTCCATAACCTCAGCCAGGATATCACTGTCCTGACTTCGGGAAGGGCAGAATTTAGTGACGAACAGGCCGCGAAACTCCACAAACACAACATTCGCGTGGTCGAAAACGACGTGGCGGCCATCAGCCACGAAAACGGCTACGTCAAACATGTTGACTTCAAGGACGGTAACACAATGGCTTTCGACGCGGTTTATTCGCCCCTTCCCTTCGAACAGCATTCGGATATTCCCGTTGCGCTGGGTTGCGAACTGACCGAACATGGCTATATCCACGTGGATAATGCCCAAAAAACAACCATAAAAGGTGTGTATGCGTGCGGAGACAATTCCACGACGATGCGATCCGTGGCGGCCGCCGTTTCCACCGGAGGTATTGCGGGCGC
>CAYUIZ010000077.1:7693-15217 GCA_964444885.1 uncultured Sphingobacteriaceae bacterium | reverse complement strand
CCGGGCAAGCCGTGCAGCTTCCACGGCCCATAAGGGAACGGAAGCTCGGTGGTAAACCAAGCGGTATAATCGCGCCCACCAAAACTGCCCGTGGCTTTCTGCACCTCGTATCCGTTAATTTCTTTGACCTCATCGGCTATTTCCCACTCAACACCCGGGTAGGGGAGGTCGACGAGATAGGCCGTGGATCCGATTTGATCACTCATGACGAGCCTGCCTTCCTGCGGAAAGGCATACAAGCGCTCATTGGTGACGCCCGCTATGGCGACTGCCGACAACGATATCCGCGCGCCCCCGTTGCCTGCCAGGTGCTTGCTCAGCTGATCATCGATTTCCTTCCGTCGCCGTGCTAAGGTTTCGCTTTGGTATAGGCTGGCCCGTTGGCCCATGTATAGGATTAATTCTTCCTTACGCGGATTCTCCCGATCCGAAGTATCGTTGACGTGGGTCAGTTCGTAGCGCACCGTGGCCAGGGCCACGTCGGGTTCTTGTGCGGTTGCCCATAAGCCAAGGGCAGAAAAAGCAACGGAAAAAACAAGTGTCTTAGCGATCATAAGCTGTCCATTTTTAATTCAGTTCCAATGGGTTGTTAGTGGTAGGCGAGGTCGTCTCCGAATCGCGGAAGACGTTGATGCTCTTGATGCGGGAAGCATCCAGGTCGCTGTTGCTACCCCCGAACATAGAGCCCCCGCCGGACGATCCCCGACTGCGGGCACTCATAGCCGCCTGCGGGTTTTTCTTATACGCTTCGATAAGCTTGTCGAGGGATTTCTTGTCTGTTTCGACGGCGTTTTCCGGCAATTGGAGTAGCGTTTCGCCCACCTCGGGCTTTTCGAAACCGGCATACCGAAACTCCACTTCCCTGCGGCTGTCATACGCTTCGAGCACCAAGCCGGGGAGGCCGAGCAACTTCCAAGGACCGCCCGCAAAAGGCAATTCCGTCGTAAACCAGGCCGTATAATCGCGCCCGGCGAAATGCCCGGTTGCCTGTTGGGCTAGGTATCCCCCGATTTCGCGGGTTTCCTCGCCGATTTCCCAGCCGATTTCGGGATAGGCATCTTCCACGATGTATTGCTGGCCTGCCAAACTGTACAGTTGCATAAACTGGCGCGAAGAGAGGTTCGTGTAGTAGGATTCGGCCGTGCTCCGCCCGCCCCGAAGGGTCAGATTGCCGTCAAAAGCCGGGTCTTCCATTTGCTTGCGCACTTGTTGTTGCATGCGTTGGCTGGCATAGCTGCCGTACAGGTGCGCGCCCTGCCCCAAATAAAGCACGAACTCCTCGCGGTGCACCTTGTCGCGCTCCAGGGTATCATTGACATGTACAAATTCGTAATGGATCCGGCCTAAGGCTGCTTCAGACTGTTGGGCCAATGCCCCACGCCCACAGGTAAATAGCAACAAGATAAATACGGTCTTCCTCAACATATCTTTGATTTTTTCGTACGTCTACGAAAATATAGTAACTAACCGTATTCTCCAAATTTATTTACGAAAATTTCGTAATTCACGCTGTTTCAACGGTCGTACTTTCTAGGAAAGGATACGATATGGACGCCTGATAGCCATAAAAAAAAGGCCACCCGCTTGTATACGGATAGCCTTGCCAGAAAATTTGCTTGTATCTACTGTTTGACGAACTGTACGCTGGCGGCGAGCTTAATATCGTCGCCGACGACAATGGCTCCCGCTTCGGTAACCGCGCTCCAGGTCAAGCCGAACGCCTTGCGGCTAATCTTTCCGGTTACCTCAAATCCAGCTTTGACATTGCCGTAGCCGTCGGTGACTATGCCGCCGTGTTCCACGTCCAAGGTAACGGGCAGCGTGGTACCCGAGATGGTCAAGTCGCCGGTCAACACGAAGTCGTCGCCTTTTTTCTCCAGGGAGGTAGAAGCGAAGGTGATTTTGGGGTTCTTCTCCGCATCGAAGAAGTCCGCCGAGCGCAGGTGCTCGTCACGTTGTTCTTGGTTGGTATCGATGCTTGCCGTGTCGATGCTAAAGGCGACTTCGGCGTTCGAGAAATCGTCTTCGGAATCGGTAGTTACCGTACCTTCGAGAGCCCGGAAATAACCCGTTATCGTCGAAATTACTAAGTGTTTTACTTTAAAGCTGACCTCCGCATGCGTGGGGTCCAGAATCCATGTTGTTGCCATATCAATTTGTTTTTTAGTTTTTGTCATCTTTCAACAATACAAAGGTCAGGATGTTTGTTTAGACAAACATTGATCTAAGATAAGAAAGTACGTCCACGCGACAGTGGCATAGCCCTGGGGGCGGGAGGGTGCACGACATATTTCCCTTCTCACCTGCGGTTGTGTCTTATGACCAACCGCCAGACCCGGGGAAAGTGGTCGGTGACAACACCAACCACGGGTTTGTGACGATTTGTCGTGCACCCGGGCGGGACGCACCGACAGCCGTTCGTCAAAAAATTAGTAACATTGCACACAAATTATCGGGTATTGTCCAGCAGGGTAAAAAAAGCACTTAGCATTTTTTTTAAGGCCGCGATCCTTCTCGGGGTAGCGTGGGTGTTGCACGATAAACTCAGCGACCACCAGAACTTGCGGGATTTCACGCACTTACTCCGCGATTTGGGGACATCGACGGTTGTCATTACCGTTGGTGTGGTGGTGGCATTGATGTTTGTCAACTGGTTTTTCGAGGTGGGCAAGTGGCGCTACCTTTGCCGGCATATCGAGAAGATCAGCTTTGTCCGTGCTACGCAGGCGGTTTTTTGCGGTCTCACGTGGGCCGTATTTACGCCCAACCGGCTGGGCGAGTACGGCGGGCGGGTGATGTTCCTATCGCCCCGCAAGCGCATCTTTGGGGTGGTGGCTATGGGCGTAGGCGCCCTCGCGCAGCTGGTGCTCACCAGTGTAGCCGGGGCGCTCAGCATCGCCTGGTTTGCGACGCGGTTTCTGGAATGGGAACCTTGGGCACAGGCGGGCATCTGGGTCTTGGCCGTTGGCTATGCGGCGATATTCGTCATCCTCTATTTCAATGTGCGCTGGATCAACACCCTCGTTTCGCGCATCGGGTTCATGCGCAAGCTCCACCGATTTTTTGAGGTGCTGACGCGTTACGACCGCCGCGAGCTCCTCACCGTGTTTGGCTATTCCCTTACGCGCTTCGTGATATTCACCTCGCAATACTGCATCCTGATGCTTGTGTTGCTGCCCGACTTGCCGTTTTTCCCGATGCTCTGGATGATATTTATCTTATTTTTCGTCCAATCCGCGTTGCCTTCGCTAGATTTGTTCGATTTTGGCGTCCGGAGCGTTACGGCGAGCTATTTGTATAGCTACATCACCGATCAGGACATTGCCGTGATGGCCATCGTGTCGTGCATCTGGTTTGTGAACTTGATCCTTCCGGCGATCATCGGCTCCGTTTTCGTATTAAAAATAAATTTCTTTGGGCATCCTACTCGTTAGTCTTCTTCTGGCCATACTCACCACGCTGTACGTGGGTCTCGTCGCCTATATGCGTATGGGCTGGGGCCGGTTACCGGTGTGGCGAAAGCCCGACGGTTTCGTTCCGCGAACGCGGGTGAGCATACTGGTGGCCGCGCGCAACGAAGCGCCCAACATTGGCACGCTCATCGATGCGTTGCTTGCCCAGGCATATCCGCGCGAGCTGCTCGAAATCATCATCATCGACGACCACTCAACGGATGGCACTTCGGCCGTTGTGCAGCGATACGCTGGGGACGGTGTCCAACTCATCGTGCTTAATGAATCCGAACCGCTAAACTCGTACAAGAAAAAAGCCATCGCCAAGGGAATTGCCCGCGCCACGGGCGAATTGGTGGTGACGACGGACGCCGACTGCCGCATGGGTCCGCAATGGCTGGCTACCGTTGTGGCCTATTACGAACAACACGAGCTCTACATGGTGTCGTCGCCGGTGGTGTACAGCGACGAGAAAAACGCCTTTGAAGAAGCCCAAACCTTGGAGTTTCTGTACCTCATCGGCCTCGGTGCCGCCGGCATTGGCAACAGACACCCGTCTACCTGCAATGGTGCCAACCTCGCCTACCGCCGCGATGTGTTCTACGAAATGGGAGGATTTGCCGGCATCGACGACCTGGCATCCGGCGACGACGAATTGCTGCTTCACAAAGTAGCCGAACGCTACGCCGACCGTATCGGCTTCTGCAAATCGGCGGAGGCAATCGTGTATACCGATGCCAAACCTACCCTGCGCGAGCTGCTGAGCCAACGCAAGCGCTGGGCCTCCAAAAGCACGAAGTACAAAAACAAAGCTATCGTCGCGCTGGGTGTCAGTATCTGGCTGTTCAATGTGGCGTTGCTAGCCGCTGGCGGGCTCGCACTATTCCTGCCGGGCTATACTACGGTGCTTTTCTGCGCACTGGCCGCCAAGTTTGTCGTCGAATGGGTCTTCCTTCGTCCATTGGTCAAGTTTGCCGGACGCAAGCACTTGCTCGGCTACCTGCCGCCGCTGACCATTGTCCATGTCCTCTATATCGTATATATCGGCCTGGCGGGCAATTGGGGCAAATACGACTGGAAAGGCCGACGGGTACGCTAGGCGGTACCTAGCGGTTGTCGCTTTCTTCCTCCTTACCCTCCTCAATGCGCTCTTCGACTTCCTCCATCTCGCCGCTTTCCAGGCTTTTCACTTCTTCTTCCTGTTTGGCAGTGGTGTGGTCGATACGGAACGTACAGGTCACCGGAAAATGATCCGACCCGACCGACTCCAAGATGGATAGCTCATCGATAAAAATATCCGGGCTATGGAAAAGCAGGTCGAGCGGCACGCGGAAAAACCAGTATTTGGCGTGGAAGGTGGCCAATATGCCGCGCCCAATACGCGCGTCGATCAGCCGACTCGTCTTCTTGAAAAGCAGCGAACTCCGCGCCCAGGCCACGTTATTGAAATCGCCGATGACGAGCACCGGGAGTTTGTAGTCGCGCACGCGCTTGGCTACACAAAGTAGATCCCCATCGCGTTCCTTGGCGTTCTTCTCTTCGGTGGGGCTCGGCGGCGGCGGATGCACCCCGAAAAACACAAACCGATGTCCATCGCGGCTTTCCAATTCCGCCTCGATACTGGGGAGGTCGTCGGCTACGAAGTAATGCGTTTGCACCCGGTGCATCTTCAGCTTCGAGTACAGGTGCATCCCGTAGGTGTTCTCCAGCGTCACCTTCTGCTGGTAGGGATAGTCTTCCTCCAAGACGCGCATGGCTTGCTCCCAGCCGCTGTTGCTTTCCATTGTCAGGAAGACGTCGGGCCGTTCGCGAAGGATCAAGTCAATAAAGCGATTATACGCGGTATTATATTGGTACACATTGCAGGAGATGATGCGGACCGGTTCTGAAGCCGTGTTGCCCTCGGCCGATTTTTGTCGGCGCCAGAACTTGGTGTATCGCGCCAGCACGTAAGCATGGTACACGATCAGGGCCAATTGCAATGCCTGCACCGCCCAAAGCCAGGGATAGGTGCCGGTAAACAAAAAAGCGAACGGGAATACCGCAAGCTGTACGATGAGTAGCTGCAGCTTCATGAATCCCGGGACGCGGAAAACCCAATGCGGGTGCCGGATGAACGGCAGCAAGGCCAGGAGCAACAGTAGACAGGAAAGGACGGCGATCGTTATACCCATAGTACGCGGTATGCACAAGGCGGTCAGGTCCGCGATGTTCCCCAAATCTACCAATTGATTCAGACTTCGCCAATTAGGAAAACCAAGTTGTCAGGGCAGCCGAGCGATGTGGGCAGGGAAATAGATCCATCGGCTGGTGCCGAGCTGGATTTGGGGTTGGATGATTAATAAAAAATTCGGAGTCTTTTCGTTACCTTAGCATCATGGAGTATCCATTCAGAAAAGCCACCCTTTCCGACGTTCCCGCTATCTGGGCAATCTTGCAGGATGCGATTCAAAGCCGAAAGGAAGACGGCAGCAACCAATGGCAGGACGGTTATCCCAATCCGGACACCATCCGGCAGGATATCGAAAAAAACGTCGGGTACGTCATGATGCACCTTGGAAACGTGGTGGGATATTGCGCCGTACTGATTAACGACGAACCGGCGTATGACGACATTGACGGGGCGTGGAAAACGACCGGTGATTTCGTCGTCTTCCATCGCGTGGCCATCGCTAAGGAATACAGCGGACGGGGTCTCAGCTACCGCCTGCTGGAACACATCGAAGCCGCTGCCCAGGCACAGGGTATACGGAGCGTGCGCGCCGACACCAACTATGACAACTACGCCATGATGAAGGCACTCGACCGCATGGGCTATGCCTACTGCGGGGACGTTATCCTGCGCGGCAGCCCGCGTAAGGCCTACGAAAAAGTGTTGGAATAAAATCGGAATGAAAGGGGAAGATTCGGGCGTATCAGAAGCTTTCGAGGTGCCTTTTTACATCTTCCATCAGCCACATCGGTGTTGACGTAGCGCCGCAAATGCCAATCGTCTCGCCGGGCGAGAACATCTCGGCCGAAAGCTCGTCGGTACCCGACACAAAAATACTGTTGGGGTTGCTGGCTCGGCATACGTCATACAGCACGCGGCCGTTGGACGATTTCTTGCCCGCCACAAAAACCACTTTATCAAATCGTGCGGCAAACTCGCCCAAATCCGCATAACGGTTAGACACTTGCCGGCAAATCGTATCGTTAGCCTTGACGTCGTATCCACGCTTAATTAGCTGATCACGGATTTCGTAAAATTTATCAACGCTTTTTGTCGTTTGGCTGTATAGGGTAAATTTTTTGGGCAGATCCACGTTATCCAACTCGGCCAGGTCCTGGAATACAATCGCTTCATTTGCGGTTTGTCCCGTCAGGCCAATGACCTCGGCGTGGCCGTGTTTGCCGTAGATTACGACTTGCTCGTCCGAATCGTGGGACGTCTTCACTCGGTTTTGAAGCTTGAGTACCACCGGACAGGATGCGTCGATCAGCGTGATATTGTTTTCCAAGGCAATCCGGTAGGTTTCCGGCGCTTCGCCATGGGCGCGGATCAGTACTTTTTCATTCCGCAACTCCGGCAACTTGTCATGCGATATGATACGCAGGCCTTTATCGCGCAGGCGTGCCACTTCCTCGTCGTTATGCACGATATCACCTAGGCAATAGAGGTAGCCATCTTCTTCAAGAATTTCCTCGGCCATGTCGATCGCGTAGACCACGCCGAAGCAAAAGCCCGAATCCTTGTCAATCGTTACCTGCAGGTCGTATCCCATGAAAACAAAGTTACGCAAAAAGGTTTGAACCTGGCAATTAGGGTGGTGCAATAAAGTTAGGGAGTCGTAAGTTAAGGAGTCGTAAGTCGTAAGTCGAGAAGTCGTAAGTCGTAAGTCGTAAGTCGTAAGTCGTAAGTCAGACGCGCACTTCCCGCCGTGCGGGACAAAGTGCTGGGACGCAAGGCAGTGATTTCTAATCCATAACCTAATTTAAAAACAAACACGAACAGCAAAAAAAGTCTCCAAGCCTGCCTCACGGAGGGACGGCTTGCCTCACGGAGGGACGGCTTGCCTCACGGAGGGACGGC
>CAYUIZ010000077.1:0-7593 GCA_964444885.1 uncultured Sphingobacteriaceae bacterium | reverse complement strand
TCACGGAGGGACGGCTTGCCTCACGGAGGGACGGCTTGCCTCACGGAGGGACGGCTTGCCTCACGGAGGGACGGCCTGCCTCCAAGTAAAAGTAGCCTATCCAATTCGCAGGTTCGTTTATTTATTCCGTTTTCTACCCAAGGGCCTCTTGAATTCCCGGTCAATACGCTTAACACCACGAGCCGATCTAAAAAATTTCACTTTTTCACTAGGGGTATCGGGCAGCTGGGTTGTCTTACCTTAAAATTAAGACAGAAAAATATGAAACGAGTACTTAAAAACACATTTGGACTGGGACTATTGATTTTCCTTTTCACCGCTTGCGACAAAGAGAGCGTAATCGCCGAAGACGGGTTGCCAAAGGACGTGTCCACCTATATCCAAACCCACTTTCCCGAATATGAGATCGTTCAGATTGTGAAGGACCGCGACGGACTGTCGCTCAGCTATGATGTCATACTCCGTGGCGGCTATAAACTGGAATTTGACCGCAAAGGGAAAATCGAAGGTGTGGAAGGATCTGCTAAGCTGCCCGACAGCGTAATTCCCGCGCCCGTACTGGCGTATGTCAAAGCCAATTATCCCGAGCAGTACATTATCGACTGGGAACTGGATGGCAAGGGTCAGGAAGTGAAATTGGTAAATGGCCTGGAGCTGAAGTTCGACAAAAACGGCAACTTTTTACGGTTGGATCTGTAGGATGGCAAAAGTCCGGGTAAGAATAATTCATCTTCAACGAAAAGAGGCTGCTTCCATTTTTTTTTGGAGGCAGCCTCGCTGGTTCAATTCTTTTTGCCGACGTCTAAAACAGGCGGTATCCGATACCGACCGTCCAGACGTTCATTTTGTGCGTGGTTGACCTGCCTTCGCCACCCATCCAACGCAGTTCATTTTCGGTAAGACCATGCTCGTAGCGCAAATCGACACGGAAGCTACTGATATCCAAACCGAGGCCACCGGTAACCGCCCACTGCTGATCTTTATACTTGTCGAACTCAATGACCTGTCCCAGGGTTGAACCGATGTTCTTGTCGAATACAAAGGAAACCACCGGCCCTGCGTAGATGCGCAAGCCCGCAACGCCTAACCCCACCCGAGTCCCCAACAGGACGGGCAAGTCGAGCGATGTGAAGGAGATGTTGCCCTCCCGGTCAATGCCTTCTTCTACGAGGTTCGCCTCGCTGCTTTTTCCAGTCACGTAGAGTTCGGGCTGCACGTGGAAACCAGCGCCACCAAGACGCGCCCATATACCGGCTTGATAGCCCGTACGCATGCTGGCGTCCAGCCAACTCCCGTCTTCACCCTTCAGACTCGAAAAGCTCAATCCGCCTTTCACCCCCAGTTGAAAGCCTGGGCTCAATTGGGCCTGTGTCGTCAGCGTGCCCGCCACGAACAATGCCACGATAATCAAATACTTCTTCATAGATATGTTTTTTCAAAATTAATGACAAACCCCCGTGGAGAATAACCCATACGCGAGCTTTTTGTTAGCTAAACCGGCAAACTCGCCTCAAAATTCGAGCCGAAAATGCCTCCAGACGGCGCTCCCTTGGCAAACACGGTCGTTTTCAGCCTTTTGCTGCATGACAGGCGCGCAGCGCCCTTATCCGTCCCTCAACTTTTGAATTCCGGGTTGTATTGCCCTGCATTTTATGCTAAGTTTGCAAACTAAAGGCATTTATTATGGCAACACTAACGATGACGGCCGAAGAGTGGGCGACACTCAAGCTAAAGTTTACGCGCAAATACAACCATCTGAGCGACGCGGACTTGGCATTTGAACCCGGCAAGGAAGACGAATTGGTGAACCGGTTGGCCAAGCGCGTCAATCGCGACCGGGACTACATCATCTTTACGCTCAAAAAGGGGCTGGTCGACCTAGAAAGCAACCGCCTGTAAGGACTGTGCACCCCGCCTGCGGGCGAGGCATTGGCCAAACGTCTTAGTTAAATACGACGATGCGATACATCAACTTCGAGGACACCCACGATGCCGTGCCCGATGAGCTTTTCATGAAGGAGGCGCTGAAAGAAGCCGAAAAGGCCCTGGCGCAGCAGGAGGTGCCAATCGGCGCCGTAGTCGTTCACAACGGCACGATCATCGGCCGAGGGCACAACCTCACCGAGCGCCTAACGGATGTGACTGCCCATGCAGAAATGCAGGCGTTTACCGCCGCCGCCAACTATGTCGGTGGCAAATACCTGAAAGACTGTACGCTCTACGTCACCATCGAACCTTGCGTAATGTGTGCCGGAGCATCCTATTGGACGCAAATCAGCCGCATCGTGTACGGCGCGAAGGATGACAAGCGTGGTTTCTCCAAATTCTCGAAGGACATCCTGCACCCCAAGACCACCGTGGTCAGCGGGGTAATGGCCGACCAAGCGGCAGCGATGGTCAGCGACTTCTTCCGGAGCAAGCGTCCTTAGCGACTCCTTCTCATCACAAAGTTGGGACAAAAGCCCCTTGGCATAGCGATTGTCCTTCTTTATTGTATTTTTGCCTGACCGGGGAGCATGCCTACCGCCACGGCATGCCGCACGCTCCTCCATATTGCAAAACGTTATACTGAATTATGAAACGAAAAGCATTTATCGCACAGGTAGGACTCTTAGGAACCAGCGCACTTCTCGCTCCAGCCTCATGGGCTGGCGGCATCCTTGCCCCGGGACGCCAGGCGCGTGTCGGCGTGGCCGTAATCGGCTGTGGCGACCGAGGCAAAGGCCTGATGCACACCATACAAACCCATTTATCCGACAAATACGAGATCCGCGGCTACTGTGATACATTGGATTTTCGACTGCAAGAGGCCAAACGCTATGCAAACGCCAATGCCCGTGCCACGGCGGATTACCGGGCGTTGCTCGACGACCGTTCCATCGCCGCCGTCTTCATCGCCACGCCCCTGCACGAACATTTTCGCATCGCCAAGGATGCCTGGCTCGCCGGCAAACATGTCTACTTGGAAAAAACAATGGCCTTCACCATGAAGGAAGCGTTCGACTTGGCAGACCTCGTGCATGCACGGCCTGCACAAACCTTCCAAGTAGGATATCAATACCGCGCTTCGCCACTCTATGCCCGCGTCAAGCAGTTGATTGGAGATGGAACGGTAGGGCAGGTCACCCAAATCGACTGCCGCTGGGACCGCAACAACAACTGGCGCCGGCCCGTTCCGGATCCTGCCCTAGAGCGCCAGATCAACTGGCGGATGTACCGGGAATATTCCGGTGGACTCGTCGCTGAACTGCTGTCGCACCAGATGGACTTTGTCAACTGGGCCTTTGATACCGAACCGCAGCAGATTGCCGGTTTCGGCGGTATCGATCTTTTTCCTGACGGACGTGAAACGTTCGACAATGTTCAACTGACACTTCGTTACAAGGAAGGAATCGTGGGCAATTTTGGCACGACCCTGGGCAATGCACGGGACGGCTACCTGTTTAAGATCAAGGGAACGAAAGGAACCATTTCACTGCTGACCAGTACGGGCATGTTCTATCCCGAACCGGCGTTTAAAGACGCTGCCTCGGGCGAAATCGTGGATGGCGTGACCGGCGCCACAAAGATCGAACCCAGTGCTGACGGAGGCTATCAGATTTTGCCCGAGCGCACCCGCGACGGCACCATCTATGCACTGGAGGAGTTCCACCACTGCATACAAACCGGCGCTACCCCTTCGTCCAACATTACCACAGGTGCCAAGGGCACGCTTTGCATGGCAATGGCCAACGAGGCGCTGTACAGCTCTACCATACAACACTGGGACGAATCGTATTCCGAACGAATCCGCGCCAAGGCGTAGGCGCCTCGCATTCGTGATATTCGGTTTTCAGGCGTACGCAGAATCGGTCTAGTCTGCCGCGGCGGTCTGCACGTGCATGATGTTAGACGGCGTACTCTCGTTTTTCAGCCGATCAATCGCGGTCACTACGTAGGTGTACTGGCTGCCCTCCCGCACCATGCTATCCACATAGGTGAGCTCGGCACTGTCGTACGTGATGTGGAGGATATGTTGTGCGTTTGCCAAATCGATTTCCTCACCTTCATTAAACCGGTATACCACGTAGCCGTACGGCTGGTCACCGTCTTCGGCTACTTCAGGGCGCTGCCAATGCAGGACCACCGTGCTGCGGTCTTGCTCCAACTGCCGGGCCTGCAAGCCGAACGGCGCCGAGGGCGGGATACTATCCAGCCAAGGCATGGCCGGTGGCAAGGACTTGTAGCGATAGAGGTCATACTGCAACGTATCGCGCAGGCCAACCACGTTGTTGCTGATATGTTTGCCGCTGTAGAAAACGCTTCCGTGTGCATTCCTATTGTCGCGCATATAGCGTATCTGCCGTGGAATCTGGTTGCGGTTTTCCCAACCGCCGCGGTTGTCGGATGCCCGGTAGGCGGCGTGCCCGATATAAAAATGCCGTCCGTAGGTATGCTTGCTCCACCAGTCGACCAGCACATCGTACGGTGCGGCGGCCATCCCGAAAGGGAAGTAGATCTGTGGGTTGACATAATCTATCCACCCTTCCTGCAACCAGACCAAGGCGTCGGCATAAAGCGTGCGGTAACCACTCAAACCGGACGTTTGCGACCCCTCGGGATGATCGCGCTTGTTATCCCAAATGCCGAAGGGGCTGATTCCAAACTTGACATGCTTTTTGCCGGCACGGATGCTGTCCGAAAGTTCTTTGATCAACAAGTTGACGTTATTGCGCCGCCAGTCGGCGATGTTGGTGAATCCATTGGGATAACGCTTGAAGGTGGCTGCATCCGGAATGGCCGCATTGCCCACCGGATAGGGATAGAAGTAGTCGTCGAAATGAATGCCGTCCACGTCGTAATGATGGACAATTTCCATAATTACCTCGTTAATGTAATGCCGTACTTCGGGGATTCCGGGGTTAAACAGCTTTTTGCCCCCGTAATTGAAAAACCACTCGGGCTTCCGGCGTGTGATGTGATCGCGCGCAATATTGGCGTCGACCAAGTCAAACGAAGCGCGGTAGGGGTTGATCCAGGCATGCAGCTCCATGCCCCGTTTGTGTGCTTCGGTGATCGCAAATTCAAGCGGGTCATAAAACGGCGAAGGTGCCTGCCCCGGCTTTCCGGTGAGAAAACGGCTCCAAGGCTCCTTGCTGTTGGCATACAGTGCGTCTGCCGAAGGGCGTACTTGCAGGATAACGGCGTTAATGCCCGCACGTTGGTGGTTGTCCAGCATCGCGATGAGCTCGGCTTGCTGCTGGGCGGTAGACAGGCCCGCCTTAGACGGCCAGTCGATGTTGACCACCGTGGCAATCCACGCCCCCCGAAACTCGCGTTTAGGCACCGGATTCGGATGGGGATCGCTGTTGGCCCACACGGATACGGGAAGCAGTAATGAAAGGCAAATAACGGTCAGGACCACTTGTATACGTTGCATAATGCAGCTTTTGTTCAGTTTGTTAGCAAAGATAACAAAACAAGAACCATGCTAAGAACAAGTTATGCAACAAATCAGAGAAATCACTTTTAACCGAAGTTCGATTCTAAAATGGCCATTCTTTCACCGAATTGGCCGAGAAATAAGGAATTCCCTGAAATAGTAACCCGGGAAATCCCTCCAGTAGACTAGGTGATGCCTAGGGACAGTGGCGCTATCCGAAGCAATTTTAGCGCGTACGACACCAAGACAACCCCCACCACCACGATTCCCGCGCGCCGAGCCAACCAATCTTTGCGATCCCACTTGAACCGCCACTTCAGCCCTAGAAATGCAAAGAGCGCGATACCGGGATTGTAGGCGGATAAAGCTGGAAACTAGTTATCCAATCGCCCTCCCACAAGGCCGCCACCGACCGCTGGAAACCGCAGCCGGGACAATCCATGCCGGTCATCACCTTAAACGGACAAGGCAAATAAAATACCGATGCCGACGCGCCGATGACGAAGGCGTTTGCATTTGCCCGAAATTGACTAGGGCGCTTGATTTCCATCCCTAAATGCGTTCTGGTCGCTGTCATGCCGGATAAATGGATGTTGCTGGGCCTCTGCCGCCGTGGGGCCGATGTACCGCGCATCGCCAAAGCCGATGACAGGGTACACAATAAACGGGAACAACACCGCCAGAATCGTCCATAGCGGCACCTCCTTGCCAAAACTTTTCATCAGCAAATTGGTAAGCCAAACCATCAGCACGATGTTGACGCAAGGCACCAAAGCGGCGAGCAACGCGAATCCGATGGGCTTGCCGACGATTTCGGCCAAAACGATGATGTTGTAGATGGGGATAATGGCAGCCCAGCCGGGCTTGCCCGCCTTTTGAAACATTTTCCATAAGCCGGCGATGTAAAACACCATGACGGCGAGCCAAAACACCACGCCGGCGGTACCGATGCCGGCTGCCAGCCCGCTGTCGATGTCAGTGTATTCTGGGAATTGCATACGTTGAAGGTTTTTTTGGTTTATACGCTTACATTAGTTTGTAAAATCAAATATAGTTTTTTTCGCGCAGCTGCCCACGGGGTGCACGACATATTTCACTTCTCACCTGCGGTTGTGTCTTATGACCAACCGCCAGACCCGGGAAAGTGGTCGGTGACAACACCAACCACGGGTTTGTGAGGATTTGTCGTGCACCCCCGGCCCACGTTATTTTCATCGCCATCGAGCAATTGTCCATCGCGGGCTGAATTGCACGTCCGGATTTAGGGAAAGCAAAATAAAGCCTTATCTTTGGTCAAGCCGCATTTTTGCGATTTGACGTGCGATGAACGAGCAAATATCCATATTCGACATGTTTAAGATCGGTATCGGGCCTTCCAGCTCGCATACCTTAGGGCCGTGGCGTGCCGCCCAGCGCTTTGCCGAATCACTTGCGGCGCGCAACGTGCTGTCCGCCGTAGAGACAATCAAGATCTTGCTGTACGGCTCCCTCGCCAAAACGGGCCACGGCCACGGCACGGACATAGCCGTCATACTGGGGCTGTGCGGCGAAGATCCGGTGACGTGCGACGTCGAAGACGTGATTCCCAAGGTGGAGCGTATCAAGGTAGCAGGGGCACTGACGCTGGCCGGCAAAGCCACTATTCCGTTTTCCTACACCGACGACTTGTTGTTTCTGTATGCCGAAAGCCTACCAGCACACCCCAATGCGGTCACCTTCCAGGCTATGTTGCGCGACGGCACGGCCATTAGCGAGACGTATTACTCCATTGGGGGCGGGTTTGTCACCAAAGAAGGGGAAAACGACACGCGCGACTCCCATGTAGATCTCCCCTTCCCGGTACAGACAGCCCGCGATTTGCTCGTAGGCTGTATTCGCACGGGGCTCAAGGTATCTGATTTGGTGATGGAGAACGAGCAAGCGTGGCGCAGCGATGAGGAAACCCGCAAAGGGGTGATGGATATTTTTGACACCATGCGCGACTGTATCTACCGCGGCTGCCATACCCAAGGTGTGCTTCCCGGTGGGCTAAACGTGCAACGACGGGCCTACAAGCTCAACAAACGGCTCATCGGCGACCGCCCCTACACCGACTACAGCTCCTGGGTGGAGGCGATTCGTGCCGGGGGCGATGATTTCGACAATACGCTGAATTGGGTGAGCTGCTTCGC